>CALHCJ010000171.1 GCA_937936275.1 uncultured Flavobacteriaceae bacterium
CCTTAGGAGTCAACTCCTAATTCCAACGCAATGGGAACATATTAATCAGAATAGACATGTTGCTAGAGAAGCTAAAAAACGAATGAAACACTGGGGCGTGGGGCTTTTTAATGATAGCGTTACCGAAGAAGAGTTGAAATCATTTCTTCCTGAAGATGAACTACAACGGTTAATCAACTATAAGAACACAGCTACTCAGATTATTGATCAGCAGTCGCAAGATTTAAAGAGTTTGCGCGAAAAAGACATTATTGATGATTTTCGCCATATGGAACTTCAAAAAATACTCAGTGACTTCTATGTGTTTCAGGGCCAATGTGAGCGTATTAAAAAGTTTCCTCTTCCAAGACAATACGGTAGTATGAGTTTTGTTTTTATTGGGATATTTATTTTTCTTCTACCCTTTGGAATGGTCTCAGAATTCGCAAAATTGGGTGAGTACGGCGTATGGTTATCCGTTCCTTTTACGATTCTTGTAGGCTGGGTGTATTTGATGATGGAATTGGTTGGAGACTATTCAGAAAACCCCTTTGAAGGTTTAGGGAATGATATTCCCATGTTGTCCCTTTGCAGAACGATTGAAATCGATTTACGAGAGATGTTGGGTGAAACAGAGTTGCCGGAAGCAATTCAGCCCGTAAATGATATTCTAATGTAATTAGAAAGCGCGGTGATCAATCTAAATCAGGCTTCGACCTGTTCGCTTTCTTTTGAGAGGACTTTTTCTTGGCTTTTAACCTCTTTTCAATAGCCGCTCTTGAAGGTTTGGTTTTTTTACGTTTTTTCGCAACTTTTAAAGCATTCTTGATAAGGTCTAAAAATCGTTTTATGACGAGTTCTTTATTCTTATGCTGACTACGACTTTCATCACACTGCATCAACAATATATTTTCTTTTGTCAGTCGATTTTCCAGTTTTGAAAGAGCACGCTCTTTCTCGATATCCGATAAAGCAGAGGAATTCTGTAAATCAAATGACAGCTCTATTTTAGAAGAAACCTTATTTACATGTTGACCGCCAGCGCCACTACTGCGCACCGCCTTGAATTGAAGTTCTTGAATAATAAGAGCGTGATCCATAAGTTTAAGAATCTGCCATGCGTTGATTAATGGTTTCTATTGAAACGTTTAAAAAGACTTTCTTTTCTTCTTCGATTGGCGCGTAATGATGAAAGTATATTTTCTGTTCTTCATATATTCCTTCTATCAAATAGTGCCCTCCCTTATAGTACGACTGACTAACAAAAACTTCTAGTCCTGACTGCTCTGAGACTTTAAATTCGTGAGCATAGACAATAATTCGCCGTTTCGTATCTGCATACGTTTTTATGATATTAATCGGAATTCTGTTGGCTTCCCCAAACAGAGAAGCAATATAAATGTCTTTCGGATGCTGATATAGATTTTTTGGCGTGTATTTGGCAATTATTTTTTTATCTCGTAAGACGACAACTCTATCTGCAAATGGAAGCATATCATTATGATCGTGTGTTGCGGTCACGACAGTAATTTTTTGTTTTTTCAAATAACCAAAAAGATTTCTTCGAAGACTGTTTTTTCTGAAATTATCAATATGACTGAAAGGCTCATCTAAAAGCAACACCTTTGGTTCTTGAGCCAGAACGCGAGCTAAGGCAACACGTTGCTGCTGCCCGCCACTTAAATTACGGACTTTTGTTTTTGCAAAGGCAGTCATCTCAATCATTTCTAGTAGCTCTTCCGTTCTTTGTTTTAGAAGTTCAGGTTCAAGTACCGAAAGGTATTGACTTACGTTTTCATGCACCGTAGTGAACGGCATTAAGTCAAAATCTTGAGAAAGATATTTCATATAAGGTTCTCCAGGTACCAAATTATATAAAGGACCCAAAACTTGGGTATCATTCCAATACACCTCGCCGGTTTGAATTTGAAGTAAGCCATAGATGATTTTGAGTAACGTACTTTTACCACAACCACTCTCACCAATGATAGAAACATGTTCTCCTACATTTATTTTGAGGTTGATGTCTTCCAACACAGAACGTTCATCATAAGCAAACGAAACATGATCTACTTGTAGCATTTTGAGTTACGGTTAAGTCAATTGGAAGTTTTACAATAGTTGAACTTTATAATAGAAAAGGGATAGGACCAATTGTAAGTCCGTCTCTAGTTTAGAAACGGACATTCATTTTAATTATTGAAAAATTAGTCTTTAAATTCTTTTAAAACCGCTTGATTTGGTAGTTGTTCAAAACCCATATTATGCAATGTAAAACCAAAAATATCAGCATACTGCTCAATGGTCTTACTAACTGGAGTTCCTGCACCGTGACCAGCATTGGTTTCAATTCGAATCAATGTCGGATTGTTTCCTGTTTGCTTTTCCTGTAATTCTGCGGCAAATTTAAAACTATGGGCTGGAACCACGCGATCATCATGATCACCGGTCGTTACCAGTGTTGCTGGATACTTGACTCCTTCTTTCACATTATGTACAGGAGAATATCCCTTGAGATATTCAAACATTTCTTTACTATCTTCTGAAGTACCATAGTCATAAGACCATCCAGCTCCTGAAGTAAATGTATGGTAACGAAGCATATCCATAACACCGACTGCAGGTAAAGCAACCTTCATCAAATCGGGGCGCTGTGTCATGGTTGCACCTACTAATAGCCCGCCATTACTTCCTCCTCTTATTGCTAAATAATCTGATGAGGTATACTTGTTTGCAATTAAATATTCGCCGGCAGCAATAAAATCATCAAAAACATTTTGTTTTTGCATTTTAGTACCTGCATCATGCCATTTTTTACCGTATTCACCGCCCCCACGAATATTGGGCACAGCATAGATTCCGCCTTGTTCCATCCAAACGGAATTAGAAATGCTAAATGAAGGAGTTATGCTAATATTAAATCCTCCATAAGCATAAAGTATGGTTGGATTTTCACCATTCAACTCAAGACCTTTTTTATGAGTAATCATCATAGGAATCTTAGTTCCGTCTTGTGATTCATAAAAGACTTGCTTGCTTTCGTAATCCTCTGGATTGAAATCAATTTCTGGTTTCCAGTAAAGTTCGTAGGTTCCAGTTTCGACATTGAATTTATAGGAAGATCCAGGAATAATGTAGTTTGTAAAATAGAAGTAAAACTCTTTGTCTTCCTTTTTTCCACCAAACCCAGAAGCACTTCCAAGCCCAGGGAGTTTAACTTCTCGTACTAATTTTCCATTATAATCATATTGCAAAACTTTAGAAAGGGCATCAACCATATATTCAGCAAAAAAATAACCTCCGCCTGTTCCAATAGTCAAAACATTCTCTGTTTCTGGAATAAGGTCTACCCAATTTTCAGGTTGAGGATTAGCAGCGTCTACCGTTACAATCTTTTTATTAGGAGCATTTCTATCTGTTACAATGAATAATTTTGTGCCAATGTTTTCGATGACGCTGGTGTCAGAATCTTCATCGGCTACAATAGGAATCATTAATCCATTAGGGTCAAGCAAATCTTGTATGAAAAGTTTATTTCCAGCGGTGGTGTTCCGCGCATAAATCAACAAATATCGATCATCTTCAGTAACTCCAGCCCCAATATAGCGATGTTTTTGATCAGGGCTTCCGCCGTAAATAAGTTGATCTTCTTTTTGAGGCGTACCAATTTTATGGTAATAAACTTTATGCTGATCGGTTTTGGCAGAAAGCTCACTGCCTTCGGGTTTGTCATAGCTTGAATAGTAAAATCCGTCGTTACCTTTCCACGAAATACCACTGAATTTTATATCTACTAGAGTATCTTCAACAACCTGCATGTTTTCGGTATTCATAACAATTGCTTTTCTCCAATCGCTACCGCCTTCAGAAATGAGATACGTCGCCATAGAACCGTCTTTGGTAAAACTAAGGCCTGCAAGAGATGTAGTGCCGTCTTCAGAGAATTTATTTGGGTCTAAGAAAACCTGAGCTTCTCCAGCACCTTTCTTGCGATAAACAACATATTGATCTTGTAATCCGTCATTCTTGTAGAAGTAAGTATAGTCACCCTCTTCAAAAGGTGCGGTAATTTTTTCGTAATTCCATAGTTTTTCTAATCGATTCTTTAAATCATTTCTGAATGGAATTTGTTCTAAATACCCAAAGGTTGACTTGTTTTGTTCTTTTACCCAAGCTTCTGTTTCAGGAGCACGATCGTCTTCGAGCCAACGATAGGAGTCTTTAACTTCTGTACCAAAATAGGTGTCTACGGTATCAACTTTTGCGGTAGTCGGGTAATTCACGGCGATGGGTTCTTTTTTAGATGGTTCTCCTTGGCAAGCTAACAGAAGTATGCTAGCCAAAACAGTAAGTGTAAATGTTTTCATAATCGGGTAAAAGATTAGTTCTACTCAAAAATACCATAAAAAAAACCTTTGAAGGCGTTCGCTTACAAAGGTTTAACGTAAGATTAAGAGAGTAGAACTAATAATTATACCAATTGGTTTTTTACTAAATATTCAGCGATTTGTACCGCATTAGTAGCAGCTCCTTTACGTAAGTTATCAGATACAATCCACATGTTTAGTGTATTTCGTTGCGTTTCATCTCTTCGAATACGCCCCACAAATACTTCGTCTTTGTCATGTGCATAAATCGGCATCGGGTAGGTATTTGTGTCTGGATTATCTTGAACGGTAACCCCAGGAGTATCATTTAGAATACCTCGAACTTCATTCAATTCGAAATCATTTAGAAACTCAACATTTACAGATTCGGAGTGTCCGCCTGAAGTAGGTATTCTAACGGCGGTAGCGCTGATCGAAAAAGATCGATCATCAAGAATTTTTTGCGGTTCTCTTGCCAGTTTCATTTCCTCTTTAGTATATCCATTTTCAAGAAAAACATCGCAATGAGGCAAGGCATTTCTACTTATCGGATAAGGATATGCCATTTCACCCTGAATGCCTGCAATTTCGTTTTCCAATTGACGAACTGCTTTTACTCCAGTTCCAGATACGGACTGATAGGTCGAAATCACCACTCGCTTCATTGTATATTTCTTATGTAATGGCGACAGTGCCATAACCAACTGAATAGTAGAGCAGTTAGGATTTGCTATAATTTTATCTTCTTTGGTTAATTCAGTCGCATTGATTTCTGGTACGACCAGCTTTTTCGTAGGATCCATGCGCCATGCAGAAGAATTGTCGATAACTGTTGTACCTGCCTCTGCAAATTTAGGTGCCCATTCTAAAGAAGTGTCACCACCTGCAGAAAAAATAGCGATATCTGGCTTCGCATCGACCGCATCAGATAGACTTATAATAGTGTGATCTTCTCCTTTGTAGGATATTTTTTTGCCCACAGATCTTGCCGATGCGACCAAGAGTAATTCCGTTATCGGAAAATTACGTTCTGCTAAAACTTTTAACATGACTTCACCCACCATTCCGGTGGCGCCTACTACTGCTACTTTCATTATAAATCAAATTTTGATTGGCAAAGGTAGGGTAATACAAGTTAGTCAACAATATGATTTATGTATAATTATTAAAAATATAACAAATAGTTGTAAATACAACATTTAGGATTTTCAGAATATACTGAATTGAAAAAACCGCCAAACTTGCTTATTACAAGATTGACGGTTTAATGTTGGTTGGTATAGTTACCGTTGGCTTAAATACGAGTGTATTTAAACTATTTTATTTCTTCAAAGAATCTCTAATTTCAGCAAGTAGTTCTTCTGCAGTTGGTCCTGCTGGAGCTGCTTCTGGCTCAGGTGCCTTAGTTTTGTTATACGCTTTTACAATCAAGAACATCACTAGACCTACAATCAATAAGTTTATGATTGTGTTTACCCAGGCTCCCCATGCAATAACTGCTCCCCCTGCCTCTTTTGCAGCGGCTAGAGTTGCATATTCTTTACCATCCATAGCGATATGTAAATCTTCAAAATTCATTCCTCCTGCGAAATACCCAACGAAAGGCATTGCAATATTATTTACAAAACCGTTAATAACTCCGCCCAGTGCAGTAGCCATAATTACGGCAACAGCAAAATCTATGACGTTGCCAGTCATAATAAAATCTTTAAACTCTTTTAACATGATAATAGTGTTTTTGTTGGTTAATGAACTCTTTGCAATTCAATGCTTTGCAATGTATGAAAAAAAAAGATTCCCAAGAAAATGTTAAATAAGAAATTATCGGTCGATATATTTACGAGTAACTCTTTGCGAAATACCTGTCAAAAGCTCGTATGAAATAGTATTGGCAGTTGAAGCGAATTCTTCTGCAGAAGGATCAATTCCAAAAACAACCACTTCATCACCCTCTTTGCAATCAATATCTGTAACATCTATCATTGTCATGTCCATACAGACGTTACCTATGATTGGAGCTTTTTGACCGTTTACACGCACAAAACCATTTCCATTTCCATATTGACGACCAATACCATCTGCATGCCCTAAGGGCAAAGTCGCTGTAATTCGATATTGTTTAGTTTTGAAAGCACGGTTGTACCCTACAGTTTCACCAGGTTCAATTTTATGAATTTGAGATATAATTGTTTTTAAAGATGCTACAGGTTTTAACTGGGCGTCAATCATAGCTTCGTTTCCAAAACCATATAATCCGATACCGCTTCTCACCATATCAAATTGGCTTTCTGGATAGTTTACTATTCCAGAGGTATTTAACAAGTGTTTGAAGGGTTTATACTTTAAATTTTTGTCAAAAGCTTCGATAATTTTTAGGAAGGTATTGATTTGTGTTTTCGTGAATTCTACTTCCTCTAAATCTTCTGAAGCGGCTAGATGAGAAAATAACGATACCACTTTAATTTCAGCTTGGTGTGATAAATGTTTTTTGAGATAATTGATATCATTTTCCCAAAAACCCAAGCGATTTAGTCCTGTATTAAATTTAATATGTACAGGATAATTCGTTTGTTTTTGAGTTTTGGCAGCTTCTAAAAACTCTTTTAAAATCTTTGGAGAGTACAAACTAGGTTCTAAACAGCGCTCGATAAGTTCAGCAAAATTACCCGCTTGGGGATGTAAAACTAAAATCGGAGTTTTAATTCCAGCATCTCGAAGTTGAACGCCTTCTTTCACGTAGGCTACCGCAAAATAGTCTATGCCTAAATGCTCTAATTTTTGCGCTATTCTTACGGAATCACTCCCGTAAGCAAATGCCTTTACAACACCTAAGAATTTAGTGTTGGGCTCTAATTTTGCCTTTAAATAACGGTAGTTATGCTCTAAATGATTAAGGTTAATTTCTAAAACAGTTTCAGCGGCTTTAGGCATTTGCATCCTTTTTAGTTGGAGTAACTTCTTCTGACTTAACCTTCATTGTACTTACTTTTTCTTTCAGCATCGCTTTGTAAAATGCTGCTCGACTTAAAGGTTCGTATTCTTCTGTTTCTCCGAGCATGACCAAATCATTGTTATTTGATTTTCGAAAACTATAGCTCGCTAAATTTCCCGTTCTTGTGCAAATTGCGTGTACCTTAGTTACATATTCAGCGGTAGCCATTAGTGCCGGCATAGGTCCGAAGGGATTTCCTTTAAAGTCCATATCTAATCCGGCAACAACAACGCGAACACCTTTATTTGCTAGATCATTACAAACCGTTACAATCTCGTCATCAAAAAACTGAGCTTCATCGATACCAACCACATCGCAGGTGTCTCCTAAAATTCGAATATTTGCTGCTGCAGGAACGGGGGTAGAACGTATTTCATTCGAATCATGAGAGACAACCATATCTTCATCGTACCGAACATCTACCATGGGTTTAAAGATCTCTACTTTCTGTTTGGCGAATTGCGCACGCTTTAGCCTACGGATTAATTCCTCGGTTTTACCAGAAAACATCGAACCGCAGATAACTTCTATCCATCCGAACTGTTCTTTATGGTTAACGGTATTTTCGAGAAACATTTTGTAATTTTAGACGAAAATAGTGTGTTTTTTCGTTCTGTTTATACGGAGTTCTAAATTTAGTAAAGAAAGGCACAGCTTTTGTTGAATAAACAAAAGAAAACATTCCGATTTGTAAATCAAAAGTCACATGAAACGAAAACTGAAAGAGGAGTTAATAAAATTGTCTACTGACATCATTACCTCCCGTGATATGAATGAAATTACCGACATGTATGAAGCGGCTAGAACCTTGTACGAGAAATTGGCTGTATTGAAATTTATTGATGAAAAGCTCACAGATATTAAAATTGACGTTTCTAAAAATGTAATTGCAGAGAAGTTTGAAAAAATGGCAAATGCAGTGCTGAGTGAAAATTCAGGAGTACCAGAAAATAATCCACATCAAGAGGATATCATAACGCATCCTGGTATGGCAACTATAAAAGATATGGTTTCTGAAATGCCAACAGAAACTGTTATAAATGATGATGTTTTGAATGACTTTTTGGGAACGCCCAATGTTATGAAAAATGACAAGGAACTTTTTATGCCTTCGGAAGAGAAAAAATCAAAAAAAGAGATGGCTACAAAATCCTTGAATGACAAACTCAATGGCAAGGAGATCAAAGTAGACCTAAATAATCGACTGGCATTTGTCAAACATTTATTTAATGGTAGTACGGAAGATTATAATCGCGTTCTATCTCAACTGAGCACTATTGATACTGAAGAGCGTTCGATAGCTTTTATCACCAATATGGTTAAACCTGATTACAAGAATTGGGAAGGTAAGGAAGAATATGAAGAACGATTTATGAATCTAATTGAAAGACGCTTCGCTTAAACCGATTGATAAAATTTGTTCAAGACCCTTTATTCAATTGTGATGAAGGGTTTTTTTACGCCTATTTTTGTCAGCATTCGTTACCTTGTCGACTATTATCATAAAAGTATTTTATGAATATCAAAAAAATAATTTACTACATAGCAACCGGAGTTTTATCAGCGATTATGATATACTCTATTCAAATGTATTTGAGAAATCCTGAGGTTATTGCGGATTATTTTGAAAGTGTTAACTATCCTAGATATTTGCTTTACCCCTTAGCTGCTGCGAAATTTTTAGGCTTGATAGCCATCTGGGGTAATTTTTCTAAATGGTTGAAAGAATGGGCATACGCAGGTTTCTTTTTTGATGTCACCCTTGCGTTTACAGCCCATATGGTTGCGAAAGATGGCGGAGAGTTGTTCTCTATCATTGCATTTATTGCGTTAATGATATCGTATTTTTTAGGAAAAACAGTAAGACCATAATTACGTATGGGCAAATTATATTTGGTGCCAACACCGATAGGAAATTTAGAAGATATGACTCTGCGAGCTATTCGCGTGTTAAAAGAAGTTGATGTCATTCTTGCAGAGGATACTCGAACCAGCGGAAAGCTTTTGCAACATTTTGAAATCTCAACGCCGATGCAAAGTCATCATATGCATAACGAACATAAAACGGTAGATGCCTTGGTACGGAGAATGCAGGCTGGCGAAACTGTTGCGCTCATTTCTGATGCAGGTACTCCTGCAATTTCAGACCCAGGATTTCTTCTAACCAGAGCCTGCGTCGAAAATAGAATTGAGGTTGACTGCCTGCCAGGGGCAACAGCTTTTGTTCCCGCTTTGGTCAATAGCGGGTTACCGAATGATAAGTTTATTTTCGAGGGATTTCTTCCTATAAAAAAGGGAAGACAAACACGTTTGAAGTTCTTAGCGGAAGAGACACGCACAATGGTTTTTTATGAATCGCCACATAAATTACTTAAAACACTTGCCAATTTTGTAGAATATTTCGGAGCAGAAAGAGCTGTTTCCGTTTCACGAGAATTGACCAAACTTTACGAAGAAACTATTCGTGGTTCGGTGGAAGAAGTGTTAACACATTTTACAGATAAACCTCCAAAAGGTGAAATCGTTATTGTTGTAAGTGGAAAAAAATAATGGAAAAACTACTTTCTGAAATTAGGGGCTGTACGGTATGCAAAAAACATTTGCCTTTAGTACCCAGACCAATAATTGCAGGCACCTCAAAGTCAAAAATTATTCTAGTCAGTCAAGCCCCGGGGAGAAAAGCTCATGATCACAACAAAGCATGGGATGATCCTAGCGGGAAAAAATTACGCCAATGGCTCGGCGTTACAGATGAGCAGTTTTACAACCCCGATAATTTCGCGGTACTACCTATGGGTTTTTGTTTTCCTGGGAAAGCAAAGACAGGTGATCTCCCACCACGAAAAGAATGCGCCCCATTATGGCACGATTTAGTTTGGGAGCAATTTGAAAATGTAAAACTGATTATTGTTATTGGTAA
>CALHCJ010000172.1 GCA_937936275.1 uncultured Flavobacteriaceae bacterium
TTCTGACCTTTTAAATACGGATAGTTTTTGATTTCATCAGGAGGGATGTAGGTGCCTTTTCCAATCGTAATGCGTTCCATATAATCATTGAAATCATGCTCTCCGGAGTCAACAACCATCACTCCCCCGTAGGTAGGGTAGGGAAAGAAAAAGCCTTTCCATTTAATCAAATTTACAACCTGTACCCAGTTATCGTCATCATTTTTCATGTAAAATACATCACTAGGCTCCATGGTAAAGAGTTGAAAAATATTGAAGCGTTGCACCACCGCATTGTAGGTATTTCTACTGAATGCTAAAGACTCTCCGATGGAAAACGTAACTGGAACGCGATTTTCATTAGAGAATCTAGGAAATGGTGAGGTGCTCTCCACCATAAAAATTTCTTCGGTGTTGTCATTCATGCGCTGCCAAGTATACTCCTTTGCAGGCTGCACAGCCATAGTCCATTGATTGGTACTATCCACACGAACCAATTGCGGTAAAGAAACTTCTTGCGTTTCTCCCACAGACTCATAGGCCATGGTCACAATATTATTAAAAGGTTGAATCCGCTCATTTTGCGTTAAGGGAAGTTCATTCAATTCCTCCAAATTCAAGTTTTTATACACGTTGTAGGTCTGCATATAGTTATACAGATTCAACTTCCATCCGAAAAACCAAAGGGTACTAAAGAAGGCTATGATGCCTACAAGAATTAAGATTCGTTTTCCAGAACTAGGCGCACTTCTAAACTTGGAAAGTGTAAGCCATAAAAACAAAATCCCTAATAGAATAATAAAAATATACTTTCGCACAAAAAGTAAGGCTGGCTGATAGTCATCGCGTAAAAAAAACAATGCCAATATTAAAATGATGGCCAAAATGACTACGATTCGTTTTTGCTTTTTCCCTTTTTGCCAATATGATTTAATCATCTCTTTTGAGTATTAAGTCTGGAGTACAAAGTAATAAATACTTCTTCTTTTATTTTTCTAATTTCAATTTTAGCTACTTTGTACTAAGTACTTTTTACCTAATACGCATTCTATCTTATCCAACCTTTATTATTCTCGTTGGGCTGTAACAAATCCCATTGATTCCCATACAAATCTTCGAATACAGCAACTATTCCATATTCATATTCTGTGGGTGGCCTTAAGAAACTTATATTTTTAGATACCATTTTATTATAATCTCTCCAAAAATCATCCGTAAACAAAAATAAAAATACTCTGCCTCCAGTTTGATTTCCAATACTTTTGGTTTGTTCGTCATTCGCTGCTTTTGCTAGTAACAAACTACATTCTTTCGCTCCTGGCGGACAAATTACTACCCACCTCTTTTCTTCACTCAGCTTAGTGTCTTCTAGAATTTGAAATTCTAACTTCTCTGTATAAAATTCGATAGCGTCATCATAATCTTCAACGACTAAGGCGATATGTGCAATTCTTTGTTTCATTAGGATTGCTTCTTATAATTATGTTAAGAACGTCTCAACTTCGCTCAACTTGACTGTGTAATTTTAATTCATACCGCAGACTGCAACTGTCGCCTGTTTACTATTTTATCATTCCCTTATCTTTCAAGCGATCCCTGGCCGACTTCTTAACTTCTATTTCAGGTTCTGATGTGACGGCTTCCTTTCCTGTAGGTTCTTCAGCTACGGATTCATCACTTTCTACCAAATCTTCTACAAATTCTTTACCCTTGTCAAAAACCTTTTCAATGTTTTCTTTACTTGTACTATCTCTGGTAAAAATGACTGCTGAAGCAACATAACTTCCTATAAGGGTGCCTACAATCGCTGAAGCAAAATACTGTATAAAAAACACATTAATGGGAGTTACAAAAGTCACTATGGCCGCTGCCAATACAAAAAGCACAGTGACCCACACCAATCGTAATAAAAAGGGCTGTTCATGTAGAAAACCTTTTTTATTCTCAGCCTTCATTTGCAGGTCTTTCGAGTGTGTGATTTTATTGGCAACTCTATATAACTTATTGCTTTTTGACTCGCGCCAGTACCAAACAATTCCGAAAAGAATGGCTCCGATAAATACAATGATTTCTAGTGTCATAAGCCTTGTTTTTTATTATTCGCTAATATTTCTTTAATTACCCATTCTTGATAATCAGCACTCCAATCACCGTATAAGGTATAAAACTGTTCTTTATCATACCAGTACATATGCACTGGGTCTTTAGGTACAATTTTAGAAAGTAATTTCCAAGCTAGTTCTTCTTCCTCTTCTTTCAAAGAGGGATGAGGGTCATGTAATATCTTCACAAAGTGTTCATCAACATACTCCTGAAGTTTCAGGTTCTTATCAACTATTAATCGTTGGTAATACAACTCCACTCCTGAAATTCGTTTTTGCACTTCAATGGGTAGTTTATTTAAATACTTCTTGAATAGAAAATGACTATCTAATATCTCGCTCAACGGATGATCGGTTTTGTTCATTTCTTCAACAAAAACATGCTTTTTAATTCGATCATATCTTGGTGTGCGCATGGCTCCTTTAAAGTCTTTTCTAAGCACCATATTAGCGACTAGAGCATCCATCAATTCGTCATGATCTTTATGGAATAGTAAAATATCATGAGCTGTATCGTTAATGGCTCTTTGAAACATCTTTTCGTCTTCAAAAACTAAAATTTTCTTGACAAAATTCTTTAGAACAAAGACACCTCCAAAAGCTCTCGTGTGAAACGAACTTACTTTCAATTGAATGGGATCGAGCTGTAATTTTCTTCCTCTTAAATCTCCGTTTTCCTTGGCAGATTTCAATAACTGACTATGTACATCGCGATCAATAAAGTTATTCTTTCGTTTAAATAAGTTAATGAACGCTTGCTGTTCCATTTGCTTTTTATCCAAGTCGTTCAACAACGAAAAAGTGACTTCTATTTTATCATATCGCAGCAGATCGAAAGGTTCGAAAAAAGCATCAATTTTCTGATCTAGGTTGAGTACGAGTGCTGAATCTTTGGTAATATCACGAATTTCTCGACCATAAGCTGCGAAAACAGCTTCCATAACATCTCGATCAAAACTGTGTGATGGCATATGCACAGCTTCTCCTTCTTGTTGTGGAGAAATAATAATGGCGTTTACATTGGCTTCACCAGTATTCAGGTAATAATTATCTTTCTTTTCGACGGCTAATTCGGGGCTCCAACCCATTCCGTCTATAGAAAAAGTTTTAAGCTTCGTAGGTTTTACGCCTAACATAGCAAGGCACTCATTGTATCGTTTCGCCAACGAACCTGAAAGCGTCACCATGCCCCCACCGAATAAACCTGCCTCCCTTAATTTTTTCATGAATTACCTTGCTCAAAAATTTTACTTGCAGCCAATTGTACATTCAAATCATGCACACGACCATCTACTTTGCGTTTAAAATCTGTGTCAGCAATAGTGGCTACATTATCTAAATACCGAACGGTTTCTTGTCTTCTAATATCAGAAAAATCAAGCCCTTTCATATTCCCTTTCATCAGCTCTTTCAACATTTCGAACTTCGTATCATAGTCCTTTTTAAAATACAATTCAGGATTTTCAAACCAATCTTCTGGCAGATCGAAATCGGTTAATCGCAACGAAATGGCGCTTTGAATATTTCGAATATCGCGCGAAGAGAAAAAAGGAAATGACTTCTGAATATTCTTATACAATGCCGCAAAGAACATATGCTCATTTGTTTTATGCTTTGCCTCGGTTTGCTCGTAAATCTCTAAAACTTTAGCTTCGGTTGGTTTTTCAGATTGGTTCAAAATTTCACTTAAATTTTTAGCCAATCCTTGTTCACTTAAGAATTGATATTTTTCAGGATTTTTCATGTTCACAAAGTCTGGCATCGTTTTGTCAAACTTTTTCCACCAGATATAATCTTGATCAATAAAATCAGGAATGGTGCGAGCGCCGTCAATCTTAAAGCGCCCTTGTACACGAGAAATCACTGCCTTATCTAGCATTTCAGGAAGATTGGTAAACATTCCGATAGAACTATTACCGTAATTAATAGCGTAAGCTCCCTCTGTATACCTTAAGAAGACTCCAATTACTTCCTTTACTCCCGCAGAAACACCTTGCGCTGTTCGTTCTTGCAAGTTGTTCTCGGCATCATCAATTGGTGCAAATATCAACTTGGTTGGATCTTGTAGCGGCTTCATCCATTGTACCATTTTCTCCGCAGAACCTCCTTGAAAAGTAGATATTAGAGTATCTGGCATAGGATGAAAAAGGAAAGGAATATCTAAGGCATCACAATGCTCTTTTAACTTCGTAGCGATAGCAGCAATCAACATACTTTTACCCGTACCAGGAATTCCGTAGCCCATAAAAACAGGCATAAACCCACCCAACTCTTGAAACGGATTTTTCTTTGCTGTAAAGTCATAGCTCATCATGCGCTCCGTCAAACGACGTGCAAAATGTTTTGCATCACGGTTACCCACAATCTCTTCAAAACGAATTTTATTAAATTCCACACTTTTTGCAGTTCCCTCAAAGACATTCTCCCATCCAGAAATAGCGAACTCACTTTTTTCTAACTTATAGGTGCGATCGGTTACGGTCTCGGTATATTCAAAAGTGCTCAGGCGTTGTTGAATTTCAGAAATTATCGCCTCAAAAAATACAACTGTGAAATTGGTCACTTCTTCATCAGAGGTTATAATCTCTGGGTGGGCCATATACTTATCGTAGTAAAAGAGCATGCATGAAATACCCTTTAATGGAGAAATCACAGAAAGTTCAGGAATACCAGCAAACTTGTTCTTCATCACACTCAAATCGTCTGACGCAACTGGTTTTAAATCAAACAGTATTCTACAAGCGATGCCGTGCAACATAAAAGCGGTGGCCGTTTGTTGTTTTGAATCATACTCCCTTCGCTGGGCTACATCTAATGAAGATTTTCGCTCGTTCAAAGTAGATAATCCAGATGCATCGGTATAACTATCTCTTAGCCAAACACCCATGGTTAAGCCTTCCTGCAATGCGAAAAGTGCTCTATTCAAATGCAAAGGTATCGCTACAGAATCTGGTAATAGGCGTTTCTTTAAAGACAGTACTGTTTTAGAAACTGACGTAACTTCATTTGCAGCCGTACCATTTGCTTTCGATAAATACAATAAAATGGATTCATCCTTCTTACTTTTATCACGGCTTTTTGCCTTTCCGCCTTGTTCCCATTGCACGCCTTTTAAATAAGAAGTTGCCTCATCACGAAGCGCATTGAGCTCTGATTGTTTTATAGGAAATGTACTGTTATGCTCCATGAATATTGCTTTAGCTTAATTTTAAACTGGGTATCTCGATCGGGTTACCTGATAATGCGTTAATGGTCTCAGGAATGTTATCATACATCGATTGCATCACGCGATGCGGACAAAACAAATAGTTTTTCGATTTTGATTTTTCCCAGACTTGTAAAATCTGTTTGTTGAAAAAATTGCCTTCCTTAAATTCAGATGTTGCAACAGCCTCATCAATTTTAAGAGAAATGGCGTAGGCTGATAAATCAAAGGTTTTTTCAATAATTGCCTTTAAAATGACATGGGTGACTTCCAATTCGTCTTTTGCAAAAACGCTGTGCAACGGCCCTAAGTCAATCTTTTTAATTCGCTTCGGAAAAACGTTCGGTAATTTTTTGTCAATGGCATAAGCCATCATGTCAACATCCATATTGCGATCGGCAGTATTTTCAAGTACCCCATAAATTTCTTCCTTTGCTTCTTCTACCTTCACCTTTTGTAAATCAAAATACATAAAGCAGATAAATGGTCTATTCGAAGTGACATCATAAAAAGACCAACTCACCATATGATTTGCATCTAGCCCCATCACTGGAAGAATTTTTCCTTGCACAAAACGATTGTAAATGAATTGTGGTTCTACGGATGAATAATAAATGATAGACGCTGCTTGATGTAATTTACGGTCAGATATAGGTTGTTTTTCTTTGAGTAAAGTTTCTAAAAATTCGGCCTTTACTTTTGATACCTCAGGAAGCTTGCTAACATGCTCTTGTTTCAATTGTAAATCATTAAACAAGTATCGAAATTCTAAATAATTCGGAAAGCCTGATTCTGTTAAATCAATACGCATCTTTTCTTCGTCATCAAAAAGGTACTTAATGCGAAAGGCTTCTAAAGAATAGGTTAATAATTCACAATACTGTTTGATGAAAGTGGTTTCTGCATCTGTACAGATATTTTCTTTTGAAATGCTATTGACCAATTCCTTGAACGCATGATTCACAATTTTAAAGTACACCTTATACTGCTCTTTTGTCTCAAGAACAGCACTATCTAAAGGCGTAACGATTTGATTTATGGACATTTGAGATTTAATTGAATTTTGGAAAGATTAAACATTTAGCCTAAAAAATCCTCCCCTAGCCCCTCCAGGTGGAGGGGAATACTATTTTTGATAACAATTGGAATTTCGGTCATGCAACCGAAACAATTCTCCCCCTTCTCAAAGAGCTAGAATGGTACTAGCTGAGCAAGTCTTCTTCAGCTGCGGGAGGCGGAGGAGGAGCTGGCGTGCCGTCATCTCCATCTGCAGAAGGAGCATTGCCATCGGTAGCGTAATACTCCTCAAAAATTTCCTTCATGTCGATACCGTATCGATTTGCAAAATCTTTTTGAATATCAGCATCTTTGACCCTGATTTCCTGCAAAGCTTCAGCATAACTAGAATATACCCCTTGCATCACTTTTTCATGAACCGGAATATTATCCATCATTTCTTGACGTGCCTTAGCACTTGCTGTATGCATAGAAGCCAATGTTTGACCAATATGCTCATCGGTCTTAACACCTAAGTGTTCTAAAATAGCTGCGAACTCCTGATCTGTTCTTGCTTTTAAAGCAACCACATAACCATCATAATATTTTAGACGCTCATCGGTGTCACTTTTCAGTTTTGCACGATGTGTTTGCAAATTACTACGTAGTGAAGTCAATACTTTAATCGTAAGATTATGCTTGTGCACAAAACTATCTTTACTGGCAGCTAATGTGGTATAAGCATTTTTAAGACCCTCCAATTCTTCTACTTTCTGCTCAATGGTAGTGACCTTACCGATAGCTTCTGAATACGCTGAAGATTGTTTATCAGATATTTCTTCTAAAGCTTGACGTGCTTGTTTTAGTAAGGCATACTGTTCTTCTAACTTATCTTCAGTTTCTTTCTTCTTCTCTAAAGACTTGGTATGGTTCTTACTCGCTTCTACAATAGCCACCTTTAGTTTTTCTTCAACCTCTTTGATTTCTGTTTCACGAGTTTTCAAGCGCCCAACCGCAGCTTGACTTTTATAAGAAAGTTCATTCAATAAAGTTTGAATATCAGCCGTTTCAATACGTTCTTGAAACATTGCTTTCGCTTTCATATCAGCACCATCTCTGGTTTTCTGAGCAGCTTCTAGTTCAGTTTGCCTTGCTTTAATTTTTGATTTTCTACCCCAAAGGTTATTCCACCAATTGTCCTTTACCTTTTCAGCATCCTCTAAAGCGATTTTCGCACGCTCTAGTCCTTTTTGAGCGTCATCAATGACCTTCTGTTCTTTGGCATTGAGGGTCGAAAATTTCTCAAAGATGATTCCCACTTCATCTTGATAGTCGGTCAAATCTTTAATTGCATCTAACAGCGACTTACGATCTGTTTCTGCCATGCCAACAACATCATCGAGTGTAGCATTTAATATTTTTTGGCGTACTTCAGGATCGTCTTCTTGGGCTAACTTGGACTTCATTTGGTCTACAGCTCTGCCCCAATTAACATCTACTTTTTCTTGTTTCGAAGCAGAATCTGTTTCTAATAAATCAAAATCATCGGCCATATGTATGGAGTGTTTTTTTAAGGTTAGTAATTGAACTTTCAATTTCGGTAAAAAAACTGAGTTGAAAAAGTTCGATTGTTGAAGTGTTTCAAATATATGTGTATTAAAAGTTGTATTTGTTACGGTAAGAAATAAAAAAATAAAGAATTCACA
This sequence comes from uncultured Flavobacteriaceae bacterium, assembly GCA_937936275.1. Taxonomy (GTDB): domain Bacteria; phylum Bacteroidota; class Bacteroidia; order Flavobacteriales; family Flavobacteriaceae; genus Maribacter_C. Next base: position 7,989 of record CALHCJ010000172.1, read on the forward strand.
GCGCTCGTAAGGCGCCAACTTTCAAAGAAATTGGCGTAATATTTGCTTATTTTTGAAAGAGATATATTTCAACATGAAAACGCTACAACTTCTATCTATCCTTTTAATTTCATTGAATTTTACCTTTGGTCAGGAAATAACATGCTCCCCTGCCGACAAGCAAGCCTTCGAAAATAAAAGTATAGAAATTGATGGCTTATTAGAGGATGATTTTGGAAAAACCATCGTTGCCATCGGAAAGACTTTTAAGGGTATCCCTTACGTAGCCAAAACCTTAGAAATTGGAGAAACAGAATCTTTAGTGATTAATCTTCAGGGGCTCGATTGTACCACTTTCGTAGAAAATGTACTTGCATTTAGTATAAGTTTGAAGGAGGGGAAATCGGACTTTGACTCCTTTACAAATGCTTTAAAAACCATTCGGTATAAAGATGGGAAACTCGATGGATACGGATCTCGGCTTCATTACTTCACCGAATGGATTCGCAACAATGAAAAAAAGGGCTTGTTAAAAGACATAACAAATGAAGTAGGTGGTATTGCCATTAAGAAAGAGATTAATTTTATGGGAACGCATCGCGATCTCTACCCCTTTTTGAAAGAGGATGCTAACTTTGAAAAAATCTTAACGACTGA
>CALHCJ010000173.1 GCA_937936275.1 uncultured Flavobacteriaceae bacterium
GGAAAACCCGTCATCATTCCTTTTCCATTTGTAACGATGTTTTTTACTTCTGTTTTATTCTTTTTTAGCTGCAAATCTATAAGAGAAGGAAAACCACTAGCAGCCACTCCTTTTCTATTGCTTTGATGACAACTCACACAATGTTTTGAGTAAGTAGCTTGGCCTAATGGAGTACCATCTTCTATTTTATCTTCGATGGCAATGCGCAGATTCCATGCCATTTCGTTAGAATTAACATATAAAATTCCGTTTTCAGGATCTGCCGCTGCTCCACCCCATTCAGCTGCTCCATCATAACCAGGTAATAAGAAATTTGAAGTAAGGGCTGGGGGAGCATATTGTGATTTATCAGCTGTGTTGAAAAAGGCCAACAACTCCTCTTTATTCTCCGCAAAAGGACTAATATCTTCTTTCGTTAAATCTTGAGATTGTCTTGCAAATGGCTTTGGTTTTTTGGGTAAGGGCTGCGTTGCCCAAGCTTTTTCTCCGAAAATTTTTGAGGCAGGTACAGGTACTTCTTCAATGTCAAATAGTGGTTCCCCAGTTAACCGATTAAATATATAAACATAACCTTGTTTGGTGACTTGGGCTACTGCCGGAATCTTCTCTCCATTTCGCTCAACTAATAACAAGTTAGGTGGTGCGGGTGCATCTCTGTCCCAGATATCATGATGTATAAATTGAAAATGCCACACACGTTTTCCCGTATTTGCATCTAGAGCCAACAAACAGTTTGCATATAAATTACTTCCCAAGCGATCACCGCCATAAAAATCCGGGGCTGCAGAACCTGTAGGAACGTAAATAATCTCCTCTTCTTCATCTACTGCCATTCCTGCCCAATTATTACCTGCCCCGACAATATCACTCTCTCGAGGATCTTCACTCCAAGTTTCATAGCCTATTTCACCTTTTTGAGGAAGAGTATGAAAAACCCATTCAACCGCCCCAGTGATAATATTAAAGGCCATGATATCGCCTGGTGGCGCCCCAACTCCTTCTGACAAACGCAATGGCATCACAATCAAATCTTTGAACACGGTGCCAGGCGTATTCGAAATCACAAACTTATTTACCGCAGATTCAGGCAGTCCAGAACGCATATCGACTTTTCCATTGATTCCAAATGAGGGAATCGGTTTTCCGGTAAGGGCATTAAGCGCGTAGAGATCACTGCCACGGGTACAAAGAATACGTTTGTCATCATCTTTTTCCCAGTACGAAACACCTCTAGAAGTCGAATGCCAAACTTTTAAGGAATCACCAAATTGCCAAAGTTCTTTTCCTGTTTCCGCATGAAGTGCAACTACTCGAAGTGCCGCTGTAACTCCATATAAAATGGTATCCGCTATTACGGGGTTCATTTGCATTTGCCCCCAATCATCTGCTTCGTAAGACCATGCAACTTTTAATTGTTGTACATTTTCTTTTGTAATCTGAGATAAAGTGGAGTAGTGGCTGCGGCCTAGGTCACCCAAATAGGACGACCACGTTTCGTACTCATTTTGAGAACTGATTTTTTCTTTTGAATCAACACAGCTTTCTAGCAATAGTGCTACCGAGATCAAACAGATGGCTGTAAGGGCAAATTTTGTGATACGCATATACAAGGAAGTTTGATTTTTTAAAAATAATCAAATTCTATACTTATTTCAGAGTTCAATTTTATGATGAATTCTCGCAACGTTGAATCCGTTTTCAAGAACCTTACTGTGTGCATCACTTTTTTCTCGAAGTAAAGGATTGGTATGGTTAAAATGTATAAAATGAATCTTTCTCTTCTCTGCGGAAGGCAAGTTTTTAAAAAGAGACATGCTTTCTAGAACGAAAGGATGCGGAATTTCAGACATATCGCGGTTATTGATTTCTTCCGCATCATAGAACGTGGCGTCTAAAAAAGCGTAATCAACTTTAGCAATCTCATCAATCACACTAGTTTTCCACCGATCCCATTTGTCAATATCTGGAATAAACAGAGCCCTTTTGTTTGGTCCAATGATTTTGTAACCCACTGTTTCAGAAAATTCATCGCGATGTGGAACAGTAAAGGGAACCACTTTTAGTTGCTCAGTCAATTGAAGCTCTTCACCATTAGTGAGAGGCTTCAATGAAATATTTGAATTAGTAACTAGTTGACTCCATGGACCGTTTTTTTCGAGAAAACTCTTCATTCTTGGCATTGCATAAACAGAAACTTGTTTTGCGTTAGTTGCTTCTTTTCCTAAATACATCAAACCTGTGTAATGCCCAACATGCGCATGTGTCAAAAAGATGCCGTCAGGAATGTCAGTGGTTTTAAATTCAGCGTTTATTCGAAGGCTCCGAAGTTGAGAAGTAATATCTGGCGTAGCCTCAAAGAGATATGTTTTCTCGGCGATTTGATCTATAACGCCCAAAGAAATTACTTTTCGGGTGGTGTTAGAATTTTCAAATACGTTGGCACAACAGTCTTTTTCGCATGCAATATGAGGAGACCCCGCATCTTGCAAAGTGCCAAGAACAACTAAAGAAATGTTATTTATACTTTGATTGGATATCTCTGAATCATTAATTTCTTTTGGAGATTGTCCAAAAGAATTAGATAACACCAGACACGCGAAGAAAACTAAATATAGATTTTTCAAAAAAGATTGTTTAAGACCAGAAAGTTACAGAAAATTTGGAGTCATATTACGTGTTTTATGGGTCATAGATGGTATTGATAGCATATTGATTGCTTTCAACGTAAATAACTAATAATCTTTAATGGTATGTCGAAACTTGTCTAAAATGTGTCCAAATTTTTTGATCAGATGTGTTTAGTGGTCTTACAATGTTTTCACAATAGAAGCACATACCATTTAGGGTGTTATATGCGGACAAGTATTGTTGAGTCATAAATCACATGGTGAAAGAATGAAACTCTTTTTAATAAAGGGATATCGCAATTTTAGTATCAGGTTCTACTTGATTATCGATGTTAAAAATAAATAGCTTAAATGGCTAATTTTTTTTAAAGGATAGTGCGTATAAATTCTATTTTTATTTAATTTAAGAAACAGTTGTAGTACTATGGTTCGTAGATTTCGCTACAATATGGAAATAAGGAATTTTATCTCTGCTTGAAATTTTCAAACCTGCTATAATGGTTGTAAAAGCCATTTTCGCTTTATATATATTCTGGTATACCACCTTTTTTCGGAACAAGAAGAAGGTTTATTTCAAGATTTAATACAAGTATTTAAAATAAAAAAAATGAAAGATAAGCTTATTACTATTTTGGCTGCTTTTATAGTATTTAGTTGCTATAGTCAAGAGGATGTCGTTCCCAAAACAGAATTCACCAAAATGTATCTTCCCGTATGGTTGGAAGCTACTGAACATTGTTTGGATATAGCTAAAGCGATGCCTGAAGATTTGTACAGTTATAAACCCACAGATGTAAACAAAACCTTTGCAGAACAAATGGTTCACATTGCGGCGGCAAGTAAATTGCTGACCGAGCGTTATGTCTTGGGATTAGAGGTAAAACCAAATACTCCAGATGCTAGCGCAATGAGTAAAACTGCAATTATAGCCTTAATGGAAGACAGTTTTGCGTTTACCAATCAAGTCATAATTTCTATCGAGCGAGAAAAACTAGATGAAACTTGTGTCATGTATCACAGTGGAAATACGGTAAGTAGAGCTTTTGCATTATTTTACGTACAAGATCATATGGCAAACCATAGAGCCAAGTCAAATTTATATCTGCGAATGAACAAGATAGAGCCACCAGAATATACGTGGTAGTTTTCTATTTTAAAATTTCGTCGTATTTCGGTTTATTACCTAAAAGCTCGGTTGCTGCTAAAATAGCGTCGTCATTTTGAAGGTAGTATTCAAACAAGCCCTCACGATAGAAATAACGTTTCACGATTTCGTCTTCTAATTTGCTTTGAATTTCTTTCTGATGCGTTTCCATCGCAACGGTCTTACTTTTATCAATATCAAGAAGTAAGGTTTTGAAGTCGTTTTCAATAGCGTCATTAAAAATCACTTCTTCTCGATTCGTCATTGCTTCTTTTAATACTTTTTCTGTTTTTGTTTCAAATGAGAAATCGCTTTTAGAAACGAAAGTCTTGAAGTTTTGAAAATCAGTATCCGAAAATTTGAATTCATCTATACTTTCTACTGAATTATTGTAATAATAATTGGTAGCGAAATCGAAAATGACGTTGTTATTCATCAATGCCGTGGTCAACGGGTTAGCTTTGACAGCCTCTACTTCAATATCTGGTAATACGCCACCACCATCTTGAACTTTACGACCGTTTTTGGTTTTGAATTCGTTGAAGGTTGTATTTCGTACTGCCTTATTGTCTTCATCTCTATTCCAGTAATCTAATGACTGAATACATCTACCAGATGGTGTAAAGTACCTTGAAATGGTTACTTTCAATTGGGTACCATAAGTCAATCGAAGTGGACGCTGCACTAAGCCTTTGCCAAAACTACGTGCCCCCATGACTACGGCACGATCTAAATCTTGCAAACTACCAGATACAATTTCACTGGCCGAAGCACTACTTCCGTTTACCAAAACCACTAAAGGAATCTCTGTATCAATGGCTTTATTTTTGGTTTTATATTCCCTATTGAATTTTTTTACTTTTGATTTTGTGGTTACTATCAACTCTCCTTTTTCAACAAACAAATTGGTCACATTGATTGCTTCAGATAGCAATCCTCCTGGATTTCCGCGTAAGTCTAAAATAACTTTTTTAGCACCTTTTCCTTTCAAATCAATAAGTGCGGCCTTTGTTTGGCTTGACGCTTTCGCGTTAAATTTTGCTAGTACAATGTATCCGGTGTTATCGCCTACCATATGATAAAAGGGTACCGCGTCAACTTCAACGCCTGCTCTTGTTATAGTCGTTTTTTTAAGCTCACCTTGTCTTTTGTAAGTAACTTGTACTGCTGTGTTATTTGCTCCTTTGAGTAGTTCACTCGCATTATCATCAAAATCGGAAACATTAATATCTCCAATCTTGATAATTTCGTCTCCTGCTTTTAAACCTGCTTTATCTGCAGGATAATTTTTATAGGGCTCAATAATGACCAACTTATCTTTGTACGAGCGTACGGTTGATCCGATACCAGAATATTCTCCTGCATTATTAATTTTGTATGCCTCTACATCTTGTTCATTTAAAAACTTGGTATATGGGTCTAAATCATCAAGCATATTTTTGATGGCCGTATCCATCAATTCAGCGGGATTAGTTTCATCTACATAATTCATATTCAGCTCTTTAAAGAGCGTCGTGAAAATTTCAATCTGTTTGGCGATTTCAAAGAAATCACTCTTAAAACTACTTCCTGTAACCAAAATAGCGACAGCGAAAACAGGTATTAGAACCTTTTTTTTAAGTATGTTAGTCATCATCAATCTTCTTTTTGAATTTATGTAATACAACTTTTATCTGCTCATCAATGATCTTGAAGGTAGGCATCTCTTTACCAAGGTATAAAAACAAAAACGCAAAAGAACCTGTACTATTGTTAAAAACTAAAGCTTTGTTCAGTCGATAGCTTTCACGTAAAAAACGCTTAATCTGGTTGCGTTTTACAGCGCTCTTGAAGTTTTTCTTGGGTACCGTAACCCCTGCCTGAATAGGCACTTCAAATTGTAATTTCGTTTCAAGATATATAAGTTTTATAGGATAACTTGAAACGGACTTTCCTTCCTCAAAAAGCTGTGTGATTAACTTTTTGCTTTTTAGCTTTTCTCTTTTAGGGAAGGATTGTCCCATTTTTAGTTCTTCGGCATAGCCTGCGGCTGCCAAGTATTGTTATCTTGATTTACATCTGCCATTAATTTGGAGGGATCAATCATTATTCCTTTAATGTCCTCTAATGGACGATCAATGCTAAATCCGTAACTTGGATTTGTCCATGGCCAGTCTTCTAAAACAGTACGCTTCAATTCTGGATATGGATTTTCTTTTTCACCACGCATCATGCGCAATGGAGCGTAAAAAGTTTCTTGTGAACCATCATTGTAAACTATCAAAATATCAACGGGCATAGGCATGAGTCCGATGCGATTCATACTAATATTTGTTTTTTCACCCTCAGCTTCGACAGCAGTTATTCCGTAATCGATTGTATTCGTAGTTTGGGTCCAATCGGTCAAATACCAATCCAATTCCATCCCAGAAACTTTTTCTGCAGTTCGTTTGATATCATTGGGCACGGGATGCTTGAATTTGAAGTCTTCGTAGTATTTCTGAATGGTTTTCATCAAGTTGTCTTGCCCGATAACATAGCCTAATTGAGAAAGAAAAATGGCGCCTTTGCTATATGCTGCTATACCATAAGGCATATTTTCATTGTACCGATCGGAATGGGTGGTCTGCGGTTGTTCTTTGCCAGAATTCACTAAGTAATAATATCCTTTATACGAACCTTCAAATGGGTTTGCTTTGTTCTGTTCGCGAATTTCGTTGCTACATAAAGCAGAAATGAATGAGGTGAACCCTTCATCCATCCACTCGTGTTTAGCTTCATTAGAAGCCAGCACATGCTGAAACCAAGAGTGTGCAAGTTCATGAATCATAGTGCCAATTACACTGCCAGGTTTGTCACCACCTGTAATTAGGGTTGCCATGGCATACTCCATTCCACCATCTCCACCTTGAATAACGGAATATTGATCGTAGGGATAAGGACCAATGTTTTTATTAAAGAAATCCATAGCTTTTGCCGTGAGCGGCTGAACTTTAGTCCATGTATCCTTAAATTTTTCATCATTCTTGTATAAGAAATGTAGTGTCGGACCATCTTTCATTTGAAGCGTGTCGTGCACGTATTCAGGATCTGCTGCCCACATGAAATCATGTACCATTGGGGCTTTAAAATGCCATGTTAAAGTTTTACCTCTTTGCTTTTTAACTTTTGAATTAGGAGCTTCATATCCATGCCCAATCTCTTGCGGATTTTGCAAATAACCAGTACCCCCCACAATATAGGTTTTATCAATAGTAAGTTTCACATCAAAATCACCCCAGACCCCATGAAATTCTCTTGCAATGTATGGATCAGCATGCCAACCTTCAAAGTCATACTCAGCTAGTTTCGGATACCATTGACTCATTGATAAGGCGACACCATCTTTATTATTTCGACCAGAACGACGAATTTGAACGGGAACCTGACCTTTAAATTCCATGTCAAAAGTAGTTTTGCTACCAGGCGCGATTGGTTTTGCCAAATCAACTACCAAAACAGTACCCTCTTCATTGAAGGTTACAGCAACACCATCTTGTTTTAAAGAGAGTGCGTGTAAGAAGCCAATTTCACTTTCTGTGAGTGAGGCAATCCTACTTTTTTTGTCTTCCGTAGTCATTCTTCCGTCGGGGTCAGCGATGTTTTGTAGACGAATATCCATTTCACTACCAGGTTGAAATGCATTAAAATAAAGATGGAAGTACACTCTATTTAATTCATCGGGAGAGTTGTTCGTGTACACTAATTTTTGGCTTCCTGTATACTGATAGTTTTCTACATTCATGTTGACTTCCATGGTATAATCAACATGTTGCTGCCAATAGGAAGTATTATTTTGAGCATAATTACTTGTAGAAAATCCTATTAATAGAAATAAGGCGATTTTTAATTTTTTTGACTTCATATGAATTTTATAATTGAGTTTTTCCAGAGCTCACATTTTGAGCTAACAATAAAGCATTGTAAGCATTTACAATTTTCCCTGAGGTTGATACTTGGTCTAAGGTTGACTTTTTTGCATAATCACCTCCCAAAAGTACCTTTGTTTTTAACGGCAGACCTGACTGCATAATGATTTTCTTCACTTGTGAAGCTGTCAGATTCGGATATTGAGAAAGAATCAGAGCTGCTACTCCAGCTACTGCAGGTGCTGCCATTGAAGTGCCTCCTTGATAATCATATTTGTTATTTGGCATGGTGGAGTAAATATCGTCTCCTGGCGCAAAGACGTCTACATTAATTTTACCATAATTTGAAAAACTTGCTACAATCTCTGAGCCGTATTTAGAAGTTAAAGCGCCAACTGTTAATACATTATCAGCGATTTCTGGACCCGTACCTATTGCGTCATTGGGAAAATTAGGTTCAGTAGGTAAATCTATGTTGGCACCATCATTACCCGCTGCATGTACAATAAGCACGTCTTTTGAAGCCGCATATTTTATAGCATCGTATACCCATTCTGCTCTAGGAGAAAATGATTTTCCAAAGCTAGCATTGATAATTCTAGCCCCATTATCAACTGCATAACGTATTCCTAGTGCCACATCTTTATCATACTCATCTCCCCTTGGCGTGCTACGTATACTCATAATAGCTACATTGTTTGCAACACCATTGACTCCTTTTCCATTGTTTCGCTCTGCAGCGATAATGCCTGCTACATGTGTGGCATGACTCTCATCTTCATGTGCGTTTTGAGGGTTTCCGTTTCCGTAACCAATATCGTTGATATCATATGGGTCGTCACCGACCAATTTTCTACCATCAAAGTCTACGTTAAGATGATAGTCGAGCCGTTCTGAAATCTGCTTTTTATTATCTTCAAAAATCTTAAGAACTTCTGGCATCGAATCTGCTATTTGAAACATCTGAGTAACAATAGACTTGCTTTGCAGAAGCGATTGATCTTCTGTTTTTATCGCAGCAACCTCTTTCTTGGTATAATTTTTTTTACCTAGGTGTTTTGCGATAGCGGCATCAGCGTTTTTCCCTAACTCATAATTTTGATCCACGTTATTTTTATAGCCCAAGTATTTTTGAGTTTCTTTATCTAAATATACTTTGGCTTTAGCCCTTAAGGCTGCATCTCCAAGATTCAATCTAAGAATTCTTGCAGCTTCTAGTTGTTCGTGGTATGAATCTCCAGTAAAATTATAGCCATGAACATCATCGACGTAACCATTGTTATCATTGTCTTTTCCGTCACCTGGTCGTTCTTTTTTATTTGTCCACAGGACATCATCAAGATCTTCATGTTTAAGATCCATTCCAGAATCTAAAACTGCAACAATTACTTTTTGTCCTTTTTTAGTACCAATTATTTCTCCGTAAGCTTTGTCAACACTCATACCAGGTATGGTATCTGCGACGAGATCGAGGTGGCCCCAGTTCTTTTTTTCAGCATCTGTGAGCTCAGAAATTTTAAGGGGCGAGGTATCAATATTTTCAACTGGGGTAGTAACCATTTTGGTTGCTCCACAACCAAGGAAAAGCAATGAACCTGAAATTCCAAAAACGAATTTTCTAAAGAATTGTTTCATATAATTAAGGGGGTGTTAGTGTTTAATTGCAACAAGATTTTATGAATTCTGATATTTTATAGAAATAAGTATGCCAAAAATTAATTTAGTTTTTCGCAGGTTTAAGAAAACAGGTCATTAAAGGTATAAATTTCATTAAGTCGAACTCCTTTTTCTGTAGACTGCAAGGTACAAATTTCGTTATGAGCATCATGTTCAAAAATCAAATGGTAATTTTCCTGTGCAGCTTTCTCTAAAAATATACTTTTTTCATCCATGGTTAACAAAGGTCTGGTATCATAACCCATAACATAAGGTACAGGAATATGACCTACCGTAGGGATCAGGTCTGCTACAAAAACGAAAGTAGTACCATTCAGCGCAATATGAGGTAGCATCATTTTTTCGGTGTGTCCATCTACAAATAGAATGTCAAAACCCAATTCTGAGTTTTTAAGTGTTGCTTGAGTACATTCGGTATCTGAGATAAACTTTAGTTGTCCACTTTCTTGCATGGGCAAAAGATTTTCTTTCAAAAAAGAAGCTTTTTCACGAACATTTGGTTTGATAGCCCATTGCCAATGATTCTTGTTGGTCCAGAACGTGGCGTTTTTAAACGCTGGCTGATAGCCAGTTCTATTTGCATTCCACTCTATGCAGCCGCCACAATGATCAAAATGCAAATGCGTCATAAAAACATCTGTAACATCATCGCGGTGAAAACCATGGCTAGCAAGCGATTTTTCTAGGGTGTGATCTCCCCATTGGTAGTAATAGCTAAAAAATTTCTCGGATTGTTTATTGCCCAAACCTGCGTCAATAAGAACAAGGCGGCTTCCATCTTCAATCAAAAGACTTCGCGCGGCCATATCAATCATATTATTGTTGTCAGCAGGATTTGTTCTTTGCCATAATGATTTGGGCACAACACCGAACATAGCACCACCATCGAGCTTGAAATTTCCGGTTTCTATGGGATAAATCTTCATTGCTTTCGATATAAGCTTGCAACTTAAGAAAAGAAGAAGGATTTCCAGATTGGCTTTTCAGTTTTTTAACAATTTAAAGAATCATTCGGAAGCATTGAACGTTTAAAAAACTATCAACAAAAATAACCATTGTTAAAACCTCCTAATTGTTTGGAAGTCATTTTTTAAAAATCAATAGCGACCTTCTGTTCTTGATGAAATAGTGATTACTTCCCCAGAATTACATGTACTCATTTGTGAAAAATAATTGAAATGGTATAGTGTTTTCTGCTTGAGAGAAACTTTAATTTCCAAAATCGAAGTAAGCCTTAATTTGACTACTACGAAATCCCATAAGACCATAAAAATGATAAAAGAGAATCTTGATAATTTGGAGGGCGCTTTCTCGTGAAAAATGGTTATTTTTCGGCAAAAGAGTAATATGCTAGAATTAGCTGGTATTATAATTTTAGGAATCATTGCCCAATGGTTTGCATGGCGGTTAAAACTACCGGCAATTCTTCCCTTGATTTTAATTGGCTTAATGGTAGGGCCAATAGCTACGCTATTTACAGCTGACGGCGGCAAACTTATTGAGCCGATTTGGAACGGTGAAAAGGGTCTTTTCCCTGGAGAAGGTCTATATTATTTTGTTTCGCTAGCGATTAGTATTATTCTTTTTGAAGGCGGACTTACGCTAAAACAGTCTGAAATCCGAAATGTTGGTCCGGTAATTACTAAGTTAATCACCTTGGGGTCTCTAGTCACCTTTTTTGGAGCAGGAATAGCGGCACATTATATCTTCGGATTGAGTTGGCAGATATCCTTTTTATTTTCGGCCTTGATTATTGTTACTGGGCCAACAGTAATTACCCCGATTTTGAGAAATATTCCTCTTAAAAAAGACCTTTCTATAGTGCTTAAATGGGAAGGTATTCTCATAGATCCTATAGGCGCTCTAGCGGCAGTACTCGTATTTGAATTTATCAGTGTTGGTGAAGGGCAAGGGTATACCCAAACGGCGCTAATCGAATTTGGTAAAATATTACTTTTCGGATTCACCTTCGGATTCACCTTTGCTCACGGTCTTGCTTTTGCAATCAAAAGAAACTTCATTCCACATTATCTATTGAACGTGGTCTCGCTATCGGTCGTGCTTCTTGTTTTTGTAGAGTCTGACGTTTTTGCTCATGAATCTGGTCTTTTGGCCGTAGTTGTGATGGGTATGGTTATGGGAAACATGAACTTACCCAATATTAAAGAACTTTTGTATTTTAAAGAATCGCTGAGCGTCCTTCTAATTTCCATTCTCTTCATTTTATTATCTGCCAATATCAATATTGCTGATTTAGAGCTCATTTACAATTGGAAGACATTAGGACTTTTTGCCGTTATCGTTTTCTTAATTCGACCCTTAGGTGTTTTCTTGAGTTCGATAGGTTCTAATCTCAAGCTGAATGAAAAATTGTTTATTGGATGGGTGGGTCCTCGTGGTATTGTAGCTGCTGGTATCGCATCTCTTTTCGGATCAAAATTACTAGCAAAAGGAGAACCAGGAGCCGAGTATATCACACCTTTAGTGTTTATGATTGTTTTGGGCACCGTACTCTTAAACGCCACTACAGCGAGACTTTTTGCTAAATTGGTGGGAGTATTTTTAAAGAATTCTGAGGGAATCTTAATTGTGGGAGCATCAAAAGTATCTCGATTAATTGGGGAATATCTTTACAATAATAATCGTCATGTGGTGCTAATCGATAATAATAGAACCAATATCGACAAAGCCAAAAAACTAGGTCTTGAAGCCATAGATGCTAATATTTATTCAGATAATTTATCTAATAATATCGAGCTTAGTGATATCGGCTATCTGATGGCACTTACAGGCAATGTCGATATTAATGATTACGCAATTAATAAATTTCAAAAACAATTTGGGGAGAACGGAGCATTTCGTTTAGTAAGTGCTGATGAAATGAATAATCCAGAGAATAACCCTAAAGAAGGATTATTTTCCCATACTGATGATTTTGTAAAATTGACAGAAACCACCCGAAACTATCCTAAGATTCATGAAATAGCACTGAAAAGTTTAGAGCACTATGAAAGCTTGATAGAAATTACAAAAGCAGATCGCAATATTATTCCATTATTTTTGAAAGACGAAGAAGGAGACATTAAGATTATTAGTTCCTTTAGCAAAGAATTTAAGGATATTAAAGAAGGGTATCAATTGGCGTATCTAGGTAAACCTTTTGAGATAGATTCCGCTAATTTGTAACATTTCAATTTATAACCTAGAACACCGCTGTTTTCCACACAGTTACTGAAATATCATCCATTTTAATTTCATAAGTAGGACCTGCAACTAATTGATAGAAATGTTTTGAAGATTCTCTTTTGATTTTATCGGATAAAAGTGTTTGATCAATTTCACCACTTTCTTGTTTCCAAGTGAAAATACTATTCTGTTCAATTTGAATGATTCGATGCTTCGCCGTGAATTGAGCAATGTAAGTGGTCATGGGTTGGGGAGACTTTTGGGTTTTTTACAAAGAATAAAAATAGTTTAAATTAATAAACAAGTATAAGAAAACGATATGAGCTTAGCTTAAAAGAGACTAATCGTTTAGTTTTAGCACGGCCATAAATGCTTCTTGCGGAACTTCTACGTTTCCTACTTGACGCATGCGTTTCTTTCCTTTCTTCTGCTTTTCAAGAAGCTTACGTTTTCGTGATATATCACCACCATAACACTTTGCTGTTACGTCTTTCCGTAGGGCCTTCGTTGTTTCTCTTGAGATAATCTTGGCTCCAATTGCCGCTTGAATTGGTATATCAAATTGCTGTCTGGGGATCAGCTCTTTCAACTTCTCACACATTTTTTTGCCAATTGTTACGGCATTGTCGGCATGTATCAAAGCAGAGAGCGCATCAACAGGTTGACTATTTAATAAGATATCCACGCGAACGAGTTTTGAAGTTCGCATCCCTATTGGGGTGTAATCAAAAGATGCATATCCTTTAGAAACCGTTTTGAGGCGATCGTAAAAGTCAAAAACAATTTCTGCCAAAGGCATATCAAAATTTAGCTCTACACGTTCGGTTGTCAAATACGTCTGATTTGTAATCTGTCCTCTTTTCTCAATACATAGAGACATTACATTACCCACAAAGTCTGATTTGGTAATAATGGTTGCTTTAATGTAAGGCTCTTCAACCCGATCAATACTGGAAGGATCAGGTAAATCTGTAGGATTGTTGACAATTAGTGGAGTATCAGGATTTTTTCTTGTAAACGCGTGGTAGCTAACATTGGGTACCGTTGTAATTACGGTCATATTGAACTCTCGTTCGAGGCGTTCTTGAATGATTTCCATATGTAGCATTCCTAAGAAACCACAACGAAAACCAAAACCTAGTGCCGCACTACTTTCAGGTGCAAATACTAAAGAGGCATCGTTCAGTTGTAACTTCTCCATTGAAGAGCGTAACTCTTCAAACTCATCGGTGTCAACAGGATAGATTCCTGCGAAAACCATGGGTTTCACATCTTCGAATCCTTCAATTGCATTTTCGGTTGGTTTAGCGGCATCGGTAATCGTATCACCTACTTTTACTTCGCGAGCGTCTTTGATACCTGTTATTAAATAACCAACATCGCCCGCCTTCACACTTTGTTTTATCTCTTGAGTTAATTTCAGTGTACCAACTTCGTCAGCAAAATAGTCTTTATCTGTAGCGACAAATTTTATCTTTTGCCCTTTTTTGATTTCACCATTAATCACTCTGAAGTAAGTTTCAACACCACGAAATGGATTGTATACTGAATCAAAGACAAGTGCCTGTAGCGATTCATTCACATTTCCTTCTGGCGCAGGAACACGTTCAATAATAGCGTTAAGAATAGCTTCGATACCAAGACCAGTTTTTGCACTCGCTGGTATCACTTCTTCAGCATCACATCCTAAGAGATCAACGATATCATCAGTAACTTCTTCTGGACTTGCACTTGGTAAGTCGACTTTATTCAAAACAGGAATAATTTCTAAGTCGTTTTCTAGTGCTAAGTATAAATTTGAAATGGTTTGAGCTTGAATGCTCTGAGCAGCATCTACAACAAGCAACGCTCCTTCACATGCTGCAATAGATCGAGACACTTCGTAAGAGAAATCTACATGACCTGGAGTATCAATCAGATTCAAAATATATTCTTGACCTTGATAGGTATATTCCATCTGAATAGCATGACTTTTTATGGTAATACCACGTTCACGCTCTAAATCCATACTATCTAAAAGCTGCTCTTTCTTTTCTCTATCTGTA
The DNA here is from genome assembly GCA_937936275.1 of uncultured Flavobacteriaceae bacterium. Lineage (GTDB taxonomy): Bacteria > Bacteroidota > Bacteroidia > Flavobacteriales > Flavobacteriaceae > Maribacter_C. The sequence goes on from CALHCJ010000173.1 coordinate 14,567, forward strand.
ACAGATCCTGTAAAATCTAATAATCTATCCGCCAAAGTACTTTTACCATGGTCAATGTGTGCGATAATACAGAAATTTCTAATATGCTTCATAAATTCTCTTCCTCAAAACAATAACACAAAAGTGTTTAGCGGTGCAAAGATAATGTAAAATAAAAACGTTTATCACGTTAGTCAAGTATGATATGTGCTATGACTAAATAAATTAGAAAATCGATTAACTGTACAATTCATGTAGGATATTTCGGAACTAAAATGTTATATTTGAGTTTCGTGTCCTGTTAAATGAAGTATAGCTTTTCAATTTTTATTTTTCTATTTGGTTCACTTACTTTTATTTTTTCTCAAGAATATAAAGTCTCGGGTAGGGTTTTAAATAGTAATAATGAAGCTGTCGTATTTGCGAATGTCTTATTATATAACACGCCAGACTCTTCAATTGTCAAAGGAACTTCTACAGATGATTTAGGTCGTTTTTTTTTCGATGACATTAAGGCTGGTAATCATGTGATTAAAGCTAGTTATATTGAAAATGTGTCTAATTCGATCGGAATCAAGGTCTCAAAAGATACTGATGTAGGCGATGTTATTATTTCGGAAACAGAAGAACTTGAGGAAGTGGTTGTTACCTACAAACAACCTAGGCTAGAGCGGAAAGTAGATCGCCTAATTTTTAACGTTGAAAACACGGCCTTATCAGATAATTCTTTGTGGGATTTGTTGAAACACACTCCAAGTGTCAACGATATTCAAGGCGTGCTTACAATAAAGGGCAGTAGCGATGTTACTGTCATGATCAATAGTCGAAAAATAAATTTACCTCAAAATGATATTATAAATTTACTTGCAGGATCTTCAGCAAGCAATGTTAAATCTATAGAAGTTATAACAAATCCGCCATCAAAATATAGTGCGGAAGGGGGTATGATCATTGATATCAAAATGAGTAAAAACTTGATCGCTGGGTATAACGGGGGGGTATTCAACAGATATAAACAAGGAGTGTATGCAAAACACACCTTAGGAACTGATCATTATTTTAAAGGGAATAAAAGTGATTTCTCACTAAACTATAGCTATAGTCGCGATAAAAATATTCGACGACATATTGATATAGTGAATTTTTTTGAAGAAGATAACACGGCTTCAACATGGGTCAGCAACCAAGATTATTTGAGACGAATTGAACGACATAGCCTTAGTGCGTATTATAATTATCAATTCAATATGAAAAGTAGCTTATCGCTGGCAACTATAAATAGCTGGAACCCAAATAATAGCAGACTTTTTGATACCGAAACTACAATAGAAAACACAACTGATTTTAATGATTTTAATACCTTAAATATTTCTTCAGAAAATACGCTGAACACCTCTTTCTATGCTGATTATGTTCAAAAGTTAGGAAAGAAAAATGAAGAGTTTTCAATCGGAACCCATTACACCTTTTACAAGTATGGTCGGGAGCAAGCTTTAACTAACGATTTTTTGGATATTGAAGGAAATATTTTAAGCAGCAATAACTTATCTGGAAATTTAGACAATAGCATTGAACTTTATAGCGTACGTTTTGATTATGAAGTACCCATTGGAAAAATGAATTTGGAAACTGGTTTTCGTTATGCCGGTATCACTTCAGAAAGTAACAATGAACAAAACGTACTTGACATGAATCAACTTGGTGTTGAACTTGTTGAACTAGGAAAATTTAATTACAATGAATCTATATATGCAGCTTATGTAGGACTTGACGGAAAAAAAGGCAAATGGATATATAAAGGTGGTCTACGTGCTGAGTATACTAACACTCGTGGGATTTTTGATTCCGAAAGGCCCAATGTAAAAAATGAATATTTAAAGTTGTTTCCATCATTTTCCTTGCAGTATTCTCCCGGTTCTGAGAGTGATTTTCGGCTCTGGTATTATCG
>CALHCJ010000174.1 GCA_937936275.1 uncultured Flavobacteriaceae bacterium
AAATAAAGTAATTTCGCAACTAACTTCTGATTATGAGTGCGTTATGATTTGGCATAAAATTGGAGTCATACTTTTAGATCTCAATCTTGATTTATGCAAATAGTGTTGCAATTAAAATATTAAGACTTTAAACTGAAAGGAAATTATGCTACTACAATTAAGTAATATTTTCAAATGGGTACAGCAAGGGGGACAACGCGTTTTCCTTTTAAAGGATATCAATTTAGAGGTTGAGGAAGGAGAATTTATTTCCATCATGGGACCCTCAGGTTCAGGAAAATCTACACTTTTAAATGTAATGGGTATGCTCGACACCTTCGACGAAGGCGAGTATGATTTTTTGGGTGAGCCTGTACATCAACTGAAGGAAAAGCATCGGGCAAATTTATATAAACAATATATAGGCTTCGTATTTCAGGCCTATCATCTAATTGATGAACTTACAGTTTATGAAAACCTTGAGATGCCGTTGCTTTACAAAAAAGTTTCTGGTTCAGAACGTAAGGCCATGGTTGCCGATATGTTAGACCGCTTTAACATCGTAGGAAAGAAAGATCTGTTTCCAGCACAATTAAGCGGTGGACAACAGCAATTAGTTGGTGTTGCTAGAGCTCTAATTAGTAAACCCAAACTTATTTTAGCTGATGAGCCCACGGGAAATCTCAACTCTAAACAAGGTGAAGACATTATGGAACTTTTCAAAAAACTAAATGAGGAAGGAGTTACGATTATACAAGTAACACACTCGGAAAAAAATGCAGAATACGGCAAACGAACAATCAACTTATTGGACGGAAGAATGGTTTAGACAACCAAAACTAAAAGCTTTACAAAGAATGCCTCGAAACCTCAGATCGAGGCATTTTTGCTATCAAACAAAACTATTTGACCATATTACATTTCAATCCAAACCCTTTAGCTTCTCAAGCCTATACTGTATCTTTGTTGTTTAGAATGAATATACATAATGAAGCTAGATAAAAAGGACGTTTTAAAAGCATTAGAAAACATTACCGTTCCTGGTGAAGGCCAGAATATGGTAGAAAGCGGTGCGATTAAAAATATACAGATTTTTGGGGATGAAGTTGAAATTGATATTACGATCAATAACCCAAGTCTTCAGGCAAGAAAAAAGACCGAAGTTGAGATTCTCAAAATCATTCATAAAGAGGTTTACGAAAAGGCAAAGATTAAAATCAATTTAAAAGTTGAGGCTGCAACAAAACCAAAGACGAATGAGATTAAAGGAAAACCCATTCCTGGAATTAAAAATATTGTTGCTGTAGCCTCCGGAAAAGGAGGTGTCGGAAAATCTACAGTTACTGCAAATCTGGCGGTTACTTTAGCCAAAATGGGTTTTAAAGTTGGCTTACTAGATGCAGATATTTATGGGCCATCCATGCCCATTATGTTTGATGTCGCTCAAGAGAAACCTTTAGCCGTAAACGTAGACGGAAAGTCTAAAATGAAGCCAGTAGAGAGTTATGGAGTAAAATTACTTTCCATCGGATTTTTCACCCAGCGTAGTCAGGCTGTTATTTGGAGAGGACCGATGGCCTCTAAAGCATTAAACCAAATGATTTTTGATGCTCATTGGGGAGAGTTAGACTTTATGCTCTTAGATTTACCTCCGGGTACAGGAGACATTCATTTGAGCATCATGCAAGCTATGCCCGTAACTGGTGCGGTTATTGTAAGTACACCTCAAGAGGTAGCTCTTGCCGATGCAAAAAAAGGAGTGGCAATGTTTCAACAAGATTCGATCAATGTACCGGTGTTGGGTATTGTTGAGAATATGGCGTATTTTACACCAGCTGAACTCCCTGAAAATAAGTACTACATCTTCGGAAAAGAAGGTGCTAAGCATCTCGCTGAAGATTTAAAAGTTCCGTTTTTAGGCGAGATTCCTTTGGTGCAAAGCATTCGTGAGGCTGGCGATGCGGGCCGACCTGCAGCAATGCAAACAGCAACACCAATTGAGGCTGCATTCGAAGAATTGACAAAAAATATAGTGCAAGAAGTAGTTGGTCGAAATAAGAGTTTGCCTCCTACAGAAGCGATTAAAATAACAACAATGGCTGGTTGCTCTGCCGTTAAAAAGTAGGAATTATGATAACAATGACTTCCGAAGAACTAAGAATGAATGTGGAAAAGGCCCTTGAAGAAATTCGTCCTTTTTTGCAGAGTGATGGGGGTGATATTTCGCTAATATCAATCGATAATGAAAATTCAGTAAAAGTAAGGTTGGAAGGTGCATGTGTGGGTTGTTCAGTGAATCAAATGACTTTAAAAAGTGGTGTTGAAATGACCATTAAAAAGTATGCGCCTCAAATTGAAGAAGTGATTAACCTTTCATAATGATCTGATAAATTTCATAGTTTTTTTAGACCCTAGAGCAATAACTTCGCGCTAGTTTAAATTTCTTTTTTAATGATTAAAACAGATATACTCATCATAGGCGCAGGACCTACCGGTCTGTTTGCTGTTTTTGAAGCTGGCTTATTAAAATTAAAATGTCATCTTATTGATGCACTGCCCCAAGCCGGAGGGCAATGTTCTGAAATATACCCTAAAAAGCCTATTTATGATATTCCGGGTTTTCCTGAAGTATTAGCAGGAGATTTAGTAGATAATTTGATGGAACAAATAAAACCTTTCCAACCAGGATTTACTTTAGGAGAAAGAGCAGAGACTATTGAAAAATTAGAAGATGATTCCTTTGTTGTTACCACCAATAAGGGAACAAAACATCATGCCCCAATTGTTGCTATCGCTGGTGGATTAGGGAGTTTTGAACCTAGACGACCTTTGCTTGAAAATTTATCACAGTTTGAAGATAATGGGGTTGCATATATTATAAAAGATCCTGAGGTTTATCGGGATAAGCGAGTAGTTATTGCTGGTGGCGGGGACTCTGCTTTGGACTGGAGTATTTTTCTATCAGATGTAGCCGCTGAGGTAACTTTGGTTCATCGTAGAAATGAATTTCGTGGGGCTTTAGATTCTGTAGAGAAAGTTCAGCATTTAAAGGATGCAGGAAAGATTAACTTGATTACTCCTGCAGAAATAATCAGCTTGGAAGGAAAAGATAGGTTAGAGGCTGTTGTTGTCAAAAAAGCAGGAGATACGGAAGAACCGGTTACTTTAGAAGTCGATAACTTTATTCCCTTGTTTGGCTTATCACCCAAATTAGGGCCCATAGGCGACTGGGGATTAGAAATTGAAAAGAATGCTATCAAAGTGGATAACACCTTAGACTATCAAACAAACATTTCAGGTATTTATGCTATTGGAGATGTAAATACTTACCCAGGAAAATTAAAATTGATTCTTTGTGGATTTCATGAAGCGACTTTGATGTGTCAAAGTGCCTATCAAAGAATATTTCCCGATAAGAAATATGTAATGAAATATACCACGGTTGGGGGTGTTACAGGATTTGATGGTAGTAAAAAAGAGGCGCCAAAGGCGGTTGTAAAAGCGATTGATTAAATGTCAGATATAAAAATCAAAATTACCGATCGAGAAGGAGTACTTCATGAAGTTGATGCTCCAACAGACATGAATATGAATCTGATGGAGATTGTGCGTTCTTATGAGCTCGCTCCTGAAGGCACAATAGGCATTTGTGGCGGAATGGCGATGTGCGCTTCTTGCCAATGTTATGTGAAATCAGCACATGAACTTCCTGAAAAATCAGACGATGAAGATGCCATGTTAGCTGAGGCTTTTAACGTGGAAGATAATTCTCGCTTAGGTTGTCAACTGCATATAACTGAAAATATGGACGGGCTAGAAGTAGAGCTAGCACCTGAGGAGCTATAATTTTATATTTTAATTCCAAAAACAACAGCAAGATTAACTCGATAATCGGCACTTACATCACGAAATCTGGAAACAAGCTCTCTTACGGTGTAGCGACGTAGTTCTAAACTATAAGTTTTCTTAAACGAAAACCCAAGACCGTACATTAAATTCATTGAACTTGAAATTTTTAAATTTTCATTTATCGAAGAATTAATCGGAATATCGTAAACCGCCCCTGCAGTTATAAAAAAACGAAAATCATTAAGATATAAATAGTGCCGCAAA
>CALHCJ010000175.1 GCA_937936275.1 uncultured Flavobacteriaceae bacterium
TATTTGAACTTTGGTTATAAACACTAATAGCGCACTTTCGCTATATGGAGTTTAATTTGGTTGAATAGGTGAAATTCGGAGGGACACGAATTTCAAGATGAAAAGAGGGCTTTGCCCTCTTTTCTGTTTCTAAAACTATAGAGTAAAGGTCTTTGTGTTGTGAGACTCACAAAGGCTATCTATAGCAGGGTTTGACCCGGGCGTCGTATTTGGGAGAATACGGCGTTTTTTGTTGCTAGTTTTTGAACGATTAGTTTGAAACTGCTGCTTTAAAAGCGTTCTGAGATTGCTCTGAAAAATCGATAAGTACCATAATTCATACATAATCAATTTACTTAAGACAGCCTTAACGGTAGTTCATATAAATTCTAGTTGTTAAAAAGCTATGATGTTTGATAGTGTATAATAAAAATCATTTGAAGGTTTGAGAAGAAAAAGTGAAAGATTAACGTGACTTAATTTCTTATTCAGGCGATATAACGATCAATGATGCTATTTAAGTGGTATGACTTTTAGTATTCTAAAATTGCACGACTACGTACTTGGCTAAATGCTATCAGCAATTCAAAAAAGAATATTTGCAAGCAAGTTTTATGCGTCTTTTACCCTTTCTCACTTCAATATAAATTGCCAACAATAAAATTAGTTTACAGGTCAAGGTTTAGACTTCAGTATAGCGGCTAGCCCTCTAAAAGAGACTACAGATATAATCCAGAAAAGAAGTATAGTAACTCTGTAATAAAACACGAACTCAACCCTGATAAAAAAGAAAATTATTCTGTTTGAATATAGAATACTATTTGGAACAATTAACGGGGTTAACTAATAGCTATCTATCATTGTATAAAAAATACACTAAAATACTATTAATCAACATGTTAAATTCATCTTTAAGGTACTGAACTTTGTAAAGCTTTACGGGCAATTTGTTCAATTTTTATTATACGGAGTATTTTCATAGGCGTATATGTAAAGTTCATAGTTCGCATGAGTACAGAAAAGGTTCAAATTTTCGACACAACGCTAAGAGATGGCGAACAAGTTCCTGGTTGCAAACTAGATACAAAACAAAAACTAGTTATTGCAGAGCGTTTAGAGCTATTGGGTGTAGATGTCATCGAAGCTGGCTTCCCAATATCAAGTCCTGGTGATTTTAAATCAGTTTCTGAAATCGGAAAACTCATCAAAAAAGACATTATTATTTGCGGATTGACCCGTGCGGTAAAAAAAGATATAGAGGTTGCTTCGGAAGCACTAAAAACTGCCAAAAGACCAAGAATTCACACTGGCATTGGCACTTCAGAATCGCACATCAGACATAAATTCAATTCAAACAAAGAAGCGATCATTGAGAAAGCAGTTGCCGCAGTAACTTATGCAAAATCTTTCGTTGAAGATGTTGAATTTTTTGCAGAAGATGCTGGTCGAACAGACAATGAATTTTTAGCTCGAATATGTGAAGCCTTAATAAAAGTGGGGGTGACAGTTTTGAATATTCCCGACACCACGGGTTACTGTTTGCCCGAAGAATATGGTGCAAAAATCAAATACCTTCAAGAGAACGTTACTGGAATTCACAACGTGACATTATCTTGTCATTGCCATAATGATTTGGGTTTAGCTACGGCTAATTCCATAGCTGGAGTGGTTAACGGAGCGCGACAAATCGAGTGTACCATCAACGGCATCGGAGAACGTGCAGGAAATACTGCGCTAGAAGAGGTGGTCATGATTTTACGGCAGCACCCTAACCTTAGGTTAGATACCAATATTAACAGTAAATTATTGTACAGTACCAGTCAAATGGTTTCCGAAAAAATGGGAATGCGTGTACAACCTAATAAAGCTATCGTAGGTGCGAATGCTTTTGCACATAGTTCAGGCATTCATCAAGATGGGGTTATCAAAAACAGGGAAACTTATGAAATTATAGATCCATTCGATGTCGGTGTAGATCAATCTTCAATCGTGCTAACCGCAAGAAGTGGAAGAGCGGCTTTAGCTTACCGTGCGAAGTTAGTTGGATACGAACTAACTAAAAACCAGCTAGATACGGTTTATATAGAATTTCTTAAATATGCAGACCTTAAAAAAGAAGTTGTGGACAATGACATCCATGACATAGTCTCAGCAACTGATGTCGCCATCGAAAAAGTTTAATTTTCGAAACAGACCAATTTTCTATGTCGATTTTTGGTTTGTCAGTAGTTTTACAGATGTACCTGTGCGATTGAAACAACTAGTTTATTTCTATTAAGAGAAACTTCTAGGAACTTCTGTTTCATAGTGAAATTTAGTCTTCAATCATTTTCATCTTACTCGTCTATAAGTATTTCAAGAATCTCAATAGCTGCATCACTAATTTTAGAACCCGGTCCGAAAATAGCTATTGCACCTGCATCGAACAGGTACTGATAATCTTGCTTGGGGATTACGCCACCTACAATGACCATAATATCTTCTCTTCCAAATTTTTGAAGTTCCTCAATTACTTTTGGTACTAAAGTTTTGTGACCTGCAGCAAGAGACGAAACCCCTAAAATATGTACATCATTTTCTACGGCTTGTTTGGCAGCTTCTTCAGGCGTTTGAAATAACGGACCAATATCAACATCAAAACCTAAATCAGCATAACCCGTCGCAACAACCTTTGCACCACGGTCGTGGCCGTCTTGA
>CALHCJ010000176.1 GCA_937936275.1 uncultured Flavobacteriaceae bacterium
CCCTACCAAGGCCAATACGAAATTGGGTTGGACTCCAGAATATGATTTGAAAGCTTTAGTCAATGATATGATGCAAAGCGATCTTAAGTTGATGAAAAAAGACACCTATTTAAAAGAGGGTGGTTACCGCACTATGAATTATTTTGAATAACATGAATAAAAATTCAAAAATTTACGTTGCAGGGCACCGAGGTTTGGTTGGTAGCGCCATAATAAAGAAGCTAAAAACCAAAGGCTACACTAATTTTATTCTAAGAACTCATAAAGAATTAGACCTGACCAATACGAAGGCGGTTGCTGATTTTTTCGAAACTGAAAAGCCAGAGTATGTCTTCTTGGCGGCGGCAAAAGTAGGAGGTATTGTAGCCAACAATACCTATCGAGCAGAATTCATTTATGAAAATCTGATGATTCAAAACAATGTAATTCACCAGAGTTATTTGAACGGGGTGAAAAAACTTTTGTTCTTAGGCAGTACCTGTATTTACCCTAAATCATGCCCTCAACCTATGAAAGAGGATTACTTGCTAACAGACACTCTTGAATACACTAATGAGCCTTACGCCATTGCCAAAATAGCAGGCATCAAACTATGTGAAAGTTACAATTTGCAGTATGGCACCAATTTCATTTCAGTAATGCCCACCAATTTATACGGGCCTAATGATAATTTTGATTTAGAAAAATCGCATGTATTACCGGCATTAATTCGTAAAATGCATTTAGGTAGCGCATTACAAAATCAACAATGGGATTTAATTCGCGAAGATTTGATCAAATTACCTATCGAAGGCGTTAGTGGTAAGGCCTCAAAATCAGAAATTTTAAAGATTCTAAAAAAATATGGTATCGAAATCAAAGACGATACAGTTAACGTTGAAATCTGGGGAAGTGGTAGGCCTATGCGTGAATTCTTATGGTCTGAAGATATGGCAGATGCATGTGTTTATATCATGAGCAATAGAGCATTTAGTGACACGTATTCATCTGAACAGAAAGAAATAAGAAACACCCATATAAACATTGGGACAGGAATAGATATTTCCATTAAAAATCTTGCAGAACTTATCAAACAAAAAGTGAGCTTCAAAGGTGATTTGATTTTTAATGCCTCTAAACCAGACGGCACTATGAAAAAATTAACTGATGTAAGCAAATTACATGATTTAGGTTGGAAACACCACATTCAATTAGAGGAAGGTGTCTCTAAAATATACTCATGGTATTTAAATAGATGAAGTATTTGATCATTATTTACCGCACTTTAAAGTCAAGAAATTTAAAGGTAGGATGTCATGTAAACATCTTTTGCTTTTTACGTATGTTTAATCTAGGAAGATATAAATGTTAATGAGTTCGGCGATTTATATTTATGGAAATTTAGACTTTTTAGGCAAATCGGCAGCTGCAAAAAGAATGCTGTACTACGCAAAAGCTCTAAATAATGAAACCACTAAAGTTTATCTGGTAAATTGTAGTCAACAAAAAATTCAAAACGAAAATTTCATAGAAGTTGAATCTGGTATTTTTGCGTTAAAAGGAACTCCGTTAAAATATTCTATATTTGGCTCTTACTTTTTTTTAAAAAGGCTTGATGCGTTTGCACGTCAAAACGGCCGCAAGTCAACGTATATAATTTATCCTCAATCATATTTTTTTCTAGAACTATGGACGGTACTCTATTTTCTATTGTTAAAAGAAAAAAAGGTCTTCTACGAGTTCAATGAAGTAAAAAAATATTATTTGTTTCTATACAAGTCGAATTCAGGTCAAAATCTTAAAGCTTTGGCTAAGACCTTTGTACATAAGATTCAATTTAATTTATTAGATCGAATGATGGGCTACTATACGGGTTTAATTTGTATTTCATCAAATATTGAAGAATATGGTAAAAAGTATAATAACAATACCATTCGAATACCAATACTCACTAATCCCAATTTAAAGTTTGAGACGAGCGTAAAGACTTATTCCAAAGAAAAATTTTTTAATATAGGATTTTCAGGATCGATAGTACCCAAAAAAGAAAATTTATTACAATTTGTTGAGGTTTTAAATTCAATATTCAACCGAGGGTTTAAGGTAAAATTAAATTTGTGCGGTTCAGTCACTCCAGAGAACTTATCTCTTTTACGAAAAGCAAGTATTAGACCTGATATTATTGAATACTATGGTAATTTAAATGAGCGTGAGCTATCGAATTTTTTGATTCAGCAAGATTTATTGATAGTCCCGCGCGGATTTACATTACAAAACAAATATGGTTTTTCTACTAAACTTTCAGATTACCTCAATCATAAAAAAGTAATTTTGGTCACTGATATAAGTGATACTGCCATGTATATTAAAGATGGAGTAAATGGTTTTATCGTGCCACCAGATGATGCGAGAGAAATGACTGAAAAATTGCACTATATCATCACTAATTTTAAGTCGATAGAAGCATCAATCATACAACAAGCCGAAATAACCAGTGCAAAATATTTTGACTATCGGCGCTATCACTCGGCACTTACTACCTTCTTACAAGAAGACGCTTAAACTTCAGATAATTTTCAACATTTTATTGAAAAGTACTTTTGATAGCCTTCATTTTTTATTCGGGTGAAACCAGATCAAAAGAATTTTCTAAATATTTTGAATCGCTAGGTTTTCTAGTAATTATTCTTAATGGCCCCATATAGGTCGTCAAATTTGAAATGCCGTGTACGACAGAATTTTGTACCCCTGACTCACTTCGCCATTTATGTTTGTATATGCCAAATTTAGCGTTACCACCAATCATGGTTGAAGCAAAAATGGTTCTAGTATTATCATCTACAATTTTCTCTCCATTTATCCACACCTGAAGTAATCCTTGATCATCATCACCCCATACTATGTGAATTACAACATTTAATTTCTCGCCAGGTTTGGGCAATACATTCGAGCTATGTACAGTTAACTGACTACTTTCATCAGCGGCATTAACCACAACCAGCTCGCCTGTATCAAATTTACTGGTTGCAATACCATTGATCTGTAACGAGATTAAGGGATTTTTACCCGCAGTACCTTCATGGGTTTGAAAGAATAGCCAATTACCTGTTGGATCGGGTATGTAGGCCTCATCAAACTCATAGGTAAAACCGAACCATTCTTCCGTCCCAGGTGAGTGATTAATTTTCCAAGGCATCGTTCGTATTTCAGCTCGCATATTAAAACTATTGTTACACCAATCGGCAGGGCTTGGGCTTGTAGGGTTTAAACTAAATTTAATTCGACCATCACTTTCAACGACTTGATTTGCGCTACATTCTATATTTAAGGCCAACTGCGAATCACTAAAACTTTCGCGACCAGTTTCGGCACCTGAGGGTATCTCTACATCGCCCCAACACCACGTTTTCAATCCAACCTCATTTGCCTTTCCTCCTGCGCTAACACAAACTTTTGACTCATCACCCTCTTCTTTGTTTTCTTCATTTTCTTCATTTTCCGAAGTTGCTGTATTATCTTGATTACCGCTTGTATTTTCAGAAACCTGTTCTTCTAATTCAGATGGCTGTTCTTCTGCAACCACCTCACCCGTGAGGGTCTCTAAATCTTTTGAACATGAGTTGTTTATTGATAGTATACCACCAGCAAAAAACAAAAAGTAAATGTAAATTGACATATTTCGCAGTTTCATAGGCTTCGTTTTAGGCAACCATTTTTCTTAAATAGTCACAAAAAAGAAACGAATAAGGCATTATTTTATTCGATTACAAGTAGTTATATTCGACATACAACAACAAATCGATTATATTTTCGATCAAATACCATATGTAAAGGTATTTCATCGGTAATTAACCAATTAATGTGGAGCGACTTCTTGATACGAATTTTTCATATAATTCGCATTACCTTTTCTCCGGGTAATCATTCGTAAGGGGCCCATAAAGGTATGAATTGAATTGATACCTTGTGCTTGAGACTCTTTAATCTTTGATTCCTCACGCCATGCCCACTTGTAAATACCAAATTTGGCGTTTCCGCCAACGGGATTATCTGCCCTAATTGTATTTACCTGTTTATTGTATACTTCTAAATCGTCAATCCATACTTGTAATAAACCTGTTTCACTATCACCCCAAACGACGTGCATAACAATACTATATTGCCTACCCGCTTCGGTGATTACCCCAGTAGGAATGTATTCAAATTCATTCTGGTTTTCTGAAGCCGCATTGACAATATAAATCTCACCTGCTTTCGGATTCCCTGGTCCATTTTCATGCATAGACCATAGCGATAGTAACGGATCTTTACCCAAAGTTGCCTCATGTACTTGAAAAAATGCCCATGGGTGCAACCGATCCACGATATAATCTTCGCTAAATCCGTAGGTCCACCCAAACCATTCTTCCGTCCCAGGCGGGTGATTAACTTTCCAAGGTAGTGTTCTTATTTCTGATCTTAAGTTAAAGTCATTTCCGCACCAAATCTCAGGTTCTGGGGCGGTTGGATTTAATTTAAAATGTAACCAATCGTCATCTTGTACAATCTGATTTACACTACACTCAACATTTAGTGCAAGCTGACCATTACTAAAGTCATCTCCTCCATTATCGAAACCCGATGGAATTACTTGCTCATTCCAGCACCAAATTTTTTGTCCAGTTTGATCTGCTTTTTTACCTCCCACATCACAACTAATTCTGTCAACATTTTCTGAGGCGACTCTAATCATCACTGAACTTTCATCTTGAAGACCAAATTCGTCAATTACGGTGAGGCTTATCTCGTACTCCCCTGGTTGGTTAAAAACATAACTAGTATCAATAGCCCTAGATTGAATATCAGGAAATTGCCATGTATAGCTAGCAATAACACCGTCATCTGTAGAGCTTTTACCTGTAAACTTCACCGTTAGCGGAGCTTCGCCACTGGCTCTACTTATTTTAGCGATAGCTTTTGGGGCTTCATTCAAGTTTGGATTAACTCTAATACTTAATAAATCAGAATCTGTTAATCCCTGTTCGTCTTCAACTATAAGTTCAACTCGGTAATTTCCCGGTTCGTTAAAAAGGTGTGAAGGTGATGCTTCATTATAAATAACATCTTTTCCTAAATCCCAAGTATACTTAGAAATTGCAGTGTCGTCAGTAGATTTATTGCCTAAAAAATTAACTTTTAGAGGAGCTATTCCTTCTAGCTTATCTGCTTCCGCCACAGCCGTTGGAGGGATATTTCTTTCAACATTGAATTCACCCTCACCTTCGCGCGAACACGCTAGTAAAAATATAATAATAACCAGTACCGAAAATCGAGATAACATGCAAACTTAGTTATAGCCTTAATAGGTTGTTAAAGTATTGAATTCCATTCATTTAGACAAAAAAAATTTATTAATATGCGGCAAAAATCAGATTATTCTGAGAATTGTATTAAATACCATGATACAAACCCTTTCAGACTGCTACTTAAAGCTTTGTAAGACCATTGTCAAATTCATTATTGAGTACTAATCCTTCACTAAGATTTCTTCGTACAACCGGCGGTATTCTAAGGTTATGCTATCCCAAGTATAGCTAGTAGCCACTTTAGCACTAGCCCTCGCACCAAACGCTTTAAACTCCGAAGTATTTTTATTGATCCAGTTCAGCTTTTCCACCAAATCATCTACATTTTTATTCTTAAAAAAAAGCACTTCATTTTTTGTAAACACCTGAGTGTTTTCTGGTATATCACTTGCAATGATGGGCTT
>CALHCJ010000177.1 GCA_937936275.1 uncultured Flavobacteriaceae bacterium
CCAATGGCTAAAGAGGGGCCTTCTTGTGAAAGTGAACGAAAAATAAGCCCCTCGTAATCAAAGTCATTGTAGACGTTTTCTTTGTGAGCTAGAAATTTTTCGTTTTTAATTTCGGTTAAGAGTGATTTTTTGTTTTTGGAAGTTGGCGGCGTATAAATAGCATTAGCATCCTCTTGCTTTAATATTAAAGTTTTGTTTGTTTCAATGTTCTGAAACTTTTGAGTGTGATCATCGGGCCAAATTACGCGCAAACTATCTATTGTTTGGATAGTACCCAAACCGATAGTCATGGTATAATCCATAGAAGACTGAAAACCTCGTGAGGGAATTTGTTCTTGAAACATAATTTTGTCACCATAATACAATAAAACACTAGCACCGATGGCAAATTTATTCTTTGGTATGCCTTCAAATTTTAATTTTATAAAATTGTTATTCGTTAATGAGTCTGAATGATTCTCGTAAATAAAGGTTTGCATATTTACGTTGTTTACAACCAACTCTAAGTCACCATCATTGTCAAGGTCACCGTAAGCTGCTCCATTCGACATACTTGGTTTTTCAAAACCCCAGTCTGCATTAGCGTTGGAGAAAGTAATGTCACCATTATTACGATATGCATAATTCGGTTGCGGTCGAATAGGCATTTTATTAATGATAGAATCGATAGATTGTTTCTGACCTGTCAAAGCCATTTTTTGAATTATTTCATTTGCAAAGAAATCAACAAAGTCGAGATCGGTGAGATCGTGGTTAATACCGTTGGTGATATAGATATCTCGTAAACCATCATTATCCATATCAAGTAGAAGTCCCGCCCAACTCCAATCGGTAGCATCTACGCCGCTGAAATATGCAATTTCCGAAAAGGAACCATTACCATTATTAAGTTGAAGTGTGTTTTGAATATACTGTTGGTAGAAATCTTTGTTTTGTTTGAGCTTAAAGACGTTGTATCCTTCAAATTCCATAACTGATTTTACTCGTTCGTCGGCTTCTGGAAGCATGTCTGTAATAAAGATTTCTGAGTGACCGTCATTGTTTATATCAGCAATATCTATGCCCATCGCAGATAGTGATAAATGTTGTGTCCATTCTTTAATCTCTTCGGTAAAAGTACCGTCTTGATTATTGATATACAGATAGTCTCTTTCATAAAAATCATTGGAAACATATAAATCTGGGTATAAATCTTTATTGATGTCGGTAACCATTACACCTAAACCGAAACCAATAAGACTTCCATAAATGCCAGCATCTTCACTAACATCTACAAACTTTCCTCCATCGTTTCGTAGTAGCATATCGCCAACCCCCTTGAAAATATCAGGTACACCCTCCCAATCCTGAGCTCTTACATGTCGTTGTTCAGCATAGCCTAAACTACTTACAGGTATATTACTATTGTTTAAAATATAGGCGTCTAAATCACCATCTTTATCGTAATCGAAAAATGTTGCGTGGGTAGAGAAACCAGTTTTAGCAAGATTATACTCTGCTGCTTTTTCAGTAAAGGTAAGATCACCGTTATTGATGTATAAATCATTATCATGATTGTCGCCTTTCATATTACCAGCATTGCTTACGTAAATATCAAGTAAGCCATCCTCATTAATGTCGACCATATTGACGCCAGTAGACCAAGGTTTTTTCCCTTCAATTCCTGCAGATTTGGAAATATCCTCAAATTTTAAGTTCCCTTTGTTTAGGTACAATTTGTTAGGCACCATGTTACCTGTCAGATATATATCCGATAAACCATCATTGTTGATGTCACCGATTGCAACGCCACCACCGTTATAAAAATTACGGTATTTGAATATATTAAAGTCTTTTTGATTTTCAACTTCGTTTACAAAATCCACACCCGTAAGTTCAGGGGCAAGTAGTTCAAAAAGAACTTCTTTCTTAGAGGCTTTTTCCTCAGAGTTTTCACTGTCCTCTGTACAGGATACCAATAGGGCTAAAATGTAAAAAAGAAAGTTATATTTCTTAAAAACAGTATAATTCATAAATTCTATTCGTTGCTTTTAAAAAGGAAAATAGGAACATCGTTGTTTATAGTGACAACATAATATTCCTTATTTTTAATTGTTATTTTTTCGATGTTTCTGGCGGCTCCAGGGACGTCTATTTTTGCTTCAGAATCCCAATAAAAATGACCATTTTTATCGTTTAGCAAAAATACGCCATGTAGTGCGTCCATCCTACCTAACTGAGTGCTAATTTCATAGCTATTTCCGACTATAAAGAGGTCTTTGAAACCATCATTGTTAAAGTCTTCTGTGATCATATCATGAATCGTTGAACTTTGCGCTATAGATGCTAGTTGGTTGATAGAAAAAGAACCTTTTCCATCGTTAATAAAATGTATGCTTGCTAGGGTATTTACTTGTTTTTTATCTGCCTTACTCAGCTTTTCTTGAGATAGTAGGTCTTTCAAGGAAGCCTTCGCAAAACTCTTATAAGAGAGAAATTTTTTGTTAAGAAAAGGCATCTGTTTTACGAGTTCGTCTTTTGAGGCAAAGGGTAACTCTTTACCATCCATATAGCTCGTAACGACGGGGTCTTTGGTGCCATTGTCATCAAAATCAATGCTATACAATGTTAGCGGCTGCTTTTTGGAGACTTGAAATTTGCTGTTCGTTCCCCAGTTGCCAGCTATAAAATCTATATCCCCATCATTGTCAAAATCATCTGCTAGAATAGTGTTCCACAGACCTTTTGTATGTTTTAAGTCATTATTTTCTTGGAGTTCTAATGTGTGACCATTATTTAGAAAAATAGACGGTGACATCCAATATCCAACGAGAATAAGGTCTTTGTAACCATTGTTATCTACATCTGCCCAGCTTGCATCTTTTACATTACCAATGGTTTGAAGTTTTTTGGAAACTGTTTTCGTAATTTCTTGGAAATTTCCATTTCCATCGTTTTTAAAAAGACGCTGTTTAGGTGTACTCCCAAATTGCCAAGGTATTTGATCAGAGGTTATCAAAATATCGAAATCGCCATCGTTGTCGAAGTCTTCAGCTAGTACTTTAGAGGCATTCATTTCTGTCTTTGAAAATTGTATGGAATCTTTGATAAATGAACCATTCTTATTGATATATAGTCTAGGTCTTAGGGGTTTTCCAGTTCTAAATTCATTACCTCCACTAACCACAATGAGGTCTTTGTCGTTGTCTCCATCAGCATCAAAAAATACATGAGA
>CALHCJ010000178.1 GCA_937936275.1 uncultured Flavobacteriaceae bacterium
TTGTGCAACAATACTGCTGCTACCGACGAATCTACTCCTCCAGATAAGCCTAAGATGACTTTTTCATCTCCTAGCTTTTCTTTAAGCTCCGTTACTGTGGTTTCCACAAAGGCATCGGGCGTCCACGTTTGTTCTATTCCAGCAATGTTCACCAAAAAATTCTCTAACAACTGTTTTCCGTCGGTGGAATGATATACTTCAGGATGGAATTGTATGCCATAGGTCTCCTCTCCATCAAATTTAAAAGCCGCATTTTCCACATCATGGGTACTTGCTAAAAGTTGGGTATTTCCAGGAAGTTGTTTGATGGTATCGGCATGACTCATCCAAACTTGGCTTCCAGTATTCACATTTTTTAAAAAGGGATTTTCCGAATCAACCATGGAAAGATTAGCACGACCATATTCCCGTGTATTCGACTTTTCAACATTTCCGCCATTAAAATGTGCTAAATACTGTGCTCCGTAGCAAACGCCCAATAAGGGTTTCTTCCCTCTAATTTCCGATAAATCTGGGTGCGGCGCATCATCGGCACGCACTGAATAGGGAGAACCCGAAAGTATCACGGCTTTGTACTCCGAAAGGTCTTCTGGGGGTTTATTAAAAGGTTTTATTTCAGAGAAAATATTCAGCTCTCGAACGCGTCTACCAATGAGTTGGGTATACTGAGAACCGAAGTCTAGAATCAGGACTTTGTTTTGCATGGGCAAAAATAGGAAAATCGAAAATTTGTGAAAGGGTTCTTTATGGATATTTACGAGAGGTTTTTAACAAAACATTTTTATACCATAAGAAAGAAGTGATGTTCAAAATAAAAAGCTCAGAGCAGTTGCTCCGAGCTTTTCCTATTTTTTCGGTAACCAGCCGAAAATACTTAAACCAAACTAACAATCTATGAAACAATCAACTTTCATATATCCCTTTAGACGATATACTTACAGAGCGCTTACATAGGACTTAAGTTAAAGTTTGTTAAAGAAATTTCATGTAGTTTACTAAAAGTAAAAGCTCGGGAACCACCCCGAGCTTTTCATCAAAATCAAAAACCAACCTAAACACATTAAACTGATTGATTATTTAAACTAACTCAAATAAATAATCACAGCAATTTTTATATAGAACAACCTCGCTCTAAAATACCCTACCCAATTTTTTTATTTTTTTATAAAATTTTTTCATTCCGTCGGAATATGCTATTTAGACTACCTTTACTTACTAAATAAAAGAAAATGATCGATCACTTTTTTGAAGAATTAAAAGATCATCTGCATAAAGGAGTCCACAAAAAAGGACATCCATTTCGATATAGTGTTTTAGGAACAATAGGATTGAACCAAGAGCCCGCTCTTCGAACCATAGTAATCCGTCAGGTGTCGAATGATCTTAGCCTAAGATTTTACACCGATTATAGGTCAAACAAACTAAAACAGATTCAGAAAAATAATCAGATCAGCTTGCTATTCTATCATCCAAAGCAATTACTGCAGGTAAAAGTAGAAGGTACAGCTTCAATAATTACGGATCAAGAAACACTTCAAAAGTATTGGAGTGGTGTTCAGCCCTCCTCACGAAAAGATTACATAACATCAGAACCCCCGGGAAGTCTAATTTCTAATCCTGATAAGGTAGAATATTTAGAAGATGAAAATCATTTTACCATCGTAGAAATTAAACCAACCCGCATTGAATATCTGAAACTTAAACGACCAAATCATATCAGAATTCAGTTTATCAAAACAGGTGATGCTTGGCAAGGCAAGTTTTTAGTCCCTTAGTAATACAAAACCGTAAACTCTAATTGCAACGGTTTTAGTGCTTTAAATAAGGTTGGTATGAATTCAGGCCCTAACTCCAAATACAATTCTGAAAAATTCTGATTCCGTTCTTGTAATGATTGCCCTGGAAACAATTCGTTTTGAATCTCAGTCATACGTACCACATGATCTCTTAATTTTCGTTTTTGTGCTTTTAGCAAACGTTTTTCTAAGTGGTCTAATCCTTGTTTTTGTTTAATTTCTTGAGCTTTTACCGCTCCTACAAAAGAGGCATCCGTTTGTTCTGCTAATGCATACATACTTTTAAATTGTTCTTCTAAAAGCTTCTTTTGAGGTGCAAAATCAATATCAATATTCGAAATATTACGAATTTTTTTATTGATAAAACTATGCTGTTTTAAAAATAAATCTTGAGTTGAAACCTCCATTTTTTGTAGTTTCGTCATTTGTTTCCCTGAAATTGCTAACACCGAATTACGGAGTAATAACATCGGAAACGGAATGTTCATCGTTTCAAACATTGCTTTTAATTCTAACCAATACGCGATTTCACCGCCTCCGCCAATATAACAAAGGTTTGGCAATATTACTTCTTGGTACAAAGGTCGTGCAATCACATTTGGCGAAAAACGCTCTGGAAATTCATCCAATTCTTTTTTTAGTTCGTTTTTACTCCAAGAGATTTGAGTATCGACTACAGCGTAGGTATCTCCTTTAACAATAATACGTTCACGAATACCATCTTTCAAATAAAAATAATTGATTTGTCTCGGGTTTACTTGTATGTTGTATGCATTTGAAACCTTGGCTAATTTTTCAGCCGAAACAACCACTTTTTCAAAAGAAACCTGCTCAAAAATGTCACGCTTGGCATATGGAATCAGCAATCGCTTTAAATCGGTATCATCGCCATCTACAATGACTAAACCAGTTTCTTTAAAAAGCTCATTGGCTAAAAAGCGTGTAGCTTTAGTTAAAGTATCATGCTCTAGATATGCTTTTCTAAACAACTCTTTTAGTGTTTCTGCATTCGTAAAGCTTCCCATTTCGTTTGCGAAGGCCTCATAAACCTCTTCTAGGCCTTCCGTTTTTAGATGACCAACGGGGCCAGTAGCTTTTCTATTCCATTGAAGTTTCTTTCCCTTAAAATTAAAGTAATTGATCTCCTCAAAGTCATGATCTTCTGTAGCCATCCAATACATGGGTACAAAATTGTATTTGGGATATTTCTTTTTTAGCTCTTTGGTGAGGTTTATGGTCGAAACAATCTTATATAAAAAGTAAAGTGGTCCTGTAAACAGATTTAACTGATGCCCTGTGATTACAGTGAAAGTAATCGGCTCTTTAAGCTGTTTGATATGATCTTGTGTTTTTTTTGACACACTAACATTACTGTACTGTTTTTGCAATGAGTCATACAAAACATCACGATGCAGCTGAGGAAAGCTTTGTGCTTTTTCTTTGATCTGTTCTTCGAAATTTTCCAGTTTAGGAAAACGATTGTAAAATGGTTTCAAGCTTTCCGTTTGGTCTAAATAATCACAAATTAAAGCAGAAAAGTAACCAGTATTCTTGAAGGGTAAACAATCAATATCCATAATAAAAATTAAATTCCGAACAATTAATTCAGGACTAAAAAGACAATTGATGCACGTTGTAATCACTTACACCTTATCTCCTTAAAATTGAAATTTTGTAAATATAAAACTCCTAAAATCGTACGATTGCTAAAATTACGTTAATTAGAGATACGCTTTATCTAAAAAAGTGAGTAAGTCGAGGATTTTACGGTATCAAATTAATTCATAATTCATACCTTACCCTTCGCTCAAGAATAAACACACTACATGAAAAAATTAATACTTCTCTCCTTGTTATTATCCTCGATTTTATCCTTTGCCCAAGACTTAAAATCACCATCAGAGTTTTTAGGCTATGAATTGGGTACACAATTTACACGACATCATGAGGTTGTAGATTATTACCAATATCTAGCTTCAGTCGCTAGTGATCGCATGCAACTGCAAGAATATGGCAAAACTAATGAGCGTAGACCACTCTTGCTTGCCACCATTAGTTCTGTTGCCAATATGCAAAACTTAGAAAACATTCGTAAAGAACATTTAAAAAATACCAGAGGAGCTGGCTCACCTACGAAAGCGATTGTTTGGCTCAGCTATAATGTACATGGTAATGAAAGTGTAAGTACTGAAGCATCAATGCAAACAATTTATGATTTATTGACCCTTAAATCGACTTACCTAGAAAATACAGTGGTCATGATTGACCCCTGTATTAACCCTGATGGCCGCGATCGCTACGTGAATTGGTATCATCAGAATAAGAATACGCCATTCAACAATGACCCTAACAGTAAAGAACATCATGAAGGCTGGTTGAGCGGTCGACCAAATCATTACATGTTTGATTTGAATAGAGATTGGGCTTGGTTGACTCAAGTAGAAAGCCAACAACGTTTAAAGGTTTTCAATAGATGGTTACCACATGTACATGTTGATTTTCATGAACAGGGAGTTAATAATCCATATTATTTCGCACCTGCCGCCGAACCATTTCATGAAGTTATTACTGATTTTCAGAGGGATTTTCAGGTCACCATAGGAAAAAATCACGCGAAGTATTTCGATGAAAATGGATGGTTTTATTTCACGAAAGAAGTATTTGACTTACTATATCCAAGTTACGGAGACACCTACCCTACCTATAATGGCAGTATCGGAATGACTTACGAGCAAGGGGGAAGCGGGCGTGCTGGTTTGGCCATTAAAACTAGAATTGGTGACACGTTAACTTTAAAGGATAGACTTGCCCATCATTATACTACGGGACTTTCAACCGTTGAAGTCGCATCTAAAAATGCTCAAAAATTGAACGACGAGTTTAAAAAATTCTATGTTCAAAAGAATTTCAAATACAAAAGTTATGTTCTAAATGGCGATAGCGACAAAATTGAAGCACTTACGGGGCTATTGAGCAAACATGAAATTGAATATGGCTGGGGAGAAAATGGAAATGCTAAAGGCTTTTCATATATGACCAATAAAAGCGGAAGTTTGCGCACCAGTGATAAAAGTTTGATTGTACATACGGATCAGCCCAAAGGAACCCTCGTAAAAGTACTTTTTGAGCCTAAAGCAAAATTGAGTGATTCACTTACCTACGACATTACGGCATGGTCACTACCCTATGCATACGGATTAAATTCGCTAGCCTCAACCTCTAAAATAAATTCGACATCATCAAAAAAAACAACTGTATCTGATGTAACCAATGTCATAACCGAAGGCACATATGGGTATGTTACCAATTGGAACAGTATGAAAGATGCGCGCTATTTGGCAGCATTGCTGAAAGATAAGATACGTGTTCGTTATGCTCATAAACCATTTACTTTAGACGGTACAACGCATGAGCGGGGGAGTTTAATTATTACACAGACCGATAATAGAAATCACAAAAAATTTGTAGAAACCTTAACTCAAATTTCAAATACGCACCAGATCACTTTAACCCCAGTACAAACAGGTTTTGTAGAAAACGGAAAGGACTTTGGCTCGGGCTACGTTCGAATGGTCAGTGACCTTAAAGTCGCTATGCTCTCTGGCGAACCGACTTCAACACTGCGTTTTGGGGAAATTTGGCACTTTTTTGAGCAACAGTTACACTACCCTCTAGCCGTGATTGATACAGGCGATATGAATCGCGTTAATTTTTCAGAATACGATGTGCTCATTTTACCTGACGGATGGGGATATCAAGGCTTTATGACCAAAGAGAAATTGAAGGCATTGAAGACCTGGGTAAGTGAAGGCGGAAAATTAATCGCCATGGGTGAGGCCATAGCATCACTGGCTAAAGAAGGTGGTTTTAGTATTAAAAGCAAAAAACAAGAAAAAGACAGTACCAAATCAGTCCGCCCTTTTGACGGTTCAGAACGCGAACGCATTCAAACTGCCATTACCGGAGCAATTTTTAAGACCAAAGTAGATCAAACACATCCCCTGGCATACGGTTATGATGACAGTTATTTCACTTTAAAATTAGGGAACGATTCGTATGACTACTTGACCCAAGGTAATGTGGTGTATTTAGAAGAAAATCAAAACAAGCCGGTCTCAGGTTTTGCGGGTAGCAAAGCCCAAGAAAAAATAGCAAAGACATTAGTTTTTGGCGTTGAAAACCACGGTAGAGGAAGCGTTATTTATATGGTTGACAACCCCTTGTTTCGAGGTTTTTGGGAAAACGGAAAACTCTTTTTTGCCAATGCTTTATTTATGGTGAACTAATTTTTAAAGTAAATGAACTCCGAACGTCTTGAATGGTTTTCTAATTCGCTTGAATATATAGATTGATAGTATAAGTTGCAATGCCGAAAAAACTCTGGAATAATTCTGATATCAGTACCCCCTTCGAGTAAGTGTATGACAAGAGCATGATACACCCATGTAGCTTAACACTCAATGAACTGTATTCTTTTTACTGCTACATAAAAAACTGCGGAAAGACCTGTAGTGATAAACTTGCCCGTTCTGCCTTCATCGGATATACTTTTGGGCGATGTTTTGCATAATATTCTTAAAGTATCTTTCGTAATAATCTTAAAAAGAAAGCAGGCGTTTCAGTTTTCGCAGTCTTATCATATCAAGATTTATAACTCGATTGTGCATTTCTTTCATGTACAAGGTTATTGCACTGAACACTTGTTTTTGAGTTTCATAAACTTTCTTTTTATAAGTACTAATTGCCCTAATTCGCTGTAATAAAAATTTAGAAGCAAGCCTTCGTATTGTCTGCAAATCACTAATATTTATTAAAAACAATTGATAACCCGATATATGAGATAATTATATCTAGGCGATACCGATTATATTCAGGAATTTCGCTAAATCCATCAAAAATACTCCTGTACATTTAACGAAATATTAAAGTTAGAACTAACGCCTTGAGATGGGGGTATATGATAGCACTATTTTAAGGTATTGAGCAGGTTTTTGTTAAATTGCCTTTACACAATACCCTGGCACGATATAAATAAACCCATGCGAAACAAAAGAAATTTTATTCCAAAAAAAGAAGGTAGTAAGAATTGAACTTATCAAATAACGAACAATTTAATAATGAAAACGTATCAGGAAATACAGACAATTAAACAGCTAGAAAAGAGAAAAGGTGGATATTATTACTTGAAAATCAGTGCGGAAATAATAAATCAATTTACTAAAAAAAGAGCCACGAGAATGATTTGCACCATTGATAATAAAGTTTCTTATCGCTGTGGTCTGAATCATTTGGGAGACGGAAATTTTTACATAATCGTAGCTGGAAAATATCTTGAGAAACTAAATAAAGAACTCGGAGAAGAAGTTAATTTCAGAATTGATGAAGACCCAGATCAATTAGGAGTTGAGATGCCAGAAGTTTTGACTGTTTTTCTCGAACAAGATTCGGATTCAAAAGCAATTTTCGGTAAATTGACAGACGGAAAAAAGAGAAGTTTAATATATAGTTTCGTAAAACTAAAAGACATTGATAAACAAATTAAAATTATAATTGACTTTTTAGCCAAAGAAAAACAGAAAATGAAATAAAATACGAAAAAAATATGTTGCCTCCCGATGTACATAAAAAATAGCACAAATCTTTGCTAAAATTTAGGTTCGGGCCTTTTCCAAAAGTCGCAAAATTTTTGAAATTGACGATTTCTAATAAAAAAATTAAAAAGTAAAGTTTAAAAATTCTGTTTGTTTTCATTCGAAAAGTTAGCGCTGATTTTCAGGGTTACTTTTCAAATAACGAGCCGTTGACAAACATTGCTAATCTGAATACACAAAGTGAAAGAGTTTTCACCAGAAATGAATAAGGTATACTTTATAGAGCGTCATACGTTGCTTTATATTCTTTCAGGAAAAGGAAGTATTCAGGTCGATTTTAAAAACTATTTTAATTTGAACGAGAAGGCTATTTTTCTTGGAAAGGGACAATACATCAAATTTCTATCAGAAGATTTTGTCGTTAGGCGTATTGAGTTTGATGATCAATCTGAAAT
>CALHCJ010000179.1 GCA_937936275.1 uncultured Flavobacteriaceae bacterium
AACTAAATCAACTCCAAAGATCGCTATTATAAGCTAATTGCAGGCTTGAAAATAACCTAAATCACAAAAAAACTGTCTTACACCACAAAATCAACAAGCTTCACAACAATATTTTAGAAACTAGAGCAAAGGGAAGTAATTTTACTATGTAATAAAAACGAATTAAATTTTTTCATTTTCATATAGTGTTCTCGTAAAAGAGCTTGATCTTTATTGATTGAGCTCTTTTTAGTTTCTAGAAGTAGTGAATAGTGACTAGAAAAACTTTCGATACTGCATCACTCGAAAATCCATCGTAGTAAAATCAGGATTTTTGTTTTTAAGCTTTTTATATAAATCCATACTTCCTATAGCCCTATTTGCTGCGCCCGAAGGGGCAGTTAGAGAAATTGTTTTGATTGTTCTTTTGGAATTTGGTAATTCAAATTCATGTATTCTAGGAACTACGTTAGAAACTATATTTAGCTTTAAATCATATTCTTTCAAGTGTTTTCTAAAAAAGTATTCCGGTCCGTTTTTGCTATTTCCGCCCGTAAACAAAAGCGTATGTACATTTTTGTACTGCTGTAAATACTCAATTATATTACGTAGTTTAATATGTTGCATTCCCAAATCAGAAGCATCAATCTTATCACGTTCGGCACTCGCAACAATATCACAAACGCCTATTTTATGTTTCAGCAAAAAATCTTTTCGTTGTTGCGTTGCGTAATCCGTAGTCTCATATTTCAAGTCTAAATGAAATATTCGGTCAAGAATGGGCCACAACATTCCGTTTCTGCTTCCATAGCAGAAATCTACATCATCCTCTTTTAATTCTCCTTTGGTGAAACGAGGTGGTGGCAGGGTTCCGACAATAAGTTTGGTCGCTTCTGGAAATAAAAACGGTTTGTACGGATGTTTATGGTGAAACACGATTGTTGTACTATTGAAAGTTAGATTTGCTTGATTTCTTTAAAAAAATATCTACGAGGCATGTTCTAAGTTTGGCTATTATAGCGAAGCTAGTAATTCTTTGGCTTTTGATATAAGTTGTCGGTTCTGGCGATAGCTCGTTTTTGACATACCCTCTGATTCTGTTACAATTTCATATAAAAGTTCTCTTGCCTCTGCTATTTTCGCATTTCTTATAAAAAACTTAGCCAATTCGAGTCGCTCTTGATACCGAGAGTATGGAGCATCAAAAGTTTTCAGACGTATTTCTGCATCCTTAATATTTCCTTCTTTCTCTAGCGTAAGTGCGTATCAGAAAGAACTCTTGGATTTCTCAAACTTCGGATGATTTTTAATTTGTAAGGCGTACTCCTTTGAAACGTTAAACTCGGATGAAAAATAATAGGCTTCCTGTAACTTTGAAATCACGTAAAAATCCTCTTTAAAAACATCTTTTAAAGCAGCTTTGTAATTTTGAATTGCTTTTTCAAACTGCTCAGCTTCAAGATATGCATCTGATAAAGCAACTTGATTTTCAAAAGTTTCTGCAAAATTAAATCGCTTTTCTAAATCGCGAATCTTTTTGGTCGGATTGATGACCGCAGTTAAACCCTGCTGTACCTTATCGACATCGCCTTTCTGTATTACATTTACAAAAAGATAAACCAAACAGCCTATGAGTGGCAAAAATATAATAGCAAAGTACCAATAGTAGGTATTTCTATTGGTGTAGCAGTGATAACCACAATATATTTGAAGCGCAAGAATTAAATAATAATACATACTTCTAAAATAAGGTCTTTTGATGATTCTTCTACAAGAATTATCTTCTTATCCCTAAAATATCAAGGAACATAGTACATTTGTTTGTTACATCTATTTTGTAATTTAAAATTTAGTGAAACAAATTTCTGTCTTTACAGAAAGAAATCTAAAAATACTATTTATGGGAAGAGGCGATAAAAAAACAAGGAAGGGTAAAATAGCTAATGGAACTTTTGGAGCTAGAAGACCTCGAAAAATAAAAAAACGCTTAACCGTTGAGGAAAAAATCTCAATTAAAAAGAAAAAGTAATACCAGCTACAAAATTTCTATCGAATAAATACAGGTTGATTTTCTTTTAGGGTGTGCTCTTTACTAAACATGTAATCATCTAAGTTAAAACCTATAATGTCGTCCAAGGTTTTTGCGTTCGAATCAATAATGTAGCGCACCATAGAACCCCTAGCCTTCTTGGCAAAAAAGCTAATAATCTTTAGCTTATCATTTTTCCAGTCTTTGAAAATTGGAGTAATTACTGAAACCTTGAGTTCTTTTTCATCAATAGCTCCGAAGTATTCATTACTTGCCAAATTGACGAAAAGTTCATCGGGTTTCAATTCAGCATTTAAATGCGCAGTAAGTTCCTTTTTCCAAAACTCATGCAAATTTTTCTTGCGCCCTATCTTGAGCTTCGTTCCCATTTCTAAACGATAGGGTTGCATTAAATCTAAAGGTTTCAATATACCATAAAGACCTGATAAAATGCGGAGTGTATCTTGTAACTTTTCCAGTTTATTATCAGCGATTGAATAAGCATCTAAACCTTGATATACGTCTCCATTAAAAGCATAAACGGCTGGGCGGGCGTTTTCAGGAGTAAAAGGAGTAGCAAATTGCTGATTTCGCTCCCAATTCAATTGCGCCAGATTATCAGAAATGCTCATCAAACTCGATAAAGCTTTTGGCTTTTTCTTAGCTAAAATCTTATTCAGTTTCTGTGCATGTTCTAAAAAACTAGGCTGCGTATATTTCGCTGTTGGAAGTTTACTTTCAAAATCAAGCGATTTTGCAGGAGAGACAACAATTTTCATTTTCTACTATTTTAAGATAAAAATAAGTCCAATTATTGAAATTCCCTAAAGCACTACAAAGGACTTTTCAATACAGGTATTGTTGAAATTTATTAGTCAAGAAATACCACCGCTATTGGCTATGCTTCGAATAATGTTGCCATTTTTCGATACAACCACTCATATCTTTAGGCAACTCTGAATCAAAACGCATCATCTTCTTGGTTATTGGATGCACAAAACCTAAAGTTTTGGCATGTAATGCCTGACGTGGTAGAATTTTGAAAGCATTTTCAACAAACTGTTTGTACTTCGTAAACGTAGTACCCTTTAATATTTTTTCTCCTCCGTAGCGTTCATCATTAAACAAAGTATGACCGATATGTTTCATATGAACACGTATTTGATGTGTTCGTCCAGTTTCTAATTTACAAGAAACTAAAGTAACATAGCCCAGACGTTCAATTACTTTATAATGAGTTACTGCTTCTTTACCCTGATCTCCTTCTGGAAAAACATGCATTTGAAGTCGATTTTTAGGATGTCGCGCTATATTACCTACTATAGTTCCCTCGTCATGCTCCATATTTCCCCATACGATAGCAACGTATTCGCGTTCAGAAGTCTTATCAAAAAACTGTTTTGATAAATGAGTCATAGCCTCTTCAGTTTTCGCAACCAATAGCAAACCCGAAGTGTCTTTATCAATTCGATGCACCAAACCTGGGCGTTCATTACTATTGACTGGTAGGTTATCAATATGATGTATTAAGGCATTGATTAGGGTACCTGAATAATTTCCGTGTCCGGGATGAACAACCATTCCAGCAGGTTTATTGACCACTAATAAAACATCATCCTCGTACACAATATCAAGAGGAATATCTTCAGGAATCAGCAAGAATTCATGTGGTGGATGTTCAAACATCACTTTCACCTCATCACCCGCTTTCACTTTATAGTTTTGCTTTACAATACTACCATTAACCCAAACGTTCCCATCTTTGGCAGCTTGCTGTATTTTATTTCTGGTAGCGTTTTCAATGAAGTTCATCAAAAATTTATCAACACGTAACGGGTTTTGACCCTTTGGAGCTCTAATTTTGTGATGTTCAAAAAGCTCATCTTCGTCAAGTTCAGGGCCAGTTTTAGGTGCCATAACTTATTCTGAATCTTCATTTGCTTGCACCCGCTCACCAACACGCCCGTTACCACAAACTAGTTCAACCTTTGATGTTTTAGGAAGTTTCTCTCCTGGAGAAACCTGCTTTCCTTTATATTTGATGTAATACACCATATCTTTTCCGATTTGGTCTATATATGTTACTCGTTGCACATCTAAACCAACCGCTCGAAGCATTGAAGCTGCATTTCTCTGGGTAACCTGAACTACATTGGGCAACGTAACTTTTTTATAACCTGACGGATTCACTGTGAAATAAATCTTACGATCTTCCTTTACTTTACTACCAGCAATAGGATCTTGATCAATTATAGAAAATCGTGGATAATCAGGATTAAAATTAGCCGAATCTAAAACCTCATATCTCAGACTTGCGTCTTCAACTGCTTTTCGCATATCCATCACAGACATTTTTGAGAAATCGGGCACTTCGACGAACTCGCCATGATTGGTTGTACTTCCTAACCATTGAAGCACACAAAAAACAATCAGCACAATGGCTAAAATCGCTAAACCAACTTGAATGAACAAAGTGCGGCTTTTTAAAAAATTTAAGAAATTTCTCATGAATTTTATTTAACGAAGCAAAGATAGGAAATGTCCGCTTTTACATACCTGCTTTAAAAAAAATATAGTTGGAGGTTTATAAGCCATCTCTTTTTCTTTACTTTGAGCTATAATAAATGGTTTCTTATTGTTTTAGAATTAGTTTAGCATGAAGAAAAAGATTGCCATTATCATGGGCGGTTATTCGAGTGAGTATCAAATTTCTATGAAAAGTGGGAATGTCGTATACGAATATCTCGATCGCAA
This sequence comes from uncultured Flavobacteriaceae bacterium, assembly GCA_937936275.1. Taxonomy (GTDB): domain Bacteria; phylum Bacteroidota; class Bacteroidia; order Flavobacteriales; family Flavobacteriaceae; genus Maribacter_C. The sequence goes on from CALHCJ010000179.1 coordinate 4,763, forward strand.
ACAATATGAATTGTTTAGAATTCACATTCTAAAAACGAAATGGGTTTATGTTGATGAAAATGAAAAAGAACATACAGTAAATCGAGATGATTTTTCAATTCAAATTAACAGTCAAAAAGTGATTTTTGACTGCGTTTTCAATGCCATACACGGCACACCAGGTGAAGATGGTTTAATGCAAGCCTATTTCGAATTGCTCGATATTTCGCAAACTTCATGTGACTATTACCAATCTGCACTAACTTTTAACAAGCGTGATTTGTTGAGTGTATTAAAACCTTATGGTATTAAATCGGCTGCGTCTCATTATTTAAATATGGGCGATAAGATTGACGAAGATTTTATTGTTAAAAAAGTAGGTTTACCTTGCTTTGTTAAAGCAAATAAAGCGGGAAGCAGTTTTGGTATTTCTAAAGTATATAAAAAAGAACATCTGAATGCTGCTATCGAGAAAGCGTATAAAGAGGATGATGAAATCATTATTGAAGCCTTCTTAGATGGTATTGAGGTGTCAGTAGGAGTTATTAAGTATAACGGAAAAACCAAAGTACTTCCAATAACTGAAATTGTTACTGAAAACGATTTCTTTGATTACGAAGCAAAATATGAAGGTAAGTCTAAAGAAATTACTCCTGCCAGAATATCAAAAGATCAAGAAAAAAAAGTGAGTGATCAAGCACAAAAAGCCTATAATATTCTTAAAATGACTGGGTATTCGCGAAGCGAGTTCATTTTCGTAGATGATGAACCCTTTATGCTTGAAATGAATACAACACCTGGCTTAACTGAGCAAAGTATTTTACCACAACAAGCTCTTGCAGCAGGTATATCACTTTCAGAACTCTTTGGAAGTGCTATCGAAGAAGCTTTGTATAAAAAAAGTTAACTTTAAATAAAATTTTTCTATGGAAATAAGGCGTGCAATTTTTCCTGGTTCATTCGATCCGTTGACCCTAGGGCACTATGATATTATCCATAGAGGTATTACGCTATTTGATGAACTTATCATTGCCATTGGAATCAATGCCGATAAGAAGTATATGTTCTCTTTAGAAGACCGAACAAAATTCATTATTGATGCTTTTAAGCATGAACAAAAAATTAAAGTATTAACTTATGAGGGGCTCACTGTAGACTTTTGTAAAAAAGTAGACGCCAATTTTATCTTAAGGGGCTTGCGAAATCCCGCAGATTTTGAATTTGAAAAAGCGATTGCCCACACGAATCGTTCGTTGAGCGAAATAGAAACCGTATTTCTACTAACTTCTTCTGGCAAATCATTTATTAGTTCTTCTATCGTTCGAGATGTTATTCGCAATGGAGGAGATTATACAGGTCTAGTTCCTAAAACTGTGAGGGTTAAATAAAGTAATCCAAAGTTTGTAGGAAATTATCTTAAAACCTACATGATATTCATGAGTTTAATTGGAAAAAATACGATTCTTAAGGCTCTAAAAGCTACTCTTATTCTTCTAAAATGTTGAGATACCACTATAATTCATCAATTCACAACAAATTTGCAATTTCGTTATAATTTCTACTTATTATTGTAAGAAATTACGTATAAATGCTGAAAAGCAAGAAAACCATTATTAACAGCTTTCTGATAAAACAATTGCCGAAGGCCACCGCATTTGTTAATCTAAGCATGGAAATTGTTCACGTATCTGATAAGTGGATTACAGATTTTGGTTTTATTTCTGATAGTGTACTCGGTAAATCTATAAATGAACTCTTTCAAAAACCAAATAAAAATTGGCGCAACGCACTTAAAAAGTGTTTGAAAGAAACAGAGAGTAAAATTATCAAAGAAGAGTATAAAGATTCTTTAGGTAATACAAAGACTTTTGAAATTCATGCTATTCCTTGGCACGATACCCAAGAAAATGTAATAGGTACCATTCTGCAAATTGAAGACATAACTCACCTTATCGAAACCGAAACAAAATTTGAAAAATTGCAACTCATCTCAGAACAGATGTCACTAATTGCAAAAATCGGTTTCTGGGAATACGATATAGAAAATGATCAAATTTTCTGGTGTAATAAAACGAAGTCGATTCATGAAGTCGATGACGATTTTGACCCTAACATTGATGATGCATTAAATTTCTATAAACAAGGTCATAGCAGAAATACCATTTCTATGACTTTGAGCAGAGCCATTGCTGAAGAAGCCCCTTATCGGGAAAAATTACAACTTGTTACAGCTAAAGGGAATGAGGTATGGATTATAACATCAGGTACACCTAGTTATAAAGACGGAAAATTTGTAGGATTTACAGGCACTATACAAGATATTAATGAGCTCTACTTGGCTGAACAAAGACAAGGTGAAAATGAACATCTATTAAGAACTTTGATTGATAATCTACCCTTAAATGTGTTTATAAAAGACCTTGAATCTCGTAAAATACTTGTAAATCAATCAGAATTGGAATGGTGCGAAGCAAAGAATGAAAAAGAATTACTTGGCAAAGATGACTTCGCTATTTATGATAGAGAAACTGCGGAAGCTTCTCGCAAAGATGATCTCGCAGTCATGAGAAATAAGAAGCCCATTCTTGGACGCGAAATGTTATGCACCAAAAAGAATGGTGACTCTACAACTTTTCTAACTTCAAAAATACCCTTAATCGATACTGACGGACAGGCCTACGGTCTTGTAGGTATAAGCATGGATATTTCTGAGCTGAAGCAAAAAGAACTAGAACTCCATAATTTGATTAAAGTAACTTCTTCACAAAACGAAAAGCTCATTAAT
>CALHCJ010000180.1 GCA_937936275.1 uncultured Flavobacteriaceae bacterium
TGAATTGTGGTTTTATAACCTCTTGCCTGTAAGAGCTTTGCGAGAGATGCGGCGATGATTCCTTTACCAAGGGAAGATGTTACTCCGCCCGTAACGAAAATATACTTTGTCTGTGACATTATGGGATTGTTTGTTACGGGACACGAAGATACAAATTGTTGCAACAATTCGTTACCATTGCTTCGGGAAATCTTTTTGTATGCGACGAATAAGCGGTTCTAGTCCGTTTACTTTTATTTCATGCATCGATTTTAACAAGAGACCTAACTTTCCTTCCGGAAATCCTTTTTGATTAAACCAGACCAAATAGGGTTCAGGAAGATCAACTAAATATCGCCCCTTGAATTTTCCAAAAGGCATTTTATAATGTGCCAATTCAATCAATTTTTCTTTATCAGGACTGACATTCATACTTATTTTCTAACGGATCTTATAATGGACCTAAAACTAAGTCTATTTGGCAAACTTATCGCTTACATTATTCCATTTCTTATATTGCACATGAATCGGATAAATAGTTTTACAATGAAAAGAAGAAACTTTATAGGAACTTCAGCAGCTGCTTCGGTCGGACTTTTAGCTTGCAAAACAAGTTCTGCAATGCCTATTATTCAACAGAAAGAAAGTAGCGACCTCAAGGGTAATGTTAATCATAGTGTCTGTCGTTGGTGTTATGGCAAAATTCCTATGGAAGATTTTCTTAAGAACCTTAATGAGCTTGGCATCAAAGCTATGGATCTGACAGGGCCCGAAGATTGGCCGTTAATGAAAAAATATGATATTCATGCTTCAATGTGCTGGGGCGCTGGTAAAGGTATCGAAGAAGGTTGGAACGATCTGAAACTACATGAAGAACTAATCGCCGATTACTTAAAGGTGATTCCTTTAGTAGCAGAGGCAGGATATACCAATCTTATTTGTTTTAGTGGTAACCGAAATGGTATGGACGATGCGGAGGGTTTAAAAAACTGTGCTGAAGGATTAAAACAAATCATACCTATCGCTGAGAAACATGGCGTAATTCTTCATATGGAATTACTAAACTCAAAAGTAGATCATGCGGACTATATGTGTGATCACACCCTTTGGGGCGTTGAATTGTGCAAAGCAATTGGTTCTGAACACTTTAAATTACTCTACGATATTTACCACATGCAAATAATGGAAGGTGATGTCATTCGAAATATACGAGAATACCATACGTATTTTGGTCATTATCATACCGGTGGTAACCCTGGGCGAAATGAAATTAATGAGACGCAAGAACTCTATTATCCTGCGATTGTAAAAGCAATTTTAGCCACAGGATTCAAAGGACATATTGCGCAAGAATTTATTCCCACTTGGGAAGATCCTATTGCATCGCTGAAGGAGGGTGTTACAATTTGTGATGTCTAAAAGAATCAACAAACTGGTTAGCCTTGCGCTAGATGTTGGGATGAAATTTTATTTGACATCAATAAACTACGTTCGGCTACAATTTTAATTAATTGAGCAAAATAAAATTTGGAAAGCTTTTCTTTAAATAGGAAAGCTTTTTTAGTTTTGATTTTTCAATCAAGAAATTCAATCAAAATCAATCTTAATTATGAAAAAATCAATGCTTTTTATTGTCGGATGTCTTTTGCCTTTAGCTATGCTGACTGCTCAAGAATTTAATTCAGGAACTAATGTCATCAATGTTGGCCTTGGTCTTGGTGGTAATTTTGGTGATTTTCAAACTTCATCGGTTTCTCCTGGATTAAGTATCAGCTATGAAAGAGGCATATGGGATGTTGGTGGACCGGGAGTGATTAGCCTTGGCGGTTACATCGGGACAAAATCGTATCGATACCGAGTTACTGGTATCGACTCTAAATGGAGTTATACTGTTATTGGTGTTCGCGGAGCCTATCATTTTAATGGTTTAGAAGTAGAAAATTTAGACATCTATGGAGGTGCCATGTTATCTTATAATATTGCTAATTTTTCAGGAGACTCTGTAGGGTTTAGGGTCAGAAGCGCTGTTGCTCCGACTGTTTTTGTAGGGGGTAGATGGTATTTTACAGATACCTTTGCTGGGTTTGCGGAGTTGGGTTACGGGGCGGCTTATTTAACGATTGGTGGTTCTCTTCGGTTTTAATCTTAAAAAACTAAGAGGAACTATTCTTGTTCTTTAATTCTCTACGGCGAGTGCTTTTTTTATTTTAGCATTCCACATCATTTGTTGCTCTCGGTCTCTTGAAAAATTAGTTTCATCATCATAACGATTCTGAAATGCATTCAACTCCTTATTGTTCTCCCTATAAATAGCACTTACCTTCGCCTTTATATTACTATACGTATACGTGGCTTCCGAGAGTTTCTTGCGTAGCTTTCTGGTAAAAAGCTCTGAAATATCAAAATGCAACTGCTCATGACTTAGAATAACATCATCACATAAGTCAGGTTGATACCATGACTTATTCGGATAAAAATGAGTCTCTATTTGAAAATCAACCTCCATATGATCTTTTGTACCCGAAGTAGAAAATCGATACGTAATTCCGCTGGCAGTAATAGCAGCAGCCCTAGCACCTGAAGGAACTTTATCTTTAAAATCATTCCAAGAAAGACGATAATCTGCGCTCCATAAAATGACCTCTTCCTCTTGCGTCGACTGAAAACTCATCAACGCTAAAAAAAGAAATAAAAAAATGTTTCTTAAAGCACCCAATGGAAAGTTATATCTTTTTCAATATCAGGATGCAAACTAAAATGCACTGGACAGGTGTTTGCCGTATGTACCAAGATCTTTCTATCCTTTTCTGAAATTTGAGCTGGTAGACTTAAAACAATTTCAATTTTAGCAATTCTTCTTGGATTTGAAGCCATGTGTTTAGTTACCTCAGCGGTGGCATTTTTTAGATCTACTTCTAATCCGTTGGCTTTAATTCCCATCATAGTTAAAATACAGCTTGCCAAACCAGTAGCAACCGTATCGGTAGGAGAGAATGCTTGTCCAAGACCATTATTATCTATGGGAGCATCGGTAATTATGCTATCTCCAGAACGCAAGTGTACACAAGACGTTCTCAATTCTCCTGTATATGTAACTTTTGAAGTCATTATTATTCTTTTATTTCTTTAATTCGCATTTCTTTATAAGACATGATATAAGCAGCTTGGTTAAAATATCCAGAAGCAAATTCTTTTTCATAAGAAAATTTACTGCCGGTATATTCAGTCTCACCAATCATCTTTGAAACTTCAATCAAATCATTTTTAAAGGCTAATTTCAAAAGCAAATCATAAGTAATATCAAAACCACGTACAGCGAAAATATCAGGTTCATTATCAAATCGTTGTCGATAGCGTTTAACGAAACCGTCATTGCCGACCTCTCGATAGACAGAAGGATATGTAAAATTCAAATTAGACAAATGGGAACTTGAAATAACATCATTTTCAAAAGCCTTACTCTTATTTGTCGTAAACATACGAACGCTAACCTTATCATTGCTTACTTCTGGATCAAGAGGAGCGTCATGAAAAGAATTTAAAATAGATGTTACACTTGACGCCAATCTGAAATTATCAGTTTCGACAATAACCCAATTCTCCACCTCATCAGATAGTAATGCCAAAACTTTTTCTCTGTTGATACCAATATTTTTTTC
>CALHCJ010000181.1 GCA_937936275.1 uncultured Flavobacteriaceae bacterium
TCTTTCCAGTAATCAGGATAGGATTTTGAAACGACTTCAGCATCATTGATTAAGATTGACCTTTTCATCGCTAACGGAGCAAAAGCCATTGCCATTCTATGATCATTATAAGTATCAATAGCGATATCAGAATTTATCACAGCGGTAGGTTTTAAAGTCAAATCTTCATTAGATACTGAAATTTTTGCTCCTAATTTTGATAATTCTTTATGCAATGCCTCTAGGCGATCTGTTTCTTTAATTTTCAAAGTATGTAAACCTGTCAGATGACAGCCAATTCCTAAACCGAAACACGTAACTGCAATGGTTTGCGCAGTATCTGGAGCATTTGCCAAATCATAACTGACAGTAGTCAATTTACAATCGTCTATTTTCTTTAGTGTAATTTTATTAGAGTTGAATACTGTCTCCACGCCAAAATCAGTATAAAGATCTGCCATCAGACTATCACCCTGAAGACTATTCTTTTTATAGGCCGACAAACTAATTTCAGTACCAATCTCAGAAAGTGTAACAATACTATAAAAATAAGAAGCTGAGCTCCAGTCTGATTCTACCACTAACTTTTTCGTAGCGACCGTATTTTTAGGGTTAACTTTAATCGTATTTCCTTCAAACGAAGTTTTTACTCCAATTTCGTTTAACAAAGAGAGGGTCATATTGATATAAGGCACGGAAGTAATTTTTCCGATCAGATTTAATTCTAGTCCATTTTCTAAACTTGGCGCTATCAATAAGAGTGAAGAAATATATTGACTACTAATATTAGCCGGAAGACTTACTTTGCTCTGGTTTAACTTTTTTCCTTTTATTCGTAGGGGGGGATATCCATCATTTTTCTCATAAGCAATTTCAGCTTCTAAACTACGTAACGCATCTACCAAAACTTTTATGGGTCGTTCCGTCATTCGTTGCGAGCCCGTTAAAGTAACTTCTTTACCCGCTTGAGATGCAAAATACCCCGTTAAGAAACGCATCGCCGTACCTGCATGGTGAATGTCTACGACACCTTCGGTGATTTGCAATCCTTTTTGCATTACCTCAGCGTCATCAGAATTTGAAAGGTTACGAATAGATAGATTAGAAAACAATGCTTGTAACAGTAAAGAACGATTCGATTCGCTTTTTGATCCTGTTATTTCTATTTCTGATCGTAAAAGATTGTTCGACGGACCTGATAGGTGTAATTTCAATGTGATATTCTCTTTAGACGGTTTCTAAATGTCGGGAAACTGTAAATAAAACCATTCTAGAAAAGCCCCCGAAATTAAGGGGCAAAGATAACACTATTTCAACTTTTTGTTATTGTGATGTCGGTCGTGATCACGCTTTGTTTTTAGGTCTAATTTCTCATCAAAAGCTTTTTGGAGATCAACACCTGTTTGGTTTGCTAAGCATAATACCACGAAAAGTACATCTGCAAGTTCTTCGCCGAGATCTTTATTTTTATCAGATTCCTTCTCACTCTGCTCACCGTAGCGACGAGCAATAATACGAGCGACCTCGCCTACTTCTTCGGTAAGCTGAGCCATATTAGTCAATTCATTAAAATAACGAACGCCATGTTCTTTGATCCAATCATCAACGCTTTTCTGAGCTGCTTGTAGTTTCATCTGAAGTAATTTTCGATAATACTATTTGCTCGGCTTGCTTTGTGATTACTTGGTTAAAATATTCTTTTAATATCTTGTAATTAAATGCCGGTATTATCGCTTTATTAATTTCAAAGGTAGTTGATAATTGAATTCTATCTCCTGTGCTCTTAATAACATATTTATATCTTCCCATTCCATCGGGCATATCCATGACAACTCCCTTAGGTAAAGATTCAACTTCGTAACCTTCCGGAATCGATAACTCGACTATTTGTTTGGTATTGACAGGAAATCCGAAATCGACGGGAAACTCTCTTTTTTCCTGCTTAAATGGATTTTCTTCCATTTTTAAAAAAAGTAATGGCTGTATATACATTTTATCAGCAATACGTTCTAAGCCCTTTTCATAGTTGTATGAAAAAGATTCAGAGACAGAACCTTCATATGTCTTTTCATTTTTAAGGGTGTATTCATCGATCTCAATTCCTTGATAGGCTTTTTCTCTTTGTTCAATTTGTTCAGAAAGATCTTTGTCTTTAACCTCTGTCCTAAATTGCATTGCGCTATGATTTGTCCTTCTTGACTGGTACGTACCAACTGCCGTACCATCAGCTTCAATCGAAGCTTTAATCGCATGAATATTTGCTGAAACAATTGGTTCAATAGTGCTTATATGTTTCCAAACCTCATTTGGGTTGTCTACCATAAGACCACCCCAATTATAATCTTTAATAGGAAGCACATTGATGTCACTAAATTCGTGTGATGCGTCAATATAGTAGTCTTTATTGTTGATGCGAGCATGTGCAATTACGTAATTAAGTCGTTCTAATGTGGGAAAAAATGGAATAGAATTATCTTTAGTACTCAAAACAATTGGGTTTGCTTTTATCCCCGCATAACGTAACATTGCAACTAATGTCAAATTAATATCTGCTACATTTCCTTTCTTTTCCTTTAGTACTTTTTTGATACCATGCTGAAAATATTTACCATCAACACCATTCCATTCGGTATTTTCTTTTACATATTTAAGTATCAGTTTGGTTTTTTTCAATTCATCAGTTTGCCCAGCTAGCAATGGGTCAATGATATCACCAAAAGACTTTGTTTTGTCAAGTTCTTTCTTATACTCTGAACTATTCCCAATATTTTTTGCTACATCTCCCCAAGTCTGAGAATAATGTCTATCAATAACACCAGGTATTTGTATTGAAACTAATTCAAACATAACCCCAGCACGGTAGTTACTCATATTGTCAACATAAGGTTCCTCTTTCAAAGCAGGTACATTTGAAAGGTCATAGGAATAAACGACAACATCCATACCTACTCGAGCATCTCTAGTTTTTGAAACTTTTGGATGAAAATTAAGGTATCCACGATGCGTTTGTTTAAAATTAAATCCCTTGGGAGTCCGAATTTGCGCTGAAATCTTTTTAACGGGAATCTCTTCTTGAAAACGAAAATCATCGAGATTCCATATAAAAGGGGAAGTAATTTTATACTCAAATTCAATAACAGAGCCCTCTTTTATATTGGGCATGGTGAACTTTACTTGCTTGTAATTATAACTTAAATCAGATTCAAATATCTGCTCCTTATCCAATTCGGTTTTTACAACTTTTCCATTTTCTAGGTTATACGTAAAAGCTTTTATCCTACTTACACTTTCATCTCCTCCTCTAGAATTGAAAAGATTGATTTCTTCAGTAGCCTGATTAAATCCATCTTTTTTATAAATTTTAATTCGCTTGTGAATTTTTGTTACTAAACTATTAGCCGCACCAGACATATAGAAAGTGTTTCTATACTTATATAAGACAGCTGCCTCAGCATCTGAATCAAGCGGATATTCTTTTTCCGTTAACTCATCTTTAGTTACTTTTCCAAATTCAATTTCTTGCGCAGACACAGGACCAGCGACAATCATAAAGAAGAGTACTATAAATAATTTCAAACGTATCATATATTAGATTTTAGGACGATTTTAGAAGTATCTGATTTAGAAATTTGTTTTATGAAATCACGGTACTCACTATAGTTTTCTTTTGGATAGTACCCTTGTTTAACTAATAATCTTCGTGTGTACTTTATTTTACCATCCACTGCTTCAAGGTTTATGGAATAGGTACCATATTTAGTTTCTAATTGTACTTTATCTGGGAGTGCTTCTACTACATAACCCTCAGGAAGTTGTATCAGATATTGATCTTCGTCTAAAAAACCTCTTTGTACTTCAAAAGGTAGTTTTCGATCTCTATATCTTATGGGCACATTACGTATTCTATTAAAAATGTTCGGAGAAAAAAGTATTCGCGAACCACTAATAGATGCGTAATTAATAGCATTTAGGTCTATTTTTTCTGTGAATTTAACTTGGTCCAGTTGGTTTGAAAATTCATAGTTAGTCAAGTTGAGATTATTTACATTATCCCAATAGCTTTTGTAGAAACGTTTAATGTTTTCTTCTGACTGCTTTTCTAAGAAGTACTTATTATCATATTGAATACCCGTACTCACCGTTGTTATTTGACCCTTTAAAGTTCCATCTGCTGCAAGTGAACATATTGATTTTGTAAACTGTAAATTTTGTTCATTAGCATAAGAAGTGGTTGTTACCAATTCTCCTCCATCCGGTTTAATAACCAAAACCTTGCGATCGTCTGTGAAATCTCCAATAAAGCCAAAAGGTATAATTTGCGATGTACTGTCAAGCCAATAATAATCGCCATTGTAAGGAATTGCCAATATAACATGATTTCCTTGAGATAAATCTGGAAAATCATCTTCAAAACTAACTTTGTCATTACCAGCTTCAACATGCACATAGTATGATTCTACATTGACCGCCTTTAATAACGCTTTGGTGTAGTTTGATAAGCCTTTACAGTCTCCATATTTTACTTTATCAACTTCAATAGCACTGATAGGTTGAATACCTCCGATGCCTACTTGAACACTTATGTATCTTGTATTTTCTTGCACATACTTAAAAACTATCCTTGCCTTTTCTAGATCATCTTCTATTCCTTTGGTTAGGTTTTGTACCAACTGAACGGTACCAGCAGGTAGTTCATCTCTGCCCGCCAACAAATTGTCGTGCATCCAAATTCCTAAATCTTCCCATGAGTTGATTGAAGCTTCATAACCTTCGTAAGAAAAGTTTATAGGTCGTACTAAAACCTTTGGAACAATTTTATCAAAAGAGGGGCTAAGACTTTCTTTCTTAAAAGCAGGAATATTATTTCCTTCGTAAATAATACTGTTTCCTGATGAAGCATTCGTAATCTCAAATCCTTCAAGATTTTTTTCTTTAATAGATGGTTGTAGACTCGAGTCTTTATAGTTAATTACTAATCTGCTTTTTTCTGTACTTACAGAAAAATCATCTAAAAAAGACCAATATGGTGGCATTTCACCGGTATTCTGAGAACTAAGTTCATAGGTAAGTTCTAAAGTATATGGATAATCAATTGGCACATAAGGACAGTACTTTACCTTTGAATCTGAGTATAATGTACCTCCATCAACTGCGCCGAAATCTTTAAAATCTTTCTTTTTGAATTGTTCAATTTCAACTCCCTCCTTATTGTAAACATTCATGCGAATGTCTTTTATTTTCCTACCATCATCATAGCCTACATATGCAACAGCGTGCTTATTTCCTCCTTTGTTTAAAATAGTAATTATTCTTTTTCGGGTGATGACGATTTCTCGTATAGAACCGAGGTTGATAGTCATCTCATCAAATCGTACTACTGCATCAGCATTTTTTAAAAGATTGTCATCTATACTTTCGAATTGATAATGCTGTTTTTGTGCATGAAGAATAAAGCACAAGAAAAAAGAACTAATTAAAGAAAGTAAGCGCATAGGTTAGGTTTGGTCGTTTGGCTACAACGCAAAAAGACTACTTTTCTTACAATTACCTACAAAAAGTCGACGAAAGTCGTTATTCTTTGTTCTTTGTATCTATAACAATAGTTACAGGACCATCATTCAATAAGTCAACTTTCATATCTGCCCCAAAAATGCCAGTTCCTACTTTTTTATCCAAATCAAGCTCTAACTGCTTTACAAAATTTTCATACAATGGAATGGCAACATCAGGTTTAGCAGCTTTTAAATAGGAAGGTCGGTTCCCCTTTTTTGTGGAAGCGTGCAAGGTAAACTGACTTACCACTATAACATCTCCGTCTATTTCAAGAAGTGACTTATTCATTACTCCCGCGTCGTCATTAAAAATACGCAGGTTGATAATCTTTCTAGAAAGCCATTCGATATCGTGTTGATTATCACAATCCTCAATTCCTAATAGAACAAGTAATCCATTATCTATGCTGGAAATAACTTTGCTCTCTACGGTTACGGTGGCGCGTGAAACTCTCTGAATTACTGCTCTCACTTTTTCTCTCCGTAAATGTCTGTTCTATAATTCTCTTCTTCACCTAAAATCATCTGCGTATAGCTTTTGTATCTACTCCAAGCCACTTCACCATTATCTAGGGCATCTTTTACTGCACATTGAGGCTCATCTATGTGCAAGCAATTATTAAACTTACAATCACTTTTTAACACAAAGAATTCTCGAAAATAATCTCCAATCTCTTCTTTTTCCATATCAACAATTCCAAAACCTTTAATACCAGGTGTATCAATAATTTGAGCATTAAAACTCAAATCAAACATTTCGGCAAAGGTTGTTGTATGCTGACCTTGTAAATGCTGTTCTGAAATCTGCGCAGTTTTTAGATCTAGATTCGGTTCTAATGCATTCACTAAGGTAGATTTTCCAGCACCAGAATGTCCTGCAAACATACTTACTTTTTCAATCATCAATGTTTTAACCTTTGATACATTTTTACCCGTTGCGGCAGAAATACCAATGCACTCGTATCCAATATCTCTGTATAACGCTGCCAGATATTTGACTTCCAATAATTCCTCTTTATTATAGGTATCTATCTTATTAAAAAGTAATACTGTAGGAATGTCATACGCCTCAGCTGTGGCTAAAAAACGATCGATAAAAACAGGGTATGTTTTTGGATTATTCAATGTAATTAATAAGAAAACCTGATCGAGGTTGGTAGCAATAATATGGGTCTGTTTCGAAAGGTTTACTGATTTACGTATAATGTAATTTTTGCGTTCTTCAATCTTATCTATGGTACCTACCGAGTCATCACCAAGTTGTTCGATTTCGAACTTCACCCGATCACCAACCGCAATGGGATTAGTACTCTTAATGCCTTGTATTCGAAACTTTCCTTTAATTCGACATTCATAAAAGGTACCATCATCAGTTTTTACCGTATACCAGCTTCCGGTAGATTTATAAACCGTACCTAACATTTATTTTCTCGATATCTAACCATGACAACAAAATAACAACTTTTTGTTCTAACACTACCATTCTTCAAAGCCTGATTGCGTTAGACTACTTTGAACTACTACCAGAATTCCAGTAGCTTGTTCTAGTTGTTTTCCACTGTTTTTTATCCATTTTAACAGTAAGTATCGTAAAATTGAAAAATAGCTTTTAATTTCATTGATTAGAAAGGCAAACCAAAATTATGTATAAAGTCTTTATTAATATCTAAAATTTATATCATGAAAAAAATAGTACTTATCGCAAGCTTACTTCTAGTGGCTATCACCGACGCTAACGCACAACAAATTAAAGTTATTACCAGTGTAGAGTCAATTGTTCCCAGTGGGCTTGGTCGTTCACGTATTATTGATGCGCAAGAGGAAAAAGATTTTGATGAATATACCTCAACTCAAACTGAAGAAGATAACACCAGAAATAAATCAAAACGTGGAAACATTCGTGTAAAAAATTTCGAAGAAACAAAACTTCTTAACTTTTATAATATCGGAGGAATTCGGTTTCAAAATATCGCAGCAAATGATGCCGTTATTTCTTCAAAACTCACAGATATGCTAAAAAATGGGTGGGAGCTAATTTTTGTTGCTAGTGGTGTAGAAGCAAACGCAGGTAGCGATGACGGGCAAGGTTTATTTATTACCCGATACATTTTTAAGAAGGACTAAATGAATTAAATAAAAAAATCCGCTATTCCATATTGAATAGCGGATTTTAACTATGCTATGTTTCTTCTTAAGCCTTGACAATCTTCTCTTGATGATTGATTGACTCTTGGTGAATTGCTTTAAACATACGAAGCACAAACTCTTCACTCAAACCTTTTGTTTCTCCTTCAAGAATCATCTTACCTAAAATCTCATTCCAACGATTAGACTGCAGTACGGCTACGTTTCTTGTTTTTTTCAACTTTCCTATACTGTCAGCTATTTTCATACGCTTGCCCATTGTATCAATCAGTTGATTGTCAATAACATCAATTTGAGCTCTTAAGCCACTTAATTGACTATTATATTCCGCTTCAGGATCTGATTCTTTTCTTATTTTCAAATCATTCATGATTTGAACCAAACGATCTGGAGTAACCTGCTGTGCAGCATCACTCCATGCATTATCAGGATCATGGTGTGTTTCAATCATGAGACCGTCAAAGTTTAAATCCAATGCCGTTTGTGAAACATCAAAAATCATGTCACGCTTTCCTGTGATATGAGATGGATCGTTGATCAATGGCAAATCAGGAAATTTATTTTGAAATTCAATTGCCAATTGCCATTCTGGAATGTTTCTGTATTTTGACTTCTCATAGGTTGAAAATCCCCTATGAATTGCTCCTAGTTTTTTAATACCAGCAGTATGCAATCTTTCGATACCACCCAACCATAAGGCCAAATCTGGGTTCACAGGATTTTTTACCAAAACAATTTTATCAGTACCAGCCAATGCATCAGCTAATTCTTGCATGATAAACGGACTCACGGTCGAACGAGCACCAATCCAAAGTAAATCAACATCGTGTTCTAAAGCCAATTCTACATGAGCACGATTCGCAACCTCTGTAGCCGTTTTCAAACCAGTTTCTGCTTTTACTTTCTGGAGCCATTTAAGACCCAAGGCACCTACACCCTCAAAATTACCTGGGCGTGTTCTAGGTTTCCAGATTCCAGCGCGGTAATAATTTACGTCTGTATCTTTCAAGCTATGCGCAATTCGCAAAACTTGTTCCTCGGTTTCTGCACTACATGGCCCTGCTATTACTAGTGGATGATCTAAACCCATATCATCCAACCATGTTCTCATTTCTTTTGTATTCTCCATTACTTTGTTTTTGGGCGAAGGCATAAAAGGTGAAGGGTAAAGGTTTTAATTTTTTCCACCAATCTGTATCTTCTACTATTTAATATTAATTGTTAAATTCTTTTTCGTCAATTGTCTCTTGTCTCTTATCTCTTGTCTCTAAAATCATTTCTTATTCAAGGGAATACCATTCAATATTTCCTTGATTTTATTGGTACTATTCATTTCATCGTAAATACCCTCAAAATCATCATTAAGAAGCATGGACTTAAAATCTTCTAAATTTTGAATATACTCTTCAAGTGTTTCTACAACATTCTCTTTGTTTTGTTCGAATATGGGAGTCCACATGGCTGGTGAACTTTTGGCCAAACGCACCGTACTCTCAAAACCTGAACCCGCCATGTCAAAAATATCGCGTTCATTTTTCTCCTTCTCAATAACCGTCTTTCCTAACATAAAAGAGCTGATGTGTGACAAATGAGATACATAAGCAATGTGCTTATCATGTGCTTCAGGATTCATATATCTGATGCGCATTCCCATCTTTTGAAATAACTCTAATGCTCGCTCTTGTAGTTTGAAAGCGGTTTTTTCAACTTCGCATATGATATTGGTTTTTCCTTCATACAAGCCTTCTATTGCCGCTGAAGGGCCAGAAAATTCAGTACCAGCAATAGGGTGACAAGCCAGATAGTTTCTGCGTTTCGGATGGTTTTCTAATTGCTTACAAATTAGATTTTTAGTAGAGCCTCCGTCAAAAACAACACAATCATCATTTACAGCATCAAGTATTTTAGGAAGTTCTGTGACCAAAACATCTACAGGAATACTCACAATCACCATATCGGCAAGACCCAAATCGTCATAACTGGACTTTACATCAATCAAATTCAAAGCAAAGGCTTCCTCTAGATGAGATTCACTCGCATCAATACCATAAATCTTGACACTAGGTTGAATACGCTTAATGTCTTTTGCCATTGAGCCACCAATTAATCCAATACCAACTATAAATACGTTCATCTTAAAATCTATCTATTGCTTCTTGAATCTTCTCTTCAGTTACACAGAGCGAAAACCGAATATATCCTTCTCCATTACTACCAAAAATAGTTCCTGGAGTGATAAAAATATCTTTGTCATACAAAATATCATCAATGAATTTTTCTGCCGATGGTACTCCGTGTGGTAATCTTGCCCAAACAAACATACCGACTGAAGTGCTGTCGTACGTGCAGCCTAACTTTTCAACAAGTTTCAACATCAGTTCTTTGCGAGCGCTATACACTTTGTTCAAATCATCAAACCATTCTTGAGAACTTCCTAAAGCGGCTATGGCTCCTTTTTGAATTCCGTAGAACATCCCAGAATCCATATTACTTTTTACCTTTAATATAGATTGTAAGTTTTCTGAATTCCCTAAAACCATTCCAACTCTCCATCCTGCCATGTTAAAAGTTTTGCTTAAAGAATTCAGTTCTAAAGCAACATCTTTTGCACCCTCTACACTTAAAATGCTCAGCGGATTATCGTTCAAAACAAAGCTGTATGGGTTGTCGTTTATTAAAAGGATATTATTTCGTTGTGCAAAAGCGATCAACTTTTCAAACTGTTTCTTACTCGCCGAAGCACCTGTGGGCATATGCGGATAACTAATCCACATTAATTTCACATTGGTCAAATCTTCTTTCTCTAGCCATTCTAAATCTGGAAACCAGCCTTTATCTTCAACTAAATCATAGTATATTGGATTAGCACCAACCAACTTACTCACTGACGTATAAGTTGGATACCCTGGATTCGGAATCAATACACCATCTCCTTCATTTAAAAAGGCCATGCTAATATGCATGATACCTTCTTTCGAACCCATCAAGGGTAAAATTTCGGATACAGCATCTGCCTCAACGTCAAATTTAGACTTGTAAAAATCAGCAATAGCCTCTCGTAATTCTGGTAATCCTTGATAACTTTGATACTGATGTGCTCCCTTATCGGTAACCGCATTTTGAATTGCATCGATAACACTTTCAGAAGGAGCCAAATCAGGACTGCCGATACCCATGTTAATAATAGGGCGCCCTTTGGCCATGAGTCCACGTACTTCTCTCAATTTTTTAGAGAAGTAGTACTCCTGAACGGTTTTAAGCCTATCAGCCGTTTGTATCATAGTCTAGCATTTTTATATTCACCCAATACTTTAAAATCTTCAGACATGATGCCCAACAATGCTTTTGCTTTTTCAAAATTGGCATAGCCATCGAAAGTCACGTCAACAAAGAAGGCATACTTCCAAGGCGATTCAATAATGGGAAGGCTTTGAATTTTCGTCAAATTCAAATTGCAATCACTCATTACATTAAGCATAGCAGCCAAACTACCGCGTTTGTGGTCTGTTATAAACCGAACTGAAGCTTTATTTATTTCCTCTTTGGGTAGCTCCTTATTTTTTGTTTTTACAATGATAAATCGAGTGGCATTATTCTTAATGGTCTGTATGTCTTTAGCTACGATGTTCAACCCATACAATTCTGCGGCTACGTTTGGTGCAATGGCCGCTACTCGTTTAAGTTGTTGCTCTTGAATCTGCTTTGCGGTCTCTGCAGTATCAACATCTTCTACCAGTTTTATGTGAGGATATTGACGAAAAAATTCTTTACACTGCAATAGTGCCATGGGATGTGAACGCACTTCAGAAATATCATCAATACTCTGACCATTCAAAACCATCATATGGTGGTGAATATTCAAATAGTGCTCGCCAATAATATGCAATCCGTTGTGGTAAATAAGATTATAATTAGGTATGATGGAACCTGCTATAGAATTCTCAATAGCCATAATACCTTTGTCGGCAGTACCATTCAAAAGTTGGTCAACTAAGGCATCAAAAGACAAACATTCTACTAATTCGATTTGTTCTCCGTAATAATCCTTAGCCACTTGATGGTGGTTTGATCCTTGAATTCCTTGTATGGCTATTTTTAAACTCATTCTAGTTACTTATTTTCAACAAACGCTGAAACAATTTCAGCGTGATATCAATTTCAAAAAAGTGATATCATAAAAAAAGTCCTGCTTTTCGCAGGACTTCTATATTATATCTAACTTGAATATACTACAACAGTCCCGCTCCTCTATTAAAAAAGAAGTAAAAAAAGAATCTGTTATAAAAATATTGCGTTGTCATAATACACTTAAACTGGTGCTAATGTAATGATTAAATTTAAAAATCTTCTTTTCGAAAGATTTTTTTTCAATTTCATCACAATTCGTGCGGTCTAGCCTTAATATATAATTTTCGTTTTTCTCAAAGCTTCGTCATTTAAATCAAAGCCTCTCTTTCAAAATAGCTATCATTGTTTTAATTCCCTCTCGATAATTTCCTAATCTGATATTTTCATTCGGGCTATGTTGATTGTTGTCTCTGTTCACCGTAGGGACCGTAACGGCCGGAATGCCCAAGGTATTCACAAAAGGAGAAATGGGAATTGAACCTCCGCTCATGCGAATCATAACAGGTTCTTCTCCGAAGGCATTTTGCAGAGCACTTCTTAACCATAGGCCTACTTCAGAATCAAAATCGGTTCGAAAAGATTGATAAGATATCTCAGATTCAAATCTTGCAATCTTGTCGTGTTTTAAGCGCTCTTTTTTAGTTGGCTCATGATCTATGACGTAATAACCCTGATCTGAAATATGATTCTTCACAAGATTCAACAAACGCTCAGGCGTTGATTCTAAAACTAAACGAACATCAATTTCTGCTCTTGCCCAACCGGGAATAATAGTTCTTACCTTCTCATCAATCCAGCCCGATTGCATTCCTCGAATGTTTAAAGAAGGATATTGAATGGCTTCTTGGTAATAACTACCTACCTTATCTGATTTGGTAATTTGGAGCCTATTTTTAATTTGAGCCTCATCATCGGGTACAGCCTTAAGAATCTTTTCGGTATCTGCGTCTATCGAAATTCCATCATAAAAACCGGGAATGCTTACTCTACCTTCATCATCTTTCATAGAAGCCAATAGTTTGGATAAACGCAACGCAGGATTCGGAGCATAATTTCCAAAATGACCACTGTGCTGAGGCACCGCAGGTCCGTAAGTTGTTAAGGTAATGGTTGCTATACCACGCGCACCAAAAGTCAAGGTAGGCCGATTGGTAATATGTCTTGGCCCATCATAAATAATCAACATATCTGCCTGAAGCAATTCGGCATTATTGCGAACCGCTTTCGGTAATCTAGGAGAACCAAGTTCTTCCTCGAAATCCATAATAACCTTGATATTATAATTAGGGCGAATCTTAGCTTCAGCGGCAGCATCCAAGGCTGTTAAAAACATCGCAACCGGACCTTTGGCGTCGCTTGCCGAGCGCGCGAAAACCCTCCAATCATCTTCATAGTTAATTATTTTGTCCCAGGAAACTACTTCCCATTCGTCTTTTAAATTTTTCTTTTTTAAGGTTGGCGTATATGGACTCTCTTGAAACCATCGTGTACTATCTACAGGTTGCCCGTCAAGTTGTAGATATATTAAAACTGTTTTTTTTGCATTTTTGTGTCGACGCTCAGCGAGCAGTAAGGGAGCTGTCTCTGTTTGGATGCGCGTGTGAGTGAAACCTCTTTTGGCAAAAGCTGATTCACACCAGGCTACATTCTTTTCTATATCATTGGGATAAAAAGCATCGTTCGGAATGCTCAAAAGTTTTTTGAGCATTGGAAAGGATTTTTTAGCATAACTAGCAGAGAGTTCATCAAGTTGAGATGGCTTCTGCGAAAAAACCGAAATAGAAAAACATAAAAAAAGGATAAGATACTTCATGATAGCGGTATTGAATGCCCACTAAAATAATACTTATCCTTTTAAAAGGGGAACTATATATATCTTAAAGGCAAACTAGAATTTTAAGGCTAAACCTATGCCGTTTTCGTTACTTGTTGGTACCACATACAGTGAGGTTTCTTTACCAAGGCTATCATTATAATTTAAAATAGCCATTTTTTTATTTTTTAGTGCTGACCAATAAAAAATAGATCCAATGATTGCAGTACCTCCAAATGTTATCAAAGGGGCTACGGTATCTTTATCGTTATCCTCTGCCGAGAGATACCAGATCGCAGATCCGAAATTAGCAGCTCCAAAAATCATACCTCCTAAAAGTTGTTTTTTTGATTTTTGCCAATGCGCCTGAGCTGCTTGACTTTCTTTCATAATAGCATCAATCTGCTTCCAACTTAATTTCTCTTTGTCTTGGTAAAAACTTTCACCCCAAAAGCTAGGAAAGGAAGTAATTTCTTGTGCTAATAATCCAGATGTGCACATTCCAAAAAACAAAAGTGTAACCACTATTTTTTTCATGATATAAATTTTTGTTTAAAAATAATGAATAATCATTAAACAAATAATTAATAAACTGTTAAATGGAATGGACTGGCTTATTATTACAGATTAACACCTAAATTCTCTACATCGTAAACCGAGCAAATACTACTTTCTCAGAAAGTATCATTATATCACTGATATAAGACATACCTCGGCGGAACAAGCCCATTAAGTCGCATATAAACCAGCATTTGTGCTCTGTGGTGAGTTATGTGATCAGCAAGTAACAAGAAAATCTGTCGCTTTGTTCTTTCTATACCAAGATAGTCTAGTTTGTCATCAAACTGAGTAGTATCAAATCGTTGAATTAATAAGATGGTTTCATCAAAGGTTTTATTAATTCTTGTTACCATTTCGTCTTTAGATTTATTCGCCACTACGAATGTATAATCTGTCTTCCAATCTCTTGCTTCGCGATCGCCCAATAATGACTGACTATGCCAGTCTAAGGCATAACCTAAGTGCATCAAATTTTCGGCAAAGGTTTTGGATTCTGGTGAGGCTCTAAAGTCATATTTGTCTTCAGGCATTTGCTCCGCTACCAGAATTAAATATTTCTTAGAATTTTCTAAGCGCTCCAAATAATCCTTAATAAAAGAATCTTGTTGTGCAGATAACTTTGAAGTTGCCGTGTTGAAAACCATTAGAATTACTAACAATATGAAGTGTTTCATGGTATAGGTTTTTTTAATATGTTTTCGTAGTTATTATAAGCCATAAATCAAATTAAACAATAATTCTTTATTTCTTATTCCGAAGAGATCAGCTCACTAAACATATCTACATAAGCTTCAAATAGCTGTATTTCCTTTTGAGTCATTTCCTCTTCATTCGCTATTAGAATATCGATATTTCTTCGGTAACTCTGCAAATTACTGATAATATCTTCTACCCTTAGATACTGCTCTTCCAAAGGTAATTCATTTGAATATGTTAATCTTTCTTGATAAACATTCTTGAGCTTTTGATACAGGTTTCTGGCCTTCTTCATTTCTCCTACTTTATAGTACCCATCTAGAAAAGGCTCTAACAAAGAGTAATAATTATAATGTTCAAATGGAATATTGGTCATCGCTATGTCAATTACCCTTTTGGCTTTTTCTATTTTGTTTTCTTGCAATAGGCTTTCTAGCAATCTCGCCAAGTTCGATCTAAATGTTATTGCTTGCCTTCGGGTCTGCGGATCATGATAGATTTCAGCACTACCAGAATTTCCCCACTCCCATTTGGTAACGATATCATACATCAAGTCAGTATCTATTCTTCCTCTTTCAAAAAAATGCTCATTTTCACTTTTAATAGGAACTAATTTATAGACCAAACCATCGAGTTGTAAATAGTCTTTCATCCAAATATATTCTTCATCATCAAAGCTCCCCCCAGAAAAATAAATCGGCCGTTCCCAGTCGTTATTGGCTATAATATCAAGCATAATAATTTTTCCTTTTCCAATCGCTGTCTTTGGAAGATCTATATCAATGTAATCTAAAATCATTTCAGCATCTTTCTGCTTCACTAATCCACTTTCAAGTACTTTTTCTTTATCCACAGGAATTCTAATTTTATTCGTGGGATAAAAAACAACATCTAAATAACTTTCAGAATATGCACTTACATCACCGCCATTGCGTTCTACTAGACTTTTTATTTTTGTTTTCGGATGATCACTGCTAACCCAATTCATAAAGTCTTTTATCGACCAACGATTTTCAGTTAATGGTTGATAGTATATAGCATCTCGTGAACCGTATCTGTATTTTTCATGGCTCAACTGAGATGGAATCGCTTCGCTTAAGTGTGATTCTCTCTTCATTTGATCGATGTACCAATCTGTTCCTAAGTATGTGGTTACTGCGATTCGGGTATCAGTACGATATCCTTCTACCTCCTGTGCATACCAAAGTGGAAAAGTATCATTATCACCGATAGTAAATAAAATAGAGCCAGCATCTTTCGCTGTAGAATCTAAGTAGGCTTTTGACATCGCAAGGGCAGTAAATCTGTCTGAACGATCATGGTCGTCCCAGTTTTGAAAAGCCATTAAACTTGGAACAGCAAGTATACAAGTTGCTATACTTACAGGAGCCAATAATCTTGGTTTGATATAACTCCGAAACGCATCGAACAGACCATAGACCCCTATACCAATCCATATGGCAAAAATATAAAATGACCCTACTAGCGAATAATCGCGTTCGCGAGGTTGAAAAATAGTAGGGTTTGTATAAAACTGTATGGCAAGACCCGTGAATATAAAAAACAGAAACATCGTCCAAAACTGCTTTGGATTCTTATTGATTTGACATAAGACACCGATGATTCCTAAGAGTAGTGGTAGAAAGAAATAGGTGTTTCTTCCTTTATTATTTAAAACTTCGCTTGGTAGGTTTTCTTGACTACCTAATCTCAAGCTATCGATAAATTTGATACCGCTGAGCCATTCTCCATTACCGTCAAACCTCCCCTGAATATCATTTTTTCTACCGACGAAATTCCACATAAAATAACGAACATACATATAGCCAAATTGGTATTGAAGCATGTATTTAATGTTCGCCCAAATGCTCGGTGGTTGTACTTCTAAAAAATTACTACGTTCTTTTAAAAAACCAATATACTGTGCGGCATCAATATTTCCATTTTTATAATTCTCTTTCAACAGCTTAATATCGTCTTGAAGCTGTGTATTTGAGCGGTATTTTGACTTGCTGCTGAATTCTAAACCGCCATAATAACGTATATAATCCTCAGCATTTTGCTCACTCCACATTCGAGGCAACATACCTTTATGTTTAGCGTTAGCACCCCTCAATGCATTCTTATAATGATTGACAATAATATACTTTGCTGATTTTGAATCGCGTTCATATTTTGGACGATCGTCCTTTTCAGTATCAGCATCAGCGAACATATCGGTAAAATATGCGCCATAGAATGGACTATCAGGACCTGGATATTGCTCTCTATTATAATACGCAAGTAAAGCATGAGCATCAGACGGGTCGCCCTCATTAATATTTACATGTGCACTAGCACGAATGCTTAACATTAGTAATGGCGAAAAACCTAGAAACAAAAATAAAAGGCAGAGGGTAACTGTATTAGCCGTCTTTAATTTTTTTTTACGGGTATACCGAATAGTAACAGAGAAAATTAGAATGAAAACCAACGCCATTATAATGCTTCCTGAATTGAATGGAAGCCCAAAGTCATTCACGAAAAATAGCTCGCTTAACCAGAACAACCGCAATACGTAGGGCAAAGAAAATTTAAAGACTAATAGAAGCATAGCGACTGAAACTATATTTGCTAAAAGAAAACTCTTAACAGTTGTCTTGTATTTTTTGAAGTAATACAGCATACCGATCGAAGGAATGGCCAAAAAACCCATGAACTGTATGCCAGAGGTAAGACCAGTTAAAAAAGCTATGAGAAGCAACCATCGATTGCCTCTAGATTCTTCTAAATTATCTGTCCATTTCAGACCCAACCAAAGCAAAAGAGCCATTATTAAACTAGCCATTGCATACACTTCAGTTTCGGTTGCATTAAACCAGAAGCTATCAGAAAAAGTAAATGTTAAAGCCCCTACAACACCGCTACCTAAAATAATCAGTGACTTATGGTTCGAGCTTACTTTAGACTTCGCACATAACTTCGACACCAGATTTGTAGTGGTCCAAAAAAGAAATAAAATTGTAAAAGCGCTTGAAATAACAGCCACGTAATTCACCAGTTTAGCAATATCGGAGGGTTCATATGCAAAAAGAGAAAAAAAAGCCCCTACCATCTGTAAAAATGGAGCACCAGGAGGGTGTGCTATCTGTAGTTTTGTTGATGCTGCAATATACTCTCCACAATCCCAAAAACTAACCGTGGGTTCTACGGTCATGCTATAGACTATTAAGGCTACCGTAAAAACAACCCAGCCTAAAATGAGGTTCCATCGTTCAAAGTTTACCGAAAACATGATTCCTTTTCTTTGAACAAAGAACTTTTAGAAAAGTCTTAAACGGAATTTTTATTGGTGGGATTTAAGGACTAGTACGGGTGCTAATTTTGCGTTCGTTTCAACAACTCTTGACGATTCGAAACATCTAGTTTACTATAAATATTAGTAATATGTGTTTTTACTGTACTGATACTAATGAATAGTTCATTCGCAATCTCTTTATTCGTTTTACCCTCTAAAATCAGAGTTTGTATATTTTTTTCTTGTTTACTTAAATGGTTCAAAGAAACTTTCTGATTTTTTCGCTGTTTTCGAAAAACAAAAACTATCAGTGCCAATACAAACAAGCCTAATAGTAAATTTATAGTTAAACTGGTCAGATATTTACTTTCGGCGATTTCAGTAGTGAGAAAGGCTAATTTGTTTTCTAAAAAAAGATATTCAGATCGTTCGATATCACTATCTTTTAATTCCGCCAAAAGTGCTAGATAATAGTTAGGGTTTTTAGCAATATCTTTTTCTAGTAATTCTTTGTTATCTAATTGCTTGATTCCTATCAACTTTACCATTAGAATTTCTAGAGAATCTTTAGTATATGTTTTTAAATTTATTACATAGTCTTCTGAAAGTGAATCTTGTTTTTCAACTTCGTTCTTTCTCAACTGTTCTTCAAAGCTGCGAAGTTTTTGCCATTCTTTGTCTGCCATACTACTACTCGTATAGGCTGCAAATGGAATTTTACTTTTTTTGAAGTGTATAGTATCACGATTGGAGAGCACAAATAATTTAGCTACGTCTAAGGTATCTTTTAAAGTTTTTTCGAAATGTTTGATGTGCAATCTGTAAATAGCATCCTTATTAGAAATCACCGTTCTTTTAAACTTAAAAAAGCCATTTTTATCCAGAGTATAAGAGCCTATTTTCCGAGCCACGCTAAAATCAGGATAATCTTCTATATTAATCTTGGACAATTGAACTTCTGTCGCTAAGTATTCATCTTCCATATTGACAAATCCGGTGACTGAATTCTGACCAAAAATCCCAATTGAGGAGCTTATTAATAACAATAGGATGTATCTTCTAACCATGACTACGCAATATTTATTATTATTCCAGATTTAATTCAAGAAAATCGACCGCATTTTGATCATAAAACTTATCTAAAATGTTTTTGGACAATCGCAAACAAATATTTTTTTTGCCGTCGCTATGCCAAAGAATCTATGGAGCTTACAAATATCCATAGTCGTAAATAATCTTCTTCTAGTCTTTTCTCCTCAGACTTTAATTTTTTAGGTGTGCCATCTTCTTGAGAACGTGAACTTCAATAATCAGTTCCAAAGAAAATACAATCTTGATACTTATCAAAAAATGAACCAACCTCTTCAGAATCTTAACCAACCAAATCTCCAAATCGATCCGCTGGTTCTGCATATAGGTTTCGGAATTTATCCAGTTTTGCTGCTACCATATCCAGATCATGAGGCATACTATCCAAATACGCACATAGTATTTTTAAATCATTCAAAAAGATGTCGAATCTTAAGGTATAAAATCAATGGCTATAAATCAACTATGGGCATATGTAAAATATAACTATTGGTAATTCTCAAGCATGCTCAAAGTAAAAGTCTTATCTTACGGTAATACTAACCTCCGTAATAAAACAACCTGAAACCGATTTACATGACACTACAAGAACAAATGACCCAGAAAATTAATGATTTTGGTGGAATTGAAAAATTAACAAAAGATATGGAAAGATTGCGACTGTTCACCAAGGAAAAGAAATGGTTTGACAATATGATCATTTATTTCAACAGCCTCTACACCCAGATCATCGATGTCGAAGTCCATGCCGTAGATTATCACAAAGCTTCAGTAGATACTGTTGAATTCTTAGAAAAATTTAACTCCACTAGAAAAGAACCAACAGTCAAATTCTTAGTAGACTTAATTACCTTTAAATTATCTAGTGTATCAGGTATTAGAAGAATTTCTTAAGCCGTTTTTGAATTGGAAGAAATAGCATCAGATTGTTTTTCATCTTCCAATTTAGCTGTAAATAAGGTGGATACTTGATGACCTAAACTTTTTAGTTCTTGGCCGTATTGTTGCTCCCAGGTCGAAATTATTAAATTTTCTAGTGTGCTTTGGTTTTCTTGTTTATAATTTTTTATGTAAAACATTTGAAGTTCTTTTTTATTTTCAAAACCAAAAAAATCTAAAGTTTGTTCTAAGAGTAAGTCATCCCACCCATTATACTCAAATTTGTCTTCAGACTTTTTTGTGCTAATTAGCATTTCACCCTTTCCCCTTAACAACCATTCTGAACTTAATCGTGGATACTTTTCTAGAATCTTTTCTAAAACATTAGTACCAATGTTCTTTTTATGTTTAACAGCATTAGAAATGCTACCATGACTAACGCCTAAGACAATTTCAAACTTGTTAAAACTAATATTTTTAAATACCAGAAACTCGTGTAATCTTTTTAAAATCATAACAATCTCAAATATAAATTATATTTTACGATATATAAATAAAATTCTATTAATATAAATAAAATGTTATATATTTAACAATAGTGATAGGTGATTTTTAAAAATTTAACCAAATCAGGCTCGCATGACCAACCATTCAAAAATTTGTTTAGATCAAAATGAATTAGATATCATCTTAACTTTTGAAAAGGAGTTAGAACAAATATTTCTTACCGATACCAATATTATAATTTTAGGCTCTACCGATAATTTGATTAGAATAACTATAGAAATAGATTCAAATTTTATTCTTCTAGAAATGATGTCTTTGCTAAAAATGCAAAAAGAAAATATGAATTATAAGAGTATTCTGAGTAAAACAATTCTCAGATTCAAAAATGCTTTTTATCTATTAAATAAATCACTCAACAGTAATGTCAACATCGAAGAACTATCTATATATTTAAAGAAAACATCAATTGTTATAAGCTCTATTGATCGAAATAGTATTATTGAAGAAATTGAAGATATAGTTTTTGCCATCATCAAACATCACCAGCACTTTTCCACACTGATGGGTATAGCCCCAAATGAAATTCATATTCCTGTTATTGAAGATCCAGTAACAAAAAAACTTTTTGATAAAGAAATTGCTACCGTACCCTCGCTTTACCAATCTGCGTTTTTACAATTTTGGGGCATCTACTTTGACTCCCATGATCAGCCGTTTATCTATAGTTTAAATCGGACAAGTATTTTACCTGGAGATTTAGATTTAAGCTTCGATTAAAGTAGTTTTAACTTGAGTAAAAAATGCTTCGATAATCTCATCTAGTGCTACCTGTATATTTGGATTCGTACAGTTGCTAAGTATTACAAAGACCATTTGCTCTTCAGGATAGACGTAAAAATTAGAGTACCCACCTACTCCATTTCCAACGTGGCCATAATACGGTCTCCCTTTGTTGTCTGTACTTACCTGCCAGCCTAAACCATAATAGGTTTTACCACCAGCGACCTTTTCCGATGTTAAAAATTCCTTTAAAGTATATTGATCTAAAATTTTTCCATCCAGATAGGCCTGACCCAGTTTGGCTATATCATCTGCGGTAGAAAGGTAACCTCCGCCCGCAAGTTTAAAATTATTATTGACAGGCATTGCCTCTCGAAAACCCATCCGGTTTTTAGAATAGAATTTTGTAACCTTTTCTTTAAATTCTAAGGTTTCACTATCAACTTCTGAGGGCGTAAAGGTGTTCCGAAGTTGTAATGGATAAAGCACTTTTTCTTTCACATAGGTTTCGAAAGCGATACCACTTACCTCTTGCATTGCCAACGAAATTAAAACCCAGTCAAAACTGTTATAAAGATAGTCTGTACCTGGTTCGAAAAGGAGCTCATCATCTTTAAAAATTGCAATACTTTCTTTGATAGAATACGGTTTGTTTAGGCCATACTCAATACCTTGATAGCCCCTAATTCCAGCAGTATGACTTGCTAATTGCCGAATGGTAAAATCCCATTTCTTTTTAGGATAATATGGTACATATTTGTAAAAAGAAGCGTCTAAATCAATTAAGCCATCATAAACCATCTGGGCCAATGCTGTTGCCGCAACTGGTTTTGATACACTTGCAATACGAAATATTGAATTTACAGCATCAATAGGAACTTTTTTTTCCAGATCAGCATATCCCACTCCTTTTTGGTAGAGCGTTTTTCCATTTTTTTTAACGACTATACTTAAGCCTGGAACTTTATTTTCAGAGATCAGTCTATTAACAAGGGCATCCACCTTAACCAATCCATTCAACTGTACATCATCACCTATGATTCGTTTTTTAGCAAAAAAATTATTAAAAAATGTTTTTAAGGGATTCAAAACTATACTGTGATTTATTGGTCTGCTTCATCTTTGAAAATCAACTTTCCTTTAAAGAGCTCTTCTACTTGAATCAGATTAGGTCTCGTATAACTTACGACATCACCCGTGCCTCGAATGGTACCCGTGATTTCTTCTACGGCCCTAACCAAAATGTCATTTGATCCACGGTGGTTGACTTCAATTGAATTCGCCATTAAATTTTGGGCCTCAATTCTAGAATCACCTGCAGCAATGGTTGTTCTAAAAAAATCTGTTGATCCACGCAGGTTGAAATAGGTAATACCATTGACTAAAATAGAAACTACATCAGAATTAAGCTCAAGATCGAATTCGCCATCTGTAGTTTCACTCTCTGAATTTGTAAAACTTTCAGAGATTAGTCTCAAAACTGGATAGGATAATACTCCGTCGCTCTCAATTAACAAACCTGTACTACTTCTGATTTCTGTAATATTGGGAGCAGTCACATAGATTTTGGTTAATCCGTATGGACGAACAAAATTACAATCATTGGTATCACGTAATAACAGGCGACCATTTTCAACAACAACCTCTACCTCATTTCTCAAAAATTCACCCGTCTCTATTTCTACCTTGGTTTCAGCACCTTCCTTAAGGACCAAACCCACATTTTCAAAAACTGTAATTGTAGTGAAATCGGATACTGATACTTCCTCTCTGATGATATCTCCGGCACTCTGAAAACAATCCACGGCAGAGTCAGAGTTACACGCCACCATAAGTAGAGTTGTTACTAGAACTAAAATGTGTTTTATGTTTATCATAATCGTATCCCAACGCCAAATTCAACAGCTTCTGCAGCCGCCCCATGAGACTTTAATGAAACCTCAGCGAACCACTTATCTCCAAAATATCGTTTTAAACCCATTCGATTGTATACTCTTCCTTCAAAATCAAAAGGGTAATAAACATAATACCCTAATTGACTAGTGACACTCAACTTGTTTATAAAGAGCTCGTGACCTATAAAAACCCCTACTCTTTTAAAATCAGTATCCGCAGCCACATTATTCTCAGGAAAAGATACGGATTGAAACCTAATCAAATCTTTTAAAAAATTACTAAAAAACACATCAGCGCCCAATTGAATAGTACTTTTTCTACCCAAACGCTTATCAGCATAGCCAGAAAATATGTAGAATGGAAACTGCCCTGCACCGATATTATCACTTTCATTGATACCTGTTCTAAATGCAAGGTTATATTTAATAGGTTCTATAATTTTGACTTTTTCTCTCCGAATAAAATCGGGTTCGTCTTCCAACAAAGTATATGTTATTCCTGCATTGAAAGCTAATGTGTTGGTTGACGTATTGGGTGCTTTTACATTGGCATTGGAATAGTGAATAACAGACACTCCTGCTTTAAAACCCAAACCTTTGTATATGTTTTCTTTATGATAATTCAGCATTAAAAAGGTAGAACTCAAAAATTGCGACCCGTAGGCATTATTCCGAAAGTTATCATTCTTATCATACGGATTCGTGGTGTATGCGATACCCTGACCGATACGGAGTTGCACATTACGTTTAAAGAAATAGAAATTGAAATGAGCGTAAAGCCCATAGTTTTTACCCAAGGTAGGGTTCACCATATCTTGATAAATGAAGGAAGCACCGATATCAGGATAATTGTACCATTGATGCCATTCTTCTAGTCCGTATGTCTTGCGATTATATCCTATTATAATACCCGAAGGGTGTTCGGTAATTAAATGTGTAATATCAGGGTTATGCAAAAGTATAGAACCGTAAAAACCATTCGCTTCGAAGGTATAATTGGCTTTTTGCTCTTCATTCTGGGCGAAAGACAAGCTAACCGAAAATAAAATAAGTAGGAATACCTTTGGGTTCATGAGCTTCAAAGGTAAGTACGAAGTACTGAATACGCGATACAAAGTATAAAAAATGTAACCGATTGACTTTAATAAAACCTAATTAAAATATTTCACTGGCAATCGCATGAATATTATCTGACTTTCCCATCGAATAGTAGTGTAACACAGGTACACCGGCATCTTTTAGTTCCTTTGATTGTTGAATTGCCCATTCTACCCCCACTTGTCGAACCTCTTTGTTGTTATTGCAATCATCTACAGCATCGATCAAATCTTGTGGTAAATCTATTCGAAATACTTGGGGTAACAGTTTTAAATGACGTTTTACAGCAAGAGGCTTGATCCCGGGAATAATAGGAACATTGATTCCAATTTTTTTAGCTTCTTTAACAAACTCAAAATACTTTTGGTTGTCAAAAAACATTTGAGTTACTACATAATCAGCACCAGCTTCGACTTTTTCTTTTAACCTTTTTAAATCGGTCTTAAGTGATGGCGCCTCTAAATGTTTTTCTGGGTAGCCAGCTACACCAATACAAAAATCCGCGCAATCATCGGTTTCAATAACTTCGTGCAGATATTTTCCGCAATTCAGATTCTGAATCTGAGATACCAAATCAATAGCAAATGGATGTCCGCCTTTTGTTGCTTCAAAATACTTTTCTTCACGCATGGCATCTCCTCGTAAAGCCATAACATTATCAATACCCAAGTAATGACAATCTACAAGTAGGTACTCGGTTTCTTCTTTGGTAAAACCACCACACAATACATGCGGTACCGTATCAACATCATACTTGTGTTTTATGGAAGCACAAATACCTACGGTGCCAGGGCGCATTCTCGTTAGTTTCTTATCCAATAGGCCAGAACGATCAATGTAAATATACTCTTCACGCGAGGTAGTAACATCAATGAAAGGAGGCTTAAATTCCATTAAAGGATCTATATTTCCATACAACTCCTTAATATTTCGCCCTTTTACGGGAGGTATAATTTCAAAGGAAAATAGTGTTTCTCCTTTTGCTTGCTTTATATGCTCTGTTACTTTCATTGATGATTTTTCTATATTCCTTTTAATCCTCCGCTATGGTGGGTGCTAGCCACTTGCTAGCTTTTTCGAACGAAATCCCTTTTCTATTCGCGAAATCCGCTACTTGGTCCGTTGTTATTTTGCCCAATCCGAAATACTTTGCTTCCGGATTTCCAAAGTAATAACCACTTACCGAAGCCGCTGGCCACATCGCCAAGCTTTCGGTCAATTTCACACCTATCTTTTCCTCTACTTTAAGTAATTCCCAAATTGTTAGTTTTTCCAAATGATCGGGACAAGCAGGATATCCTGGCGCAGGACGAATTCCTTTGTATGATTCTTTAATTAAATCTTCATTACTTAAGTCTTCATTTGATGCATAGCCCCAATGTTTTGTTCGCACTTCTTTATGCAAATATTCTGCGAAGGCTTCTGCTAAACGATCAGCCAAAGCTTTAATCATTATCGAACTATAATCGTCCAAGTCCTTCTCATAGGCTGCTGCTAATTCGGCTGTACCAAAACCCGTAGATACACAAAAGCAACCTATGTAGTCTTGTTTGCCACTTTCTTTAGGAGCGATAAAGTCTGATAGTGCGTAGTCGGGTACTCCTTCTCTGCGTTGGAGTTGTTGGCGGAGGGTTCTGAAAAGCCCCCTCTTATCACTTTCTTTGTTCTCGACTCCGCTCGAACTGACAGAAAGATTTACTTCGATGTCATCATCATTTATGGTATTTGCTGGGAATAATCCGAAAATGGCTTTTGCCTTTAGTTTCTTTTCTGAAACTATTTCTTTTAGCATTTTTTGAGCATCAGCAAATAAATCAGTGGCTTGCTCACCCACTACATCATCATTTAAAATATCTGGGTATTTTCCATGGAGTTCCCAGCTTCTGAAAAAGGGCGTCCAGTCAATAAAAGGAACAAGTTTTTCCAAATCCATATCCTCTAGAATTTGAATTCCAAGTTCATTCGGTTTTATAATTTCAGTAGTATTCCAATCGATTTTAAACTTATTTTCTCTCGCTTTTTCTATGGATTTGTATTCTTTCTTCACAGAGCGCTTCAAGAATTTATCTCTAAAAACGTCATAATCTTCTTTAATGGATTTTTTATAATGATCCGAAGTTTCTTTTTGCAGCAGATCACCTACAACTGTGACTGCCCTCGAGGCATCGTTTACATGTACCACCGCTTGAGTATATTGGGGGTCAATTTTTACCGCAGTATGGGCTTTACTAGTAGTAGCACCCCCTATGAGTAATGGAACTTTGAAATTATTACGTTCCATCTCTTTGGCTAAATGTACCATTTCATCCAATGAAGGGGTAATTAAACCACTCAAACCAATGACGTCAACATTATGTTCTATGGCAGCTGCGATTATTTTTTCTGGCGGAACCATCACCCCTAAATCAATAATTTCGTAATTGTTACATGCGAGCACTACACTCACAATATTCTTTCCAATATCGTGAACATCACCTTTAACCGTTGCCATCAATATCTTTCCATTCCCATTTGCATCTCCCTCTTGGGGATGCAACAACTTCTCTTCTTCGATATACGGCAGCAAATATGCCACTGCTTTTTTCATTACTCTGGCGGATTTTACCACCTGTGGCAAAAACATTTTTCCGCTTCCAAAAAGGTCTCCTACGACATTCATTCCCTTCATCAGATTCACCTCGATAACCTCAATAGGTTTTTCAGCGGCTTGCCTTGCTTCCTCGACATCTTCAACAATATATTGATCCAACCCTTTTACTAATGCCCTTGTAATTCTATTTTGAAGCGGTTCTTCTCTCCATGACAAATCAACTTTACTTTCTTTCGCTTTTCCCACAACAGATTCTGCAAAATCAAGCAATCGCTCTGTGGCATCATCTCGTCGATTCAGCATAACATCTTCTACGTGTTCTAGCAAATCTTTGGGAATATCGTCGTAGATTTCCAACATTGTCGGATTCACAATTCCCATATTCATACCTGCTTTAATAGCGTGATATAAGAATACAGAATGCATGGCCTCGCGAACAGGATTATTTCCTCGAAATGAAAACGAGACATTACTGACACCACCACTAACGCTACAATGCGGAAGGTTTTCACGAACCCATTTTGTTGCATTAATAAAATCAAGTGCATTGAGCTTGTGCTCGTCCATTCCCGTTGCTACTGGGAAAATGTTTAAATCAAAAATGATATCCTCAGGTGGAAAACCTACTTTATTCACAAGAACATCATACGAACGCTTTGAAATTTCAATACGCCTTTCATAGTTATCAGCTTGACCAACCTCATCAAACGCCATTACAATTACAGCTGCCCCATATCGTTTTATCAACTTTGCATGATGAATGAATTCTGCTTCACCTTCTTTCAGACTAATGGAATTCACCACACATTTACCTTGAACAACTTGTAAGCCCGCTTCTATAATTTCCCATTTTGAGCTGTCAATCATTATTGGTACTCGAGCTATATCGGGTTCGGCAATCACTAGGTTTAAGAACTTCACCATGGCTTCTTTACCATCAATGAGTCCATCATCCATATTAATATCAATAATTTGGGCGCCTCCCTCCACTTGATGACGAGCAACATCTAATGCCTCTTCAAATTTCTCCTCTTTAATAAGGCGAAGAAACTTTTTTGAACCCGCAACGTTGGTGCGCTCACCAACATTAATGAAGTTCGTTTCTGGAGTCACCACAAGCGGCTCAAGTCCACTCAATTTTAAATATTTCGGTTTCGTCTCAGTCATCTATACTTTTTCAATAGTAAATGACCTAGGGTCGTATCGTTTTACCAATTCTGCAATGGCATTGATATGC
This sequence comes from uncultured Flavobacteriaceae bacterium, assembly GCA_937936275.1. Classification (GTDB taxonomy): domain Bacteria; phylum Bacteroidota; class Bacteroidia; order Flavobacteriales; family Flavobacteriaceae; genus Maribacter_C. The sequence continues at coordinate 28,227 of CALHCJ010000181.1, forward strand.
TCTGGTGTGGTTCCGCAGCAACCCCCAACAATATTCACAAGTCCTTTTTCAACATATTCTTTAATCTGTGCAGCCATTTGTTCTGGAGAT
>CALHCJ010000182.1 GCA_937936275.1 uncultured Flavobacteriaceae bacterium
ATTTCGCAACACCGCTTTAAAGGAGCATTGTACTGGGCAGAGAAAGCGCACAAACTAGGTAGTGGACTTGAAGATTCAAAAGCTTTGCTTTTTGACGTACACATGGAGTTAGGAAACTACAAGATTGCAGAATCATTTTTAGACGAAATTCGAAATGATGCCAACTTCGGTTATTTAATCCGTGCCGCAAAATGGAGTGATTACAAAGGAAATTTAGACGCTGCCATCTTGTATATGGAGCGAGCAAAGTTAAAAGCAAACAACGGTACCAATGATGCTCTAAAATTATGGGCCTATACGAACCTTGCAGATTTTTATGGACACGCCGGCCGCGTAGAAGAAGCATATCGACACTATTTAAAGGCTTTAGCAATAGACGGTAATAATGCTTACGCCAAAAAAGGAATTGCTTGGATCGTTTTCTCGCACGAAAAAAACGCACAGGAAGCGCTAAGAATTATGGAAAAAGTCACTGAGTATAATCAGACACCAGACTATCAGATGCTAAAAGCAGAGATTGCTAGTTTCCTTAATGAGCCAAAGAAAACTAATGCATACTTAGATGCATATTACAATCGTGTGAAGAATAAAGCTTATGGATCGATGTACAACACGTATACCATAAAATTTTATTTAGAAGAAACAAAACAGTACGACAAGGCTATTGCGTTGGCACTACAAGAAGTTAATAATAGAGCTACTCCAGAATCTTACGACTTATTGGCATACTCATATTTTAAAAATAATGAGATTGAAAAAGCATTTGATGTGATGAAAAATTTTGTTGAAGGAAAGACTTATGAACCTGAGGCCTTATATCATATGGCGGTAATCTATAAGGTCACCGGTGCAAAAGAGAAGGTAGAAATTTTAAAGAGAGAGCTTCAAGACGCCTCTTTTGAAATGGGCCCATCATTCCCACAACTTTTAACAATGCTCTAAAGCAATTTTTGGTTGTTGTTAATAGCCCTATGGTATGATCATACGATAGTACTCATGGGGTTACTTTTAATGCTAACGCCCAATTTTTGAGAAAAAATGTATTCAAACCCTAGCCTTACCAGCAAATTATCGAAATCGCAGCTTATAATAATTACACTTTTATGTAGGCGATAACAAATAAAAGGTCATGGTTTGATATGGAGATAATAGAATTGAATGCACTGAGAATTGGTAATTATCATAAAAGAATAGAATCTAAAGGATATATTGATGAAAAGCTAACCTTGGAAACCTTATACCGTATATTCTCTGATGATCTTAATATTTCTTTCAATGATTTTTTAAATATAGACCTCACTGAAAACTGGATTTTAAACTTCGGATTCAAAAGAATCATCTCAGACAAGGTAAGTTCAAAAGAGGAGATTAGGTTTGGTAATGGTGGAGTTTACCATATTGTGAAATTAAATTGTAAAAATCCTTTATGGAGTTTTCAACTTGATTTTAGAAATATAAAGACAATTAAATATGTGCATGATTTTCAGAATTTATATTTTACGCTTACCAACATGGAGTTAACACTAAGAGAGTCTTCTTCATAAATACCACAATTATAAACTCTAGTCATCCAATTTTAGTCATCTCATTCAGCACAAAGTTTTCGACAGCACCTTCAGTTGCTTTCTGATATGCTGTAATATGGGAGTTTTTCATGTGTTTTTGCCATAGTTCGCGACTGCTCCAATTTTCAAAGAATAAAAATAGATTTGGATTTTCATGATCTTGATGAAGATCATAATTGATGCAACCTTCTTCAGCCCTAGTGGTTTCAATAAGTTTTATTAATTCAGATTTGACGATATCTACTCGTCCTTCTTTAGCCCAAATTTTGGCCACTATAGTAAGTCTTTCACTGCTCATAAAGCGTATATTATAATTTTTGTTGAACGATACAAGGGTTCCCGAAAGCAAGAACATCGTCAGGAATATCTTTTGAAACAATACTACCTGCACCGATGGTTACGTTATTACCAATAGTTACTCCCGGAAAAATGACAGAATTACCACCAATCCATACATTATCACCAATATGTACAGGTTTTGCAGCGGTGAGATAGCGCGTGTCATTTCCGTTTCTCAGTATTCTTTCTGATGCTTTCAGTGGATGTGTAGCAGTATATATCTGAACATATGGTCCTATCAGTCCGTCTTTTCCAATCATTATTTTGTGATTGTCTAAAAACATACAATTCGTATTTATAAAGGTGTTTTTTCCAATGGAGATATTTGTTCCGTAATCACAGAAGAAGGGAGTCTCAATCCAAACGCCTGAAGCTTTAGATTCGAATAACTCCGCTAAAATTCTTTCTCTTTCATCTAGCAATTCTGAATCAAGGTTATTATAGGTTTTTAATAATTTACGGGCATTGTGGTACATTTTTAGTAATTCAGAATCTCTGGAATCATAAAAATCACCATTTAACATTTTTTCTTTTTCTGTCATTTGTAACCTTTCAATTATTCTAGCCCTCAAACCGTATTATCGAAGGGGTTAAGTATTAAAAGTACATAAAGTTCTAGATTTTAGCGAAATTGAATATTCTCTTGTATCAGAACCTTTGGCTACAGAAGCGATAAATAAAAAAAATAAACTTTTTGCAAATTGAGATAAAGCTTTTAGGAAGAAGCAACAGCGCCTAATGTATATAATTGTTCTAGGTTTGGAGACTTGCTACCGCCAGCAGGTTCTAAAGTAATACCGAAAGCCTCAGATGCATTGGCATTATTTAAAGCAAAAACTTTATTTTCATCTGTGGCGAAGTCTTCTAGAAGGCCTATACTAGTAGGTGTGAGCGGTGTAAGTTTTAACGACCATACTTGATATACAAAGCCATCAGGTGGCTCTGGCAAACCTTGTGCGTCAATAAACACTTTCTTCTCTTCTTTATTCCAATATGCTTTTGCATAAGAGCTTGGGGAGACCGCTTGCCCACCCAAGGTAATAACGTCAATATTCTTGTCGCGAATGGTTTGAAGTAAATCTTTAGATTGCTCTAAAGAAGAATTTGATTCGGCTATTTGTTGTTCTAATTTTTGATTCTCTTCTTGCGCAACTTCAATTTGGGTTTGTAATTCTTGGTTTTGTGTAAACATCCAGTACAAGCCAACGGCTAATAATAAGGAAGCGGCCCAACCCACATAGGTTAACCAATTTGTTTGTTCTTTAGGAAGTTCAATAACTTTTGTCTCAGCTCTGATATCTAAACGATTTCTAATCGTTAAAAAATCCTGTGATAAGCCTGGTGAAGCCGTTTTAGTTAGTTCTAAAATAGCTGTTTCAATAGATTCTATTTCACGTAATACCTCAGGATGTTTTAAAGCCATGGCATGTACTTCCAGATTTTCCTTTTCTGAAAGTAAGCCTGCCACATAAAGCTCTAAATTACCTGATGTTATGTACTCCGTTGTATTCATACTACAGCTTTATATTTTCACGTAACTGTGAAATACAGCTTCTATTTCTTGTTTTTACCGTACCGATTGGAATCTCTAATTCTTCAGCAGCTTCTTTTTGTGTCATTCCTTTAAAATAAAGCAATTCAATAATCTCAATACATTTGGCTTTCAAACTCTTTACCAATCTTCGAAGTCCTTTAGAATCAATGTCTTTGCTTTCGTCTCTAGGTGCTTCAAGAATACCTACGAAGTAATCAGCGGAAAGGTTCTTTTTTCCCTGTTTGTAGGCTTTTGAACGCACTTTGTCGATTGCAGCGTTACGAGCAATGTTTAAAACCCAAGTAAAAAAGCGCCCTTTTGAGGCATCGTAAGTGTCAGACTTATTCCAAATTTTCACAAAAACATCTTGGCAAATCTCTTGGGCTATAGCTTTATCTTTAACTATGATATTTATGGCACCGCAAACATTTTCAGCATACATAGCATACAGCTTTTCAAAGGCCACAACATCCTTATTCTGACATTTTGTTACTAGTTCTTCTAATTTCATGTTTATAGTTAGATACCTGTAAGATATAAATAAAGCCGCTATATAAGCGGCTTTGATATGAATAAATTTACTGCTTATACCTATTGAATAATCCCTGTACAGCTCACACGAGCCCCAGCGGCACCGCTTGGTTGTGAAGTAAAATCGTCAACCCCTTGGTGTACAATGACACCTTTGCCTAAAATGTTTTTGGTGTCATCTTCGCAACCTATACACCATTCATCTGTCGAAAAGGGTACGGTGGCATTACCATCAGAATCTGCTGTAAAGTTGCCAATATCACCTTTGTGATACCCTTCTTCTGCACCCCATTTACCATGCGGCGTGCTGGTGGGGTTCCAGTGTCCTCCTGTAGATTTTCCATCGGCTGAAGAGCAATCAGCTTTATCATGAATATGAATAGCATGTTCTCCAGGAGTTAGCCCAGTTAAGGTGGCTAACATCGTCACTTTGCCATTTTCCTGAGTAAATGTAACATCTCCAGTAACATTACTATCACTTTTGGCTTCCATTTTAAATTTTATGGTTTCAGCCATGACTTCTTCTTTCATCTCTTCAGCAGCTGCTGCGGCCTCTTCTTCCGCTGCTTTTTTACCATCTTCATATCCTTTTTTAAAATCTTTACAATTGTAGGATACGGAGATCAAAAGCCCTAAGGCTAATAATTTTACTTTTTTCATACGTATAGTTTTATTTGCATTTCCGCTTTTGGAAATTTTAAAGTTAGTCAAGTGGAAAGTTAAGGAATATTTTAGGCCATGTCAAATGACGCTTAGAATGATTTTACCAGATCGGGATTATTTCGGATGCCGCGCTTTAGATTTTCACATACTAATAAAGCCTTGTCAATTCTTGTCTGCGAATTTTTATATCGGGCGATCATATAGATAATTCCGCGTTTTTTTCCATCGGTAAAGCTTTCGAAAATTTCAAAGGCCTCGAAATCACTTTTAAAAACGGCGTCTAATTCTTCAGGCATCTCCGCACCGTATTTACTCTTATCTTCGAAAAACTGTAATTGGAAATAATCGTTAGGAAAAATACCGAGCTCCTTCTGATACCGTTTTCCAAACATCATATAATAGCTTCCATTTCTTTTCTGAAGCGCCGCATGAAACTCTAAGTGTTTGCCTTCAAAGAAGGCTTTGCATTTGACTCGCCTTAGATTTTTGTCTAGAAAGGGCTGAATGATTGCTATGGGAAGTGAAAGAGCATAATAACTATCAGTAATCGATATTTCAAAAGGTTCAGTTTGTAATGCCAAAAGTACTTTTGTTTCAATTTAGACTAACTGTCAATAAGTGTAGTTAAAATTTGAACTTCATTATGTAAAGTTTTATGAACCGGACATTTATCAGCTATTTGTAATACGCGAGCAATTTGTTTCTCATCCAAATTTCCGGTTAGTCTTATTTCTCTACGGAACGTGTCAATTTTAGCGATATCAGACTCGCAATCTTCGCAATCTTGGGCATGCGTTTTACTGTATGACGTGTGAACTTCTATATTCTTTAAAGGCCATCCTTTTCGTTTCACGTACATTTGAACGGTCATCGCAGTACAAGCAGATAAACCAGCAGAAACTAATTCGTAAGGAGAAGGACCAAAATCATTACCTCCAAATGAAACGGGTTCATCAGCAGTAAGATAGTGGTTACCAACTTTCATGGCAGTTGTAAAAGAATCTTCCGAATCTAGACTAGCAACCACTTGATGTTTTGATTTTAGGTTGATATCTTCGGGAATTTCCACATATCGTCGTGCCCATCCAGCAATCACTTCACCTGCATATATAGAATCTCTTTTATTCATTAGTAAGTGATCGGCCCCGTCTAGAGATACAAAACTCTTTGGATGACGAGCGGCAATATAAATTTCCTCCGCATTTTTAATTCCAACTGTATCATCTTGGGGGGAGTGCATGACCAGTATAGCTTTGCGTAAATTTTTGGCGGTGTCAGGTAATGACTTTGACTCCAAATCATCAATGAACTGCTTTTTAATTGTAAAGTCACGTCCACTTAAATTTACAATAGCTTTGCCTGAAGCTTCAATCTCTTCTAACCCACTTTTGAATAGGTGCTGTACATGATTTGGGTTTGATGGTGCACCAATGGTTGCTATTGCTTTGACAGAAGTAATTTCTGTAGCTGCAAAAATAACGGCTGCACCGCCAAGTGAATGACCTATTAAAAGGGAGGGGGCTTTATAATTTTCATTTAAATAATCGGCAGCAGCAATTAGATCTGCAACATTACCAGAGAAATTAGTATCCTCAAAATCGCCATCGCTTTCCCCTAATCCGGTGAAATCAAAACGAAGCACACCAAAACCTCGTGCGGTTAGTGCTTTTCCTATATTTTTTACTGCGGATAAGTTTTTATTACAGGTGAAACAATGCGCAAAAATCGCATAGTTATGAGGACGTTGATCAATAGGAAGTTCAAGCCTGCCTACTAGACTTTGACCTTCTTTATTCTGGAATGTAACTTTCTGTAAATTCATCAAATGTTCATTTATGCGTTTAAAAGGATGATAAAGGACCTGCTAACTACAACTAAAATTAATCTTACTTCTTTTTTCTTAAGTCGGGATTGTAGAAGACACCTATCTGCAAACGATCAAAATTTGCAGTCGGGAAATGATTTTTTAAATAGCCTGCTTGTACGCTTAAGTTGTCCGTGACATTTACTCCCAGTGCGCCATAAAGACGATTTTGACCATAAACACGGTCTTGAAGATTTAAGAATATTTCATCATAGAAGTTTAAAAAGAAAATATCGGTAAGGGGTAAGGTAACCTGTAAGCGATAGCGAGCTCGATGTTGGGTGTCCTTTCCACCAAAACCTTCATCATTGATAAACCTCTGTTCTAGGCGATAGCGATGTTCGAACCCGAATTGTCCGACTTTATTTTTAAGTATTAGTTGCTGAAAAATTCGATGCTCTTTTATATTACTGTCTTCCACCAAGGCGTCACCCCCAAGTATCCTGAAATCTTCAAAAGTTGGGTCAGTAGATATATAGGCATATCCAGCCGTAACAATCGCATCCGGATTGATGTGATAGTTTAATCCTGTTCGTAATAGCAATTGGTTGAAATTTTTAGCCTGTTCGTAGTACCGTAGCTGCCCTTCAGTATGAATACTATACTTATCAGAGATTTTATTGGTGCCGAAATACATGTGCCAACTTCCTAATTGGTCATCTCCAACTTCTTGGGCAATGGTTGCTATTGTAAAAAATAGGGCAAACGGTAAAAGTGTTTTTTTCATAAATAGTATTGAATTAATCTTCATTGAAAAACTGTAGCATTAAGTATATAACTTTATTCCTTAATGCCACAATTTTCACGTTCTACGTTAAGCGTCAGGTTTCATTTCTATCGGATCTCCATCTTGTATGGGAGTCTCCTTATCTCCTTTTAAATGCACATCTAAAAATTTAAGTGCCTCGCTGTACGCTTTGATTTGATTCTCTTTTTTAACAAAACCATGTCCTTCATCTTCAAACAAGACATATTCTACTGGTACTCCGTTTTTACGAACTCC
>CALHCJ010000183.1 GCA_937936275.1 uncultured Flavobacteriaceae bacterium
TGGTTGGAAAAATTAGAAGGAGGCATTACCTATTTGCAAAATGTGGTTATCAATGATTCCCTCGGAATTGTGGAGGAACTAGATGCCGAAATGCAAGCCTTGGTAGATTCGTACAAATGCGAATGGAAAGAAGCCGTAGAAACTCCCGAAATACGGGAGCGTTATACTCACTTTGTAAACTCGGAGGACACGGATGACAATATTGAGTTCGTGTCCTTGAGAGAACAAAAAATGCCGAAAGAATGGGCATAAATAAAAATACAAGGGTTGAAATACGAAGTACGAAATAAAAAACCAAAAGAATGACTACGTTAGGATTAAGCACATATAAAACCGTTACTGAAGAAGAGGTAAAGTTCTGGTTCAAGGCAGCTAATGTTTCGAAATTTCCGGCAAATGGCGGCGCCTGTATCAAATACAAAGACAAGCAAATTGCAATTTTCAATTTTGCCCGAGAGGGTACTTGGTATGCCTGTCAAAATCTTTGTCCCCATAAAATGGAAATGGTTTTATCTCGGGGGATGCTAGGAGAAGAAAATATGGAGGCTAAAGTGGCCTGTCCGTTACACAAAAATAACTTCTCCCTAAAAACAGGAAAACATTTAAATGGAGATTTGGATGCTATTGCTACCTATCCCATTAAAGTGGAAGATGGCTTTGTGTATGTAGGCTTTTCTGAATAGCTTTGACCAAACTCCCATTGTATGGCAACTTCAGGTAAATTACAGCAGGCATTTCAACTTTTTGATGCCGCTAATCAAGAAGATCCGAATCTGGAAACTTTTCAGGGGCAATCATATCCGAAAGAATTACTATACGCTAAACGAATGACGGAGCAGTTAAACACATTTGCCCCAGATGCCTCTGAGGCTTTACAGCTAACAGCACGCTGTCAACATATTTGTCGATGGGAAATTGCGCGTGATTCCTATGAAATGAATCGGGAAGGGTATCTACGATGGCGACAAGAGTTAAAGAAATTCCATGCAAAAAAAGCAGCGTCCATATTAGAAAAAGTAGGTTATTCAGAAGACACCATCAAAAGGGTTAGATTTCTTTTAGAAAAAAAGCAGTTAAAGAAGAACGAAGAAACGCAGACTTTAGAAGATGTCGTCTGCTTGGTCTTTCTAGAATATTATTTCGAACCCTTCGCAGCGAAACATCCGGAAGAGAAAACTATTGACATTCTACAAAAAACATGGCGAAAAATGTCAGACAAAGGTCAAGATGCAGCACTAAAATTGAACCTGTCGGAAGATGCACTTGATTTGGTGACCAAAGCAATTTCATAACGACAATTTATGCCAAATAGCAAACATCACAAGTCTCTAGACACCACAACTTTCCAACGGATTCGGAAGTGGTACCTTTTGGCGTTAGCAGCTATTGCACTTACCATTATTGTGGCCCAAATTTTAATCCAAACACATTTAAATTCCCAACTTAATGATTCTCGTGTCATTAACGTTGCCGGTCGTCAGCGGGCATTCAGTCAAAAATTGGTAAAAGAAGTATTATTGCTTAAAAATGCGTCTTCCCCAAATGAAAAACAAGAGATTATCTCCGAAATGGAAAAAACGTTGTCCATTTGGAAAGCTTCTCATAAGGGACTTCAAGCGGGTGACGAAGCTTTGAATCTTCCTCCCGAAAAAGATACCGAAATCCTTGGTCTTTTTCAAAATTTAGATCCCCATCATAAAGCTATGGTAGGGGCAACGGAAAAAATACTATCCAATGAAGGAATAGCAACTATTGACTTTCGCGAACAAAAAACGATTCTTTTAGAAAATGAACGTTCTTTTTTAAGTTTGATGGACAATATCGTAAACAAATACGATGAACGAAGTAATGCCCAACTTCAAAATTTAAAACAGAAGGAATACTGGTTATTGGCCTTTTCCCTATTGATTCTGTTGTTGGAAATGCTCTTTATTTTTAAACCGCTATCCCTACAGATTAGAAAGACCATTTCAAATCTGATACAAAGCCAATTAGAATCAGACACCAATGCACAAAAAATTGAAACCCTATTAACCGAAAAAGAGAAATCCCTGCGAGAATTGCAAGAGCTGAATTTTGTAATTGACAATGCGGCGCTATTTGCTAGTGCCCGTAAAGACGGGAGTATTGTCTTTATTAGCAAGAAATTTCTGAAACTATTGGGACTTAAAAAAGAGCAGTTAAATACTCCCCTATCGGAACTCTTAACCAGGGATGAAGGACAACAACAATACCTGAAGGAAGTCTTAAAAAGCAACCGAAAGAACACTATTAGAAATGAGGAAATACAAATAACTACTAGCTCAGGCAATCAAATTTGGTTAGATATTTCTATCATACCTATGCATCAAGCCAGCAAAGAGCAGAGTATCTTGATTTTATGTTCTGACATTACACAACGTAAACAAAATGCACTAAAAGTCGAACAACTGACGAAAGAGAACTTTGAGGAGCGGATGCTACAGAAAAAATTACAGGCGAGCCAAATTGTTGAAGGACA
>CALHCJ010000184.1 GCA_937936275.1 uncultured Flavobacteriaceae bacterium
AAGCATCACCACCAGCCATAATAAAATTACTAGGAAACGGAACAGGATCTACTCCTTTTTCAGCAGCCCAAAAACGACCATAGGCAAGATTCTTCACAACACCATCTTCTACCCATACCGTTTTCTTCAACGGTTGACCAGCACCATTCCAAGTAGCACTCGGAACTTCAGGGTTTAGTGGATCTGACCAAAGGTTTACTCGTTCGTCAACTATTTTTTCTCCAATTTTATTGCCACCTTCCTTAGACATAAAACTTCTACCTTCATCAGCAGACCGCGCATCGATAGACCTCCCTAAACCATTTAGTAGACCAAGCCCAGCTGAAGGTTCTAAAATCACCGTATACTTGCCTGGTTCTATCGCCTTTGCCTCTTGGGACAATACTGCTTTATCGATAGCAGTATTCGACGCTTCAGCAGCGTCAAACTTGGTCACATCATTAAAGTCTCTTGTAACCCAACCAGAACCGGTGCCATCATTAGTACGCATGGTTACCGTAAATTCAACACTCGTTGATTTATTGTAAGCAAAAAGTCCTTTAGAATTCATCATTGCGCTAAAACCAGCGGAATCATCTAAAAAACCAGCAGCGGTAACATCTTTCGCTACAGCGGGTTCAATACTACTATTTGCTACCTCAGAACGAAACTCAGGGGTAATATTAGCCGTAGCCTCCACATAATTAATTGCCTTATCGTAAGTTTGCGGCCCTAGAGGCCCCATAAATTCTGGGTTCTCTGGCGAAAGTTTAGCCAACTCCTCAGATCTTGCTACAACTCTTTTTAAGGACTCATCATCAAATTCATCGATTGTTGCCGTTCCCATTTGTTTTCCAAAATTGGATTGTACAACCAAGGTATGATTTGATCGGTGACCCGAAGTTGATACCGAATTTCGAGCGTATCTAATATTACCACTCTCACTACCATCTAAATTTACCTCGCAAGCATCGGCAGTGGAAAAGCTCAGCGCTTTCTCCATGATTTTTCTTGCTTCTTCTTCTGTATATATTGCCATTGTTTATTGTCTTTAAATGAAACTAGAATTAAACCGTTCTACCTGTATTGATGACATTGATACCGTCAAATCTTGTTGTAGAACTACCATGAGAAACCGCACTTATTTGAGAAGGTTGGCCTTTTCCATCAAAGAATGAACCGAACAATCGGTAGTCATCTTTGTCACATATTTTAGTGCAAGCATTCCAAAATTCTTGCGTGTTTGATTGATATGCCACGTCATTCAGCATACCTACAATCTCACCATCTTTAATTTCATAGAATACCGTACCCCCAAATTGGAAATTATATCGTTGTTGGTCAATGGAATAAGATCCTCTTCCCGCAATATAAATTCCCTTTTCAACATCTTTAATCATTTGATTTACAGAATAAGGATCGGTACCCGCTTCCAACGAAATATTTGGCATTCTCTGAAATTGTACATCGTTCCAACTCTGAGCATAACAGCAACCATGCGATTCGTTTTGATCAATCATCTTAACTTGATCTCTAATCGCTTGATAGTTTACCAAAACACCATTACGAATGATATCCCATTGTTTACATGGAACGCCTTCATCATCAAAACCAACAGCTCCTAAAGAACCAGGCTGGGTTTTATCTGCGACAATATTTACAATATCACTACCATACTTGAAGTTCTTAGATGCCCATTTATCAATGGTTGCAAAACTTGTACCTGCATAGTTTGCCTCGTAACCTAGAACACGGTCAAGTTCTGTAGGGTGACCAACCGATTCATGAATCGTCAAACCTAAATGGTTTGGCTCTAATACCAAATCATATTTACCGGGGTCCACCGATTTAGCTGATAACATCTCTTTAGCTTGTTGAGCGGCTACGGTGGCATCCTCAACCATATCATAACTATTTCGGTATAGTTTAAGTCCCGCCGCACCATCTAATTTTTCAGATGCTAATCCATCCATATATTCATAGCCCATGCCCATAGGAGCACTCATAGCTTGTCTAGTTTTAAATTTACCCGCAGCTTGATCAACCGCAGTCACCCCAAATGTTGGCCAAATACGATGCACATCTTGATCAATATAGGATCCATCGGTTGAAGCAAAGTATTTTTGCTCGTTCACCATGAAAAGTGCAGAATTCACAAAATTTGCTCCATTATCAAGAGCCGCAGCATTTGCATTTAACAATAAGTCAACCTTCTCAGAAACAGGAACATTTTTAAAATCTTTTTGGATTGGTGTTTTCCATGAAACTTCTCCTTGCCCAGAAACTGGTGCCAGAATCACAGGCTCCTTCTGAAACTTCGAATTCGCTTTAGCAATGTTTGCGGCTTGTTCCGTAGCCTTTTTGATGCCGTCTTCGGTTACATTATTGGTAGATGCAAAACCCCAAGTACCATTGACGATTACGCGTATTCCAATACCAAAAGATTCTGTATTGACTACATTTTGCACTTTGTCTTCACGGGTGAAGACATACTGATTTAAATAGCGCCCAATTCTGGCATCGGCGTAGGTCGCCCCCATTGATTTTGCCGTATTTAAGGCAACATCAGCCATACGTTTTTTTACAATAATATCCATTCCAGGAGCTAGCAAAGCTTCAACCGCAATGTTATTACCCATCATAGATGTCGGTAACAACATGGCACCTGCTCCCAAACTGGACATTTGAACAAAGTCTCTTCTTTTCATGTTTGTGTTCGTTTTTGATTATTTAATTTGTCGTTCTACAATATAATCAAAAGCGAGACATTTAAGCCCCGAAAGAAAGTCGCTAAACCGAGTTTTATGATAATTTTAAGAAGATCGGAGCAACTTGTTTAAAAAGAAAAATCACTACAAGAACGATAAACAACATTATCAACTTGCTGCTTAACCGCGATAGCAGCGATATAGCCTTTGGCAGGTTGAAAGGACCTTAAGCTCCATTCATTCTTCTCATCTTCATTCCATTTCGTTTCAAGAAGTAAGGCGGTGTTATCACTGTCAACGGAAACAGCAAACTGATTTAATGGAAATGACAGCCCACTACCCTCCGCCTTTATAAAAGATTCTTTTCGTGTCCAACAACGAAAAAAAGCTCTCTCCAAATCTTCTTTCGGTAGTTTGTGAAGAGCAGTAATTTCCGTTTTTGAAAAAAAACTTTGAGCCAATTCAAGAACATTAAAGTCTTTCTTAATCTTTTCAATATCAACGCCAATTTCTTGACCTTCAATAAAAGCAAAAGCAGCCATATCTACAGAGTGAGAAACATTGAATTTTAATTTCTCGCTGGTAGCTAGTTTGGGTTTTCCGTAGGAGGTGTAATCGAACCTAATTTCTTTAGCATCTTTTTTCAAATAAATCGAAAGTAATAATCTAAGGGTTGCGCGCGTAATGATAAAGCAATTTCTATCTTTTTCAAACTTAAATCTACCAGACCGTTGTTTTTCATCGCTAGAAAGCAATTTTAAATATTCAGATAGATTTTTTCTATTTTTTTTAAAGGAGCAATTCCAAACATGAACCGTACTTGGTTCTAATACTATTTTCGGAATTGACTGCATATAAAAGGTCTTTTATTCTATATCTTCAAAAAGCAAAGGCGTTAATCTCCTTGTTTTATAATTCAAGTATAAGGCATTAAAATGATCCATACTATTTTCAAAACTTGGTTCTTCAAATACTCGAGCTATCTTTTGTTTAATTTGTTCTGAACTATCATGAATGATATCTCCACTAATACCTAAGCCATGATATGAGAATCTTGCAGAATTACCATCGCCTTCAGTATACTTGCAAGAATATAATAGCATAGGCGTTTTAAAATGAACACATTCATTAATACCATTTATACCGCAGTGTGAAATACAAAGATCTGAGTTTTCGATAACCTGCAACTGTGGTACCCAGTTAAACAAGTAAACATTATCTGGTACGAATTCAAATGAATCTTTATTCATTTTAGGGCCAATTGACATAATCATGATGTAATCATTTACGTCTTGAACAGCTTCCATTACTTTTTTCAAAAAGGGTAAATGGCCCTTGGCTAAAGATCCTACTTCGCAGTAAATTAGCCTTTTGTTTTTTTCCCTTTGTTCCCTATAAATAAGCTCTAATCTTTGTACGTCTTCTTCGATCACAGTTTTGTCTTTTCTATCTACATAAACCATAGGACCTACATAGATTATATTCTCTGCGAATTTGTGAGGAAATTCCAGCTCTGACATGCTCATTGAAACTACTGGAAGCTTCGTAAAACTGTATAAGGGTGGTAAGGTATTGACAAGCATTCCTCGGGTATCAAATCCAATTTCTTGTGCATACTTTTTAAACATCCATCTGCGATAGTTCTCAAACCTTAATTTGCTAAGTATCACTCTAGCATTGATTTTTGTTCTCATTTTTAACCACGAGAGAAAAACGCCTAGTTTCGTACCACTAAAACCTTTTCCGGGAATTATTCCTGTGCGTACAGAAGGGCTCTTTAAACTTATAGTATCTGAAAACCACGTTGTAATTAGTTTAACGGGGATCTTAAGTGCTACCGCGGTAAAAATTAAATCGTGTATTTCTGTATCAATCAAAATCAAATCAGGATTTACTGTTCGAAGAACTTCTTTGTGCTCTTCCAGTTTTAAAATCTTCTTTCCTTCTTTATAATGACTTTTTATTTCTGCAAAATGGAATTTAAATTTGTCAACCCAAGAAGCCTTTGCTTTGCGTCTTGGGTCTTTATAATCGAATGTTATTTCTGAAACAGGAAAACAATTAAAACCGTTTTCTTCAATTCTTTTTTGACTTTTGGGTTGACACAAATAGGTAATTGTATGCCCCTCATTACCGAGACGAGACGCCATTTCAAAACTAGCATTAATGCGACCAGTAAGTAACCCTGTCACTATAGCAATATGCGCCATGATAAAATTGAATTATTCTTTAAACATACACTTTTCTATAGCTTTGGCTGTATGTTTAACATAAGGCTCATCAAACAATAGCTGATGGCTTCCTGCTGTTTTAATAATAGTAATGCCGTCAACAGCCAATTCTTTCCATGATCGAACAGTTTCTTTATTCAATGCTTCATGATCTTTTTTAGTAAGTATTACAGAGGTTTTACCCGAATATTTTTTCCATTGATACGATTGACTTAACTGCATTAGGTTCATACGAAGCTTTTCTAACTCCAATGCTTCCTTATCAGTTTCATGTGTACTCCTCCATTTCATACGCCAGATAGAATATTTCGCTATCAACATACTTTTTATTGTGGTAAGGGGAGATTTCAACAATCGCATAAAAAAAGAGGCCAAGCGTATACGTAAACGCCTTGGCGTATTTAAAACCGCAGGCGCAGTCATTGTATCCATTACTATTAAGTTGATCTCTTCTCCTCTGTCGGTTAAGAGCGTTGCCATTTCATTACCTACCGCTGCACTGAAGCAATACACCAAAATGTTATATGGCCCTACAGGTTGAACTTTACGAATGGCGTTCAAATAAGCTTCTGTCATATTCTTGACACTCTTGTGCATCGACTTATCTCCGTAAACGCCCGAAGGTTGCAATGCATAAATCGGAATATCTTCATCAAGATGATCGGTTAACTTATTGTAAAAGAAAACATGCCCTCCTCCAGCATGAATACAGAATAAAGGAGCCTTACTCCCTTCTTTGCGTAAAGGAACAAGATAATCCCAATGGTCTTCTTTTTGATTATTGCGGTCCACAAAGCTCGCTAATTCTTCTATTGTCTGATATTCAAACAATTGGTTTGGAGAAATTGCCATTCCCCCTTTCCTTGCCTTAGCGATTATCTGAATGGTCATTATAGAATCGCCACCAATTTCAAAGAAATTATCAGTTATACTTAAACCCTCAAACCCTAGTGTTTCCTCCCATATAGCTAATAGTTCTTTCTGTGATTTGGTGGTAGCTTTCTCCTTTTCTCTATAAGTATGGGTAACATCTAACGGAATATTTTGTAAATGTTTTTTATCAACTTTTCCATTTGGCAGGGTTTCAAACTTTTCCAAAGGAATTATTTTAGACGGCACCATATGCTTTGGTAGTTCTGACTTTAAAAAAGTAATCACCGAAGCTATATCAAATGCTGGTTTTGGAACCACGTAAGCAACTAAAATTCCGTTTGAAAATTGTTGGCCCTTCGACATCACAACCACTGACGCTTCGACAATCGCTGGGTAATTTAAAAGTACAGCTTCTATTTCATCGAGTTCAATTCGAAATCCTCTCAGTTTAACTTGTGAATCAGCTCTACCTAAAAATTCGATATTTCCATTGGGTAGATATCTTCCTAAATCTCCAGATCTATATATACGAGAATAGCCATCTATATCAACAAAAGGGTTTTTAATAAATTTTGTTGCAGTAAGCTCCTTCTGATTTAAATATCCTTTCGATAAGCCGCTTCCGGTAATATAAATTTCACCCACGGCACCAAATGGAACATGTTTCATGCTTTTATCTAAAAGATGAATTTTGACCCCATCAATTGCTTTTCCAATCGGAATGCTTGTAAAACTATGCCCTTTCGAAATCTTATACGCAATACACCAAACTGTTGCTTCCGTAGGCCCATATTCATTAAACAACAGAGTGTTTGGCAGATTTTGAAAATGAAAATCAGGTAATCGACTCGGACAAGTTTCACCTGCCACCATTACCGTAGTTAAACTTTCTAATTTTTTTGAATCAATATTTTCCAACATTAAACGATACAAGGTTGGTAAGGTAAGAACATGAGATATGTTATTTTTAACAATCACCTCTTGCATTAAAATCATGTCTTGTTCCAATCGTTTTTCGGCGATTACCAAGTTCCCTCCCGTGCAGAGCGTCCAAAAAATTCCTGCTTTTGAGCTATCAAAAGAGATAGATGACAAAAGTAAAAATGCAGATGGATTTTCTTCATAAAAACTAAAACGAGCCGAAGTAGAACTTGCTATATTTTTATGAGTAATGGGTACTCCTTTAGGTTTTCCTGTACTACCTGATGTATATATTACATATGCTAAATCATCTGGCTGTACCATTGGAAGCAATATTTCTGAAGCATTTTTGGGTGAGAAATTCTCTTCAATATTTATTTTTTGGATACCCAATGAGGTAAATGTATCTAAGTACTTTTCTTCTGTCAGCACCAATTGTGCTTTGGAATCTTCTAAAATAAATTTTGTGCGTTCTAGGGGGTATTCTGGATCTAATGGCAAATAAGCTGATCCAGATTTTAATACAGCCATTAAACCTACTATCATCTCTAGAGAACGATTAATACAGAGTCCGATGATTTGATTTTCACCCTTAGTAAAATGAAGCAAACTCTGTGCAATTTGATTTGAGCGTAAGTTTAATTCTTCGTAGGTCATAGATTGATCTCCAAAAGTAATCGCCGTTGCGTTGGGTGTTTTCAATGCAATACTTTCAAACCACTTATGAATACCAACAGCATCTATATTAATATCATGAGCTATTTTTTCTTTATTTAAAAATAGTTTTCTTTCTTTATGAGTTAACATTGGAATATCTCCAATGGCGATATTTAAATTCTCAACAGCTCCCTTACTTAGAAGCTCAAAATGCTCTAAAAATCTATCAATGGTTGAGGCTTTAAACAAATCTGTGGCATATTCAAAACTTACCGATAACACTTCTTCATTTTCTGAAACGAATAAAGTCAAATCAAATTTTGACGTTTCTAGATTCACAAAATTGCTCTTCTCAAATACTAATCCTTCTCCAAAGAATTCTTTCTTAGATTGCTCATTATAGACAAACATCACCTGAAAAAAAGGATTAATCGATGGTGATCGTACTGGATTTATTTCTTTCACTAAAACATCAAAAGGAACATCTTTATTTGAAAAAGCATTTAAAGTATTTTTACGTACATCTTCCAACAGATCTGCAAATGAAGTTTCAGAACTTACAGAATTTCTTAAAATCAAGGTGTCAATGAAAAATCCGATCAGATTTTCGAGTTCCTTTTGATTTCTATTAGATATGGGTGAGCCTACTAGTATATCTGACTGACCAGTATGTCTGTAGAGTAAGGTATAAAAAACAGAAAGTAGCATTACAAAAGGAGTCACTTGCCTGTCTTTTGCTAAATTCAAAATATCTTTTGATAGTTTAGGAGAGAAATCTATGGTTTTGTAAGAACCTTTATATGAGGGTTTCGCTGGTCTTTTAAAATCGGTTTGCAACTGCAGTACTGGAATATTACCCGACAGATTCTCTTTCCAATATTTAAGTTCGTTTTCATCAACAATTTTACCTTGATCCCACAAGGCAAAATCACCAAACTGAATATCTGAAGTGTCAACGAAGATATCTTTGTTCTCAGTGCTTTTGATATAATGCTCAGCTAACTGTTTTATAAAAACTTGCATAGACCACTCATCAGTAATTATATGATGCATGGTAATGTTAAGGATATGATAGTTGGAGGCTAGTTTTATAATTGAAATTCTAATTAGAGGTGCTTCTTGAAGATCAAAAGGGGTCGTAAAGTCTTTATGAACTATACTTTTTGCTGCATCCCATCCTTCTAAATCAGAAAGGTGACTAAAATCAACTTCATTAATAACGAGAGGAACATTATTAGATACTTTTAATTCAATTCCATCATCCCCTGAAACACAACTCGATCTTAAAATATCATGAGATTCATATAGTTGATGAATACCCGCCTTTAAGTTTGTGATAGACCAGTTTCCTTTGAGATTATACGTTTCACCAAAATTATAAAAAGAGTTTTCTGGATTTAAATCTTGTAGAAACCAAAGCCTGCGTTGTGCATTTGATAAAGGTATTTTTATTCCCTCTGGCGCTGCAGTGATCACAGGCAAAAGACTAGTCTTCTTTTCTCTGTTCTTCCAACGTGCTAAAACATTAACCCTAGAATTTTCTTTTTTCAAGTTTTTATTTCATTTATGATTATGACCAAAGTCCCATTTGCACCATCCATTCTCTTAATTGCATTTTTACGGCGTAGTAAACTCCAAATTCAATGTCAAAGATTCGTTCAATACACCAGTATAAGGAAACTATGATGAGTATAATTGAACCATAGACTAAGATCTTGTTATAAAATTTAGTTTTCCGCAATAAATATAAAATTGGAAAGACCATGGCTATTATTACCAATTGACCTAATTCTACGCCAACGTTAAATCCTAAAAGAGAAATTGTCAAAAAGTCGTTTGTTAGTCCCAAATCGGCAAGAACACTGGCAAACCCAAAACCATGAAATAGTCCAAATACAAATGCGATTACCCAGTCTTTACCTTTGAAAATTGGTCGAATATTATGAAATGCTGCTAAACCAATCGAAAAGGCAATTATTGATTCCACCAACCGTGAAGGAAGTGTTACCAATTCAAGAGATGCTAAGGTTAAGGTAATTGTATGGGCTATCGTAAAGAAAGTGATTACCCTTAATATATAGAAAAAAGCCGGTTTGAATTTTAGAACAGGTTCCCAATTTGAAAGACTGTACCCGGTAGCACCAGGTTTTCGCCGAACGACCGAAGGTAAAATCAATGCGATTAAAAATAGTATATGATCAATGCCGATCCATATGTGCCACATACCTTGACGAACCATCGCTACAAAACCTTTCCAAACGGAGACATCAGTAAGGGACATCGTATCTTCAGTACGACCAGGCGCAAAGTCTAAGGAAATATTTGTTTCGTCATTAATCACACCGGCTTTCCAGTTGTATTCTGTAATCAAAAACCCTCGGTGGGTATCATCCTTTTCAAAAACAGCGTTGTAATTGACTGTTAACTCATCGGGAATTGACTCCGTATTTTGCAGTTGAAAATAAACTTTAAGAAAGTTCCCGAGATCAACAAATTGAATATCTACTTTTCCGATGAGAATCTGATGCTTCCCCAGCGGCGATTCGAAGGAAGCATTTTTTAGTAAATAAGCTTTTATTTCATCCAGATAGGGTTCGACATCGGCTAAAACGAAATCTTGAGCTAAGTTAGTTCCAAAAACCGTATTGATCTCACGGGCATTGATTTCGAACCGACCTTCAATACCAGATTTCTCATATACTCTTAAAAAGATATAGCTCTGATTTACAAGATGAGCATCAGCCATATTAGGTGATAAAAACAAACCTAAAAAAAGAAGAATTGAAAGCAATTTTTTCATGAGCATATTTTTGAGGTTTAGAATAAGATTTTTTTCTTTAATAGCTTCGCAATAAGAGAAAAAAGTTCAACAGTTCTAAATTTAACCGTTAAACGGCATCTTTTATATGTTACCCCAAAAGCCTGTTAAAATAAGGGGTTCTCCAAAAATTCGATGAACGGTTAAGTGTAATAGATGCCAAAATT
Organism: uncultured Flavobacteriaceae bacterium; assembly: GCA_937936275.1. Lineage (GTDB taxonomy): Bacteria > Bacteroidota > Bacteroidia > Flavobacteriales > Flavobacteriaceae > Maribacter_C. The sequence continues at coordinate 10,355 of CALHCJ010000184.1, forward strand.
TGACATAGGTTGCGTACTGGCATACTTATCAGGACTTTTATCGAAACTTGACCCATTTTCTTAAATTTAATTGCTAAAATTACATACATTGTGAAAAAATTGCTGGCTTGTTTAACCAAGTTAAAAAAAAGAAAATGCTCCAAAAACAAAAAAAAACACTCATCTCTCCTCGAGGTGATTTAAATCACGTTGTAAAAAAATTTGGAATTAATCAGCTGATAGATTCTTTAATTTATCGTCTGAACCAAACAGTACAAAAAACTTATACTGCCAAAACAGAAATTTTAGTCCGATTAGATTTTAATTATCTATCTAAAAATCTACGTCTGGTTGAAAGTTTGCCTGTTCATGAGAAGGGAGAAATAATTGTCACGAGGGTAATAGGGTATCACCCTTGAAAATTACTTAAGAATTTAGGTGAAGTTTTCATATTGTTTTTGAAAACATATGAACAGATGACAAGAACCCTCACCACTTTCTTTTAAGTGCTCTTGAAGTGTCATAAGATATCTTATAATTATGGTTTTCATGATCATAAAGATATAATCTCAAAACAATAGCAGATCAATAATAACCATTTATACTCCCCCTTATGGATTTATCTTGGACAGAAGAACAAATTAATTACAAAGAGCAGATAGTTGCCTTTGCTAAAGAACATCTTAGTCAAGGGGTAGTTGCACGTGATGCAACCTGTGAATTTTCTAAAAAAGATTGGAAAAAATGTGCGGACTTCGGAATTCAAGGTTTAGCAACTCCATTAGCCTACGGTGGTTACAAAGATAAAGTTGATATTCTAACAGCTACTTTAGCCATGGAAGGCTTAGGGTATGGCTGCAAAGATAATGGTTTACTCTTCGGTTTAAATGCCCAAATGTGGACTGTGCAATTGCCTATAGCTGAATTTGGTACTGAATTACAAAAAAACAAGTACTTAAAAAAGTTTACCTCAGGTGAATGGATTGGTTGTCACGGTTTAACAGAACCAAATGCTGGCTCTGATGTTTTTAACATGGAAACCACTGCTAAAAAAGTAGAAGGCGGATATATTATCAATGGCAGAAAGCACTTAATCACTTTAGCTCCCATCGCTGATGTGGCCCTTGTATTTTGTATTACTAATCCAAAATTGGGAAAATGGGGTGTTAGTGGTTTTATTATCGAAAAAGGAACCGAGGGGTTTACTCAAGGTGAGAATAAGCCAAAAATGGGCTTACGCACCGTACCTATTGGAGATTTGATTTTCAAAGATTGTTTTGTGCCAGATGAAAACCGCTTAGGTACAGAAGGCGCAGGTTGGAGCATTACCACGACTTCTTTAGAATACGATCGTGGGGGACTTCTTGGTAGTCAATTAGGTGCCATGGAAAGGCAGTTAGAAGAAAGTATCTCATTCATAAAAGGAAGAAAGCAATTTGGTAAATCAATTGGCTCATTTCAGTCTGTATCAAACAGAATCGCCAACATGAAATTACGCTTAGAAACTTCACGGCTATTATTATATAAGATCGCATATTTAAAAAGTATTGGAAAATCTGCTATGATGGAAGCTGCCCTACTAAAACTACAGTTGAGCGAGAGTTTCATTGAATCCAGTTTAGATGCCATACGAACACATGGTGGCGGTGGTTATTTGAGTGAAAACGAAATTGAAAGAGACTTAAGAGATGCAGTAGGCGGTGTAATCTATGCAGGAACATCAGATATTCAAAGAAATATAATCGCTAACCTACTTGGAATTTAAAGATAAGATGATATATACACTTCCAAACTGTATTGAAAATTCTGCTCGATTATTTCCGAATAAGGAAGCTTTTCGATGCGGTAATGCTAGTCTGTCTTTCCAAGAATTAGATATTAAAACCAATCAATTAGCAAAACACCTTGTTGATTCTGGAATACAGAAAGGAGACCGAATTGGTATTTATATGAATCGTTGTATTGAAACTTCTATTGCGATATACGGTATTTTAAAAGCTGGAGCAGTATATGTACCCATTGATCCTATATCTCCTAGAACAAGAACAAAGTTTTTGATTGAGAACTGCGGTATTCAATTTTTGATAACGGTACCGAAACAGAAAAAACGAGTAGCTAAGCTACTTATAGAAGATATTTCTCTGAAACAGGTAATAGGCTTTTCTGATGACTCAGATATAAAACACTTCTCATGGGAAAGTATTTTTTCAATAACACTAGAAAGTTATCAAAGGGTCAACATTCTGAGTGAAGATATGGCATATATTATTTTTACTTCTGGTTCTACGGGTGATCCAAAGGGCATTATGCATACGCATAAAAGTGGATTAGCATATGCGCAACTTTCTGCAAGTTTATACAAATTAAGGCCACAAGATCGAGTAGCGAATCATGCACCACTACATTTCGACATTTCTACTTTTGGATATTTTTCAGCTCCATACGCAGGTGCAACAACAGTGATTATTCCCGATGCGCCCATAAGCTTACCAGTTAGTTTAGGGGCACTGATAGCAGAAGAAAAAATTTCAATTTGGTATTCGGTTCCCTTAGCATTAAGTCAGCTTTTACTAAGTGGTGTTTTAGACCAACATGATTACAGTGCAATTAGATGGGTTCTATTTGCAGGTGAAAATTTTACCTTAAAGTATTTGAAAGGTATTATGGAAAAATGGCCACAGGCAAAGTACTCTAATGTTTACGGCCCCACAGAGGTCAACCAATGTACTTTTTACAATTTCAATGCTAAAGAAATTTTCAAAGATTATGTTCCTATTGGAGACGTTTGGGATAATACGGAGTATAAAATTATTGACGAAGATGATAAGGAAGTCCACAAAGGAGAAACGGGACAATTATTGATTCGCTCCTCAACCATGATGCTTGGTTATTGGAACAATAAAGAACTAACCGAAAAATCAATATATAAACAACAAATTTCCAACAATTTGGAGCAAGTATACTATCGAACTGGTGACTTAGTCAGACAAGATAATTTGGATCGATTGGTTTTTTTGGGAAGAAAAGATAGGCAAGTAAAAGTAAGAGGATATCGCATCGAACTAGATGAAATTGAAGCTGTTCTTAATGATCATCCTTCGATTAAAGAATGTACGGTATGTGTTTTGGAAAAAGATAACGATCAAAAAATACTTACGGCAGCTATCATCCTAACTTTAGGAGCTTCAACAGAAACTAATGAGCTAATCACTCACTGCAGATCTAAGCTACCAACCTATGCAGTACCTCAAAGAATAGATGTTCTTAAAAATTTCCCTAGAACTAGTTCTGGTAAAATTGATTTAACACAAATTAGAAAAACTCTTATCTCCCTATAAATATGAATGAAAAACTGATAAAATATATTTCCGAGCAACTCTTGAATAATGAATTAGAAGATGATTTGGAAGCAGAAGATGATCTTTTAGGAGATGGTATTTTAGATTCTTTAGGAATGATGAAACTCATATTATACATCGAAACAGAATATGAAATGAAAGTTCCTCCGCAAGATATGATCATAGAAAATTTTATGACCGTACAACATATTAGTAATTATCTAGCAAAGCAAAGGTCTTAAAGTATATTTTGACTCGAATCAATGTTATGAAGAGAAATTACAAAGCGCTTACTCAAAGTCAACTTTCAATCTGGACAGGCCAACAATTGAATCCAGAGGCACCATTATATAATATGGCACACTCTTTTGATATTGAGGGTTTTATCGATAATGAAAGTTTCAAGACTGCTTTCGATCAATTGATTGAGAGAGCTGAAGTGCTACGTACAGTTTTCTCAGTAATCGACGGAATTCCGGTTCAAAGCATACAAACTGGATGTGAAAAAACAATTGAAATATTAGATTTTTCGTCTAAAAAACCTAAGGAAATAAAAAATTGGATGAAGCGCAGAAGTCAAATCAACTTTGATTTCACAAAGCCTTTATTTGATTCTGTCTTAATAAAAGTGAATGAACAGAGACACTTTTGGTTTTTAAATATTCATCATTTGGTTACTGATGCTACAACTTCTACTATTCTATATAAATTACAAGTTGAACTCTATAAGAGTATCCTAGAAGGTTCTACCCCAAAGATAAAAGACGTTCCTGCTTTTGATGACTACCTGGTGTACAAAGCCGTACAAAAAAAATTACCAATAAGTCAAACGATAAGAGATCATTGGAAAACCAAAATTGATAGCTTAACAGTGCCTTTAAAAATTTATGGTAAAGAATGTAGTGCTACTACTTCTCTAGCGAATAGAGTTTCACTGAAGCTGGGGGTAGATCGGTCTAAAAGATTAAAAGATCTAGCGTCTAGATCAGAAATTCGTTCATGGACTCAAGATTTAACACTATTCAACCTGTTCACTACGGCAATTTTCACCTATTTACATCGAGTGAGTGGGCAACAAAAATTTGCGATTGGCGCTCCTTCACATAATCGCTCAACAAAAAGTTTTAAAAGAACTCCGGGTTTGTTTATAGAAATATTCCCATTGCTTTCTGATTTTGAAGACAAGGATACTTTCTTTTCAGTTTTAGAAAAAGTTAAACTAGAGACAAATGATTATTTAAAAAATGCTCAACCGGGCATGTCTTCTCCAGAGTTAAGTAGAAGTTTTAATGTGGTTTTGAATTATATCAACGTAGCTTTTCCTGATTTCAATGGTATGCCGATGCAGTCAGAATGGATTCATCCTGAACATTGTGACCCAGGCCACCAATTACGTTGTCATGTTTACGACATGAATGCTTCTGGTGATATTGAGGTTCATTTTGACTTAAATAACGATGTCTTTCATGAATCATTACAAAATGAGATACCGCAACATTTTTTAAAAGTTTTAGATGCATTGATTGAAGATGTTAATCAGTCCATTTATGAACCTAGCTTAATCGATAAGGTTTCGGCAATTGATTTACAACCTATTTCTGAGTTTATTCCGATTATTAAACAATTTGAACTTCAGGCAATTCAAACACCCGATGCTACCGCATTGAGTTTTAAGAATACGAGTTATACCTACCAAGAACTCAATCAGAAAGCTAATCAATTTGCAAACTATTTATTGACAAAAGGAATTAACTCTGAAAAGAGAGTAGCTGTTCATTTAGAGCGTTCCCCAGAATATATAGTAGCTGTATTAGGAATTCTTAAAACAGGAGCATCTTTTATTCCTATTTCGTCTGATCAACCATCTCAAAGAGTCTCCTACATTTTAGAAGATTCAAACTGTCATTTCATATTAACCAATAATCGTCTAGTTGACAATATTACTTCTACTCAAATTCCATACTTGAATTTGGATGATGATCTGAGTAGCTTGCTTCATGAAAGCATTGAGTTTAAGTGTCAAGATTCACTACAAGATAGTTTAGCGTACATGATATATACTTCGGGTTCAACGGGTAACCCTAAAGGTGTTCTCATTTCTAATAAGGCTATTTGCAACTATTTAAATTGGGCAAAATCATACTACGCAACCAAAGAAAAATTTATCTTTCCATTATTTACATCAGTTGGGTTTGATCTTACCATTACTTCGACTTTTCTTCCTTTGATTACAGGTGGTGAATTAATAGTTTATAGTGAAGCAGATCATGGTCCAGATATTTCCCTGATGGAAGTATTGGCACAAAACAAAGTCAATAGCATAAAGCTCACACCTTCGCATTTAGCTTTAATTAGAGGGGCCGACATGCAACATTCCAATATCAAAACGATGATTGTTGGCGGTGAAGATTTTAAAGTTAATATTGCTCAATCTATCCAAAATTCATTTTCAGAAGATTTACGAATATACAATGAATACGGACCCACAGAAGCAACGGTGGGATGCATTGCAGGACAATATACCGCAAATCATACGGAAGCATCTGTTCCTATCGGCACCTCAATTTCAGGAATGTCAGGTCTTGTATTAGATTCGAATTACAACCAAGTACCAGCTGGAGTGGTTGGAGAGTTGCACCTATCAGGATTTGGTTTAGCCGAAGGTTACTGCAAGCTTGCAGACTTGACTTCAGAAAAATTTGTGACCAATCCATTTAATCCTGAATTCAAAATGTATCGAACAGGTGATCTAGTTCGCTTGAATGAATTTGATGAATTTGAATATTTGGGTCGTGTTGACGAACAGGTAAAACTTCGAGGTTTTCGATTAGAATTAACAGATGTAGAAGCAAACCTTCTAACACATAATAACGTTCAAAATACAGCAGTTGTTATTATAGAAAATGAAAAGGTTATTCCCGAACATGAAGTGGTCAATTGTTTAAACTGTGGTCTACCTTCCAATTATCCAAATACCGATTTTGACGAACACGGCGTCTGCCATGTTTGTAATGCATTCGAAGGGTATAAAGATCAAGCGCAGAAGTATTTTAAATCCGAAGAGGAACTTCGGAATATACTCACCTCCCAACGAGGAAAAAGCCCCAATTATGACTGTATTTCACTTTTAAGTGGAGGAAAAGATAGTACCTATATACTGGCACAACTTATTAATATGGGACTTCGTGTGCTTGCATTTACCTTGGACAACGGATACATTTCTGAACAGGCAAAAGAAAATATCGATCGAATAGTTTCAAAGTTAGAGGTAGATCATATTTATGGCACCACCGAACATATGAATGCCATTTTTGTAGATAGTCTTCACAGGCATCAAAATGTATGTAATGGATGTTTTAAAACGATTTACACATTAAGTACACAAATAGCTTTGGCAAAGCAAATACCATATGTTGTTACAGGTCTTTCAAGAGGACAATTCTTTGAAACACGATTAACTGAAGAACTTTTTTGGGATGAAAATGCTGATGTTTCAACTATCGACGATACAATTCTAGAAGCTCGAAAGCTCTATCATCAAGAAGAGGATGCGGTAAAGGAACTAATAGATGTTTCTATGTTTGACTATGATGATACTTTTAATAAAGTACAGTTTATTGACTTTTATCGCTATAGTGATGTTACTCTTGACGAAATGCTTCGGTTTTTAAAAGAAAAAGTTGATTGGGTACGTCCTACCGATACTGGTCGTTCAACGAATTGCTTAATCAACCAATTGGGTATTTACGTTCACAAAAAAGAAAAGGGATACAGCAACTATTCTTTTCCTTACAGTTGGGATGTTCGCATGGGGCATAAAACCAGAACCGAAACACTTGAAGAAATCAACGAAGTTATAGATGAAAAGGAAGTAAAACGCATAGCAGATGAAATTGGATATCAAGTGTCAGGAGAAAGTGAATTAAAGCAGAAAAATTTAGTCTGTTATTATACTGGTGAAAAAACATCTTCAGCTGAACTTGCAAAGCATTTAAAGCAAGCATTGCCTGAGTATATGGTTCCCTCCTACTTTAAATATGTAGAAAAACTACCACTAACAAAAAATGGTAAAGTAGATAAAGCCCAATTGAAAATGTTAAGTACTTCTCAATTGGATACGGAAACCCCATTCGTAGCTCCAAACGGAGATATCGAAGAATTAATAGGAGGTATTTGGAAAGAGGTACTTCGTTTAAAACAGGTTAGTGTGCATGATAATTTTATCGCATTGGGCGGACATTCGCTTGCTGCAATTCGCGTCACTGCCCGAATTAATGAGGAAATAGAAATGAAATTTCCTCTAAGTAAAATATTTGAATTCCCAACGATAATAGAATACGCCAATTACATCGAAGAAACCTTAACCAAACTACTTGACGAACAAGATTAAACGAAGTATTTCTCGCAAATAAACAGAATGCAAATAGGATATTTAAAAGGCTGTAAGCCAAAATTTATAAAACAAATAGTAATGCTAGTTTGCATTTGCTATTTGCTAAGTCCGTTGCAAAACCAAATTGTTCGTGTTTTACATTCGATTTCGCATAGCATCGAAATGCCGCAAGCATTGCTTTCTAATGACCATGATTCAACGGGCATACATAACCAACACAATCACAGTACTACTCTTTTCGAACACAACCATAAGTTGATCAATTTAGTTAATTCTGTATTCGAAGCTTCAAACGACCATAAAGACCATGAAGAAACTATCTTGAATAAAGTCAAAGTGAAGAAACATATAAATTCTTCAAGTATTCAACTTCCGTTGAATTACAAATACACCATTATAAAGGAATATTTCGCGCCTATTTATCGACTTAGAGAAGGGTTTCCTAAAACAATAGAATTTCCTCCAATCACCTTCGAATCTAGCACAACCTAATTGCTAGACACTTTATAGAATATAAAAAATAGAATGCTTTATTGAGTACAAAGGTCTTGCTAACCTTTTACTTGAAGGTATTCGCTATCCCACAAAAACAATAAAAATGAAAAAGTTAATTATATATATATTATTTCTGAGCTTCAGTTTTGCTGTAAGCGCACATGAACTAAGCGGAACTGTGGTTGACGAAAATAACGCTCCCATTGAAGGGGTTGGTGTTTTCAATAAAACTACTAAAGGGTATACCTACACTAATGTTTCTGGTTATTTTGAATTAGATGATATTTCCGTTGGAGACTTAATCGTGTTTAATTTCTTGGGTTTTAAAACCCAAGAAATTACTATAAGTGAGAATCAACTTGATGCAACCATAAAGATAACTCTGAAAGAAGCTGCGGTTTCTTTAGATCAAGTTACGCTGGTTTCAAAGGTAAATGCGCTCAGTCAGTTCGTCAATGTTGATGTGAAGGCTAGTCCTGTAAAATCATCTCAAGAGATTCTGCGAAAAGTACCTGGACTTATTATTGGTCAACATGCTGGCGGAGGTAAAGCTGAACAAATATTCTTAAGAGGGTTTGATATTGATCATGGTACAGATATCACTATTGACGTTGATGGTTTACCTGTGAATATGGTCTCTCACGCCCACGGGCAAGGGTATGCCGACATGCACTTTATTATTCCTGAAACTATTGATAACATTGATTTTGGCAAAGGATCCTATTATGCAAATAAGGGTAACTTTAATACGGCAGGTTATGTTGATCTTAAAACTAAAAAGAAGATAGAAAATAACCTATTATCTCTGGAAGCAGGAATGTTCAATACCATTCGCTCTGTTGGAATGTTCAAAATTACAGAAGGTGATAAAAGCAATGCGTATGTAGCCTCAGAACTTGTTCTTACCGATGGTGCTTTTGATTCGCCACAAAACTTCAATCGCCTAAACTTGATGGCACGCTATAATTTTAACAATAGGGAAGATCAAGATTTGAGCATCACTTTGTCACATTTTCAAAGCAAATGGGATGCCTCAGGGCAAATTCCGCAACGTGCCGTTGATCGAGGATTAATCGGTCGTTTCGGTGCGATTGACGATACCGAAGGTGGAAATACTAGCAGATCTAACTTTTTAGTAAATCATACTAAACAAATAGATGAACATTCAAGCGTAACCTCAAAAGCATTTATTTCTAAGTATGATTTTGAACTATTTTCAAACTTTACCTTCTTTTTAGAAGATCCTATAAATGCAGATCAAATTCGACAGAAAGAAAATCGAACGATTATTGGTGCTGAAACAAAATACAACAACTCACTCCATATTGGCGATCATGATTCTCAATTCAAATATGAAACTGGTTTTGGTTTCAGATATGACGATGTTAATGATGTGCAGCTATCTCGAACTAAAAACCGCCAAGAATTATTAGAGCGATTAGCATTTGGTAATATTGATGAATTAAACGGATATGGCTTTTTCAATTTGACCTACAAGAAAGATAAATGGACCATTAACCCTGGATTACGATTAGATTATTTCAAATTTGATTACGTTGATTTGCTATCGGAAACTTACGATAGTAAAAGTGAAGACAAAATATTTGTTGGCCCAAAGTTAAATGCAATCTACGCAGCTTCTAACGGAATACAATTATTTGCTAAAACTGGCATTGGGTTTCACTCAAATGATACTCGTGTAGTCGTCGCTAACAGCGGTGAAGATATTTTACCCGCAGCGTACTCTGCTGACTTAGGTGCAATCGTAAAACCGTCAAATAAATTGGTTTTAAATGCTGCAATTTGGAGTTTATTTTTAGAGCAAGAATTTGTTTACGTCGGTGATGCTGCAATTGTAGAACCCAGTGGAAAGACTAGACGTATTGGAGCGGACTTCGGTTTTCGTTATCAATTGACAGATTGGATGTATGCTAATGCAGACATCAATTATACGCTAGCCAGAAGTACTGAAGAACCAGAAGGGCAAGACTTCATTCCTTTAGCACCAGACTTAACTTCTTCAGGAGGAATATCTATTACTGATATTGGAAATTTTTCTGGAGGTTTGAGCTACCGTTTTATTAAAGACCGACCAGCCAATGAAGATAATTCAATTGTCGCAGAAGGTTATTTCATTACTGATCTGAATTTGAACTATGCCTGGAATAACTGGACGTTTGGCGTAATCGTTGAAAACTTACTAGACTCAGAATGGAATGAAACTCAATTTGCCACAGAAAGTAGGCTATTGAATGAGCCTTCCTCTTTTGAGGAAATTCATTTTACACCAGGAACACCTTTTTATTTAAGAGGGAAAATATCGGTATCATTCTAGCGATTTAAAGGTTTTAACATTATGATTTTAATCGCTCACTTTAAAAGTGAGCGATTTTAGTTTTAAGACAATAATAAACTGGTACAATTCATGTTAAGTTATTATAGTAATTTTACAAATTAAGCCCCTTAGCATAAATGGTAAGTCTCTTTCGTAAAAAAATCTATTTAATTGACCTTTTAGAAGGTTTTGTTGATATTCATAACCATATACTACCTGGTATTGATGATGGGGCAAAAACCGTTGATGATTCGTTAGATTTGCTAAAAGGTTTTTCAGAATTTGGAGTAAATAATTTTATAGCTACTCCGCATATTATGCATAATTATTATGACAATACGAAAGAAACTATCTGCGAAGCCTTAGATAGTATTAGGTTTGCTTTAAAGAAAAACGGATTGAGTAGTGTTAGGATTGATGCTTCTGCGGAACATATGATTGATGATAATTTTGAATCATTATTGGAGAACAGTAAAGTAATGCCTTTAAGAAAAGAGCATTTGTTGGTAGAAATGAGTTATCTACAGCGTCCTATTAATTTCGATGAGGCAATAATATCCATCGCCCATCATAGGTTTTTTCCTGTTCTAGCGCATCCTGAACGTTATAACTTTTTACATGCTAGAAGTAAGAAGTATGGAGAGTTTAAGCAACAAGGAATTCTATTTCAATTGAATATGCTATCCTTGGGAGAATTTTATAGCAAG
>CALHCJ010000185.1 GCA_937936275.1 uncultured Flavobacteriaceae bacterium
TTCGATTCAAAACAATTATCAGTAAGTCCGATAACTCCGGTAAAAGCAGATTCTGAAGCAATTGATAATTTTGCTAAAGCACTACAAATAAAAACAGTGTCTCCTGAAAATATTGCGGAATTTGATTCGATTCAATTTCAAAATTTTAATGACTTTATAAAAGAAACTTATCCCTTAGCAGATTCGCTTTTAGAACATAAAACCTTTAATAGTTATAGTCATTTGTTTCATTGGAAAGGATCAGATAAAAATCTGAATCCAATTATTGTTATGGGGCATCTAGATGTTGTTCCGGTAATTGAAAAAAATATATCAGAATGGAAAGTTGAACCCTTCGGGGGAATTATTAAAAATGACACCGTTTGGGGGCGTGGGGCTATTGATGATAAAGTGGGAGTAATAGGAATTCTTGAGGCCGTTGAACTTTTACTACAGCAAAATTTTAAGCCTCAAAGAAGTATGTACTTCGCTTTTGGACACGATGAGGAAATTGGAGGCCGTTTAGGAGCGGTAACCATGGCCAAATATTTAAAAGATCAAGGTGTGACTGCTGAATACGTTTTAGATGAAGGCGGTGTCGTCACCCAGGGTCTTGTACCCGGGATGACCAAAGAAGTTGCTCTCATCGGCGTTGCAGAAAAAGGATATCTTTCTTTAAATCTAGGTATCCGCATTGAAGGGGGACATTCTTCAATGCCTGGAAAAGAAACGTCTATCGATGTGATGGCTAATGCCATTACGAAACTTAAAAACAATCCCTTACCGTCTAAAATAACAGCTCCATTAAAAGAGTTCATGGAATATATCGGACCTGAAATGCCTTTTACAAACAAATTGGTATTTGCGAATAAGTCGGTTCTAAGCCCTGTACTTTTAAACGTCTATGAATCTACTAGTTCTGGAAACGCTCAGATTCGAACCACTACCTCTCCAACGATTTTTAATAGCGGTGTTAAAGATAATATCATTCCCTTAACTGCTAGTGCCACGGTAAACTTTAGAATTCTGCCGGAGACGACCACCGACGATGTCATCTCGCACGTTAAACGTGTTATAAATGATGACCGTGTTACGATAGAAAAAGGAGGTTTCGTTTCTGAACCTTCTAAACATTCAAGCCCCGAGGTAGAACAATTCAAGATCATAAATACTACAATACTGCAACTATTTCCTGAAGTAGTGGTAAGTCCGTATTTGGTGGTAGGAGGTACTGATGCAAGGCACTATAATGACCTATCAGATCACATCTATCGTTTTTCTCCTATTCTTTTGAACAAAAGCAATCAAAAATCCTTTCATGGATTGAACGAGCGCTTAGCCGTAAGCGATTTTTACGATTCCATAGCTTTCTATGTGCAATTGATCAAAAACAGTACACAGTAGCTCTTTCCTAAAATAAACGAACTTTTCAAAATTGTAAACAAAAACGCCAAGCAATATGCTTGGCGTTTCTATTTTTATTTCTTGTTTGCTTATCTAGCTAATTGTCGATTCAATACCCGTTGTTGAGAAATACGATATTTCAAAATATTCACATATCGAATGGCTTCTCGAATCTCATAATCTGTGTAAGAGCGTTGTGCCCACTCCAATGCTTTATTCAAATCGCCGTTAATTTCGTTAATAATGGCCATATTGTAACAAGCGCGTCCTGCTATCTTAGCATCGGGGTTAGCGACTTCTTGCTCCCATAATTCCGCAGCACTACTCCACTGACCGCTCTGAGCTCTTCGCATAGCAACTTCAAAATTATTGGTGCCTTTTACAAAGTAATCACGTGTTACCCTTCGCGACTGTGGTGTGATACGTCTGGCGTAATAATCACCTATTTTGCTACTAGTCTCCACCACCTCTTCTTTTCGGTTCATAATAGCCTTAACAGCTTTGATAGGGTTGATACCCTGCCCTGTTGAAACCAAGTTATTATCAAATGCGTACTCATCTAGAACTTCCTTAGTTGCTGGATCATAAATTCTCCAACCGTTTTGAATTTTAGTTCGCAGGGTTATGGCAACAGCTGGTACTTTTGCCTTGACTCCAAACGCATTCGGAATTTCCATTTCAGTAGCTTGAACGGAAGCTTTCGTATCGGTATCATAAAACGCTAAAGAGAATAAAACATCTACGTTGTACTTTTCACAAATTGCATCGACCTGATCCCAAGTTAAGGTGGCAGGTAAAACACCCAGACCTTTTCTGATTTCAGGAATATCTTCAAGAATAGCTACTTGATCAAAACGATCTAAACGTTCTAATTCTGATTTTACAGATGCAATGGCCGCCTCCGCGCCATGCTTATCCAAATTTTTTCCTTCAGCAGATAAAATCTTATCTACAGTGTCTAGTCCGCTATTTCCTTCTGCAGGAAGACTTCGATTAATGATTCCGATGTGTAATACATCAGAAGCAATATGCACAGGTGCAGGTTCTATTGCGCTCATGGTAAGCTGATTGGTTGCACTACAAGAGGCTAATAAAAGTCCAATGCATGCCAAGACAAAAATTCGGTTGACTATTTTCATGGGATGTAGGTTTTTCAGATTTTGGGAATTACGCGATAATATTTCGCTAAGTCACTTATAACCAAACAGATAATTTATTATAATATTGTGTTTATAGCGTTGTTTTAGTAGATAATTTAAATAAAAAATATGGGTTAAAAGTAGTCGTCTTTTAACCCATATGAAGTGTTTTGGTTTCATCTTCTTAAACCCAAGAAAAGCGAAAAAACCTATTTTGCTATCGGTGTAATTACAATATTTCGTAATTCAACAGGACCATGATCCCCTTGAATTAAAAGCGGGCCAGGTGCGGCTTCGTCATTATCTAAAGCACCACCAGTCATACCCGGTATGTTTTGATTGCTGATAATAGTTTTACCATTGGCAACTATGGTCACCCTTCTACCAATTAGTGTGATATCATATTCTTGCCACTCTCCAGCAGGGCGAGCAACCATTTCATTGGGAGTCAATAATCCGTAGATACCGCCAAACAAAATATTGGATGGTTCTAGGCCAGCATTATCTGCAACTTGAACCTCATAACGACCCCTTAAATAAATACCACTATTGCTGTTTTTTGGATATTTAAACTCAACGTGCAGTTTGAAGTCTGCAAACTTTTCGTCGGTCACTAAATTTGCTCCAGATTTCGGACTCTTTAAAACGCCATCTTCGACAATCCATTGATTCTCACCTAGCGCGGTCCATCCTGTTAAATCTTTACCATTAAAGAGGGTTTTCTTTTTTCCCCATTTCGGATTATCGGTATATGCTAATTTTGGTGTTCGTTTTGCGGTCCAAGGATACGTATTTCCATCCGTGTAGATTAAAGTCCCTTTGAGTCCTTCACCATCTTGCATCCCAATTATTCGCATATCGAATCCTTGAGGTTCCCACTGCGCGGGAATCGAAAAACTAAATTTTCCATCAACGACTTTAACTTCAGCAATAGGTCTTGCGCTTCCGAATTTATAACAGAATCGACCGATAAGGGTGCTATTTCCTGAATGTTTGATTTCTAACCATGAGGGTACTTCCTTATCATCTTCGGTGATGGTGAGATTCCAGGTGCCCTCTAAGGAGTTCGAATCTTGGGCAAATGAAAATAGCGTAGAAAATACAACAGCTATCGCTGTTAAATGAAATTTGGTCTTCATAGGTGTCTAATAAAATTAATCTTGATGGTAAATATAGCGAACTCATATTAAGAAAAAAACTACTTTTACGAATGACAGTCATACTTCGACAGACAACAATTAACCCAAGAAAAATGAACAAAGCTCTGGCCTTATTCCAATCTTTAATCGGACAAGATTCTTCAACATCTATTTCGCCATTAATGCGTTGGCTCAACCCCACCTTACTTAGTGTTAGCGAGGGTGAACTAGAATTTCAATATTTAATACGGGACGAAATGACCAATCCCATGGGTATCTTACATGGAGGTACTACCGCTGCGATAATAGATGATGCTGTAGGTGCTGCGGTCTATTCTTTGGGAAAACCGAATTTTTATACAACCGTAAATTTAGCGGTAGATTATTTTGCATCTGCCAAAGCAGGAGATACTATTATTGCAAAAACCTCCATCACGAAAAATGGAAACCAAATTGTAAATACCTCTTGTGAGATTTGGAATGAAGATCGAACACGTATGATTGCAAAAGGGCATTCAAACCTTATTAAAATTGATAAAGACCGTAACTAGAATTCAAGCAAGATAGTTGCATTGGTTTCCGTACATTTCTGGAAATCTAAAAATAAGTACTAATGAAAAAAATCATTCTCGCAGTAATACTGTTTTCAGGATTCTTTTCTTTTTCTCAAGACCCAAAGGAAGAAGTAAAAGAGGTTATAAAGACTTTTTTTGAAGGATTTCATACAGCAGATACGCTACTCTTGAAGCAAACCATGGCAGATCATGTCATATTTCAAACGGCTTCTAAAAACAAAGAAAAAAAGGATGTCTTAAAACAAGATGATGTTTCTAATTTTATAAAAGTAATCGGAAGTGGTCGCCCCGTAAAAGATAATTGGGAAGAACGTATCAAATCATACCACATACAGGTAGATGGCAATATGGCTAATGCTTGGACAGCATATGAGTTTTGGCTTGATGGTACCTTCAGCCATTGTGGAGTAAACTCTTTCCAGCTTTTTTATGATAATGGTACGTGGAAAATAATATATCTGATAGATACACGAAGGAAATCAAATTGTGCAGCTTACTCGGAATAAACTAAAATAGACCAAAACAACATTAGGTTTTTAAACAATATATAAAATCGATTTTATTAAACGGATTACGGTAGTAAACAGCTTCGAGATGCAGTAAGCTAGCAACTGCCTGCCGTAATTGTATACTGGCAATCAAAAAAAATTGAAAGCAAAATGCTTTAAAGTTTATTGTTTTAGCTGATTCTGAAATTAACAAATCAAATACCCACCTATGCCAAAGAGTAGAAGAAAGTTTCTTAAAGCTATTGCGCCAAGCATAATGGGTGCAGCAGTTGTGCCCAATGTACTCTGGTCGCAATCCACTGATCAATTACGAGCCGCACTTAAAACATTAGATTCGATTGATGAAACAGAGGAGTATTGGGAAACGATACAATCACAGTTCAATTTTGCCGATGGTCTCATCTATTTCAATAATGGATCTTTAGGTGCATGTCCAAAACCCATTCGAGAAGCAACCATAAATTTCCAAAATACCCTAGACGATTTCCCATCAAAGTATATGTGGGGTGGTTGGAAAGATGATATTGAATCTGTCCGAAAGAAAACCGCTGACCTTTTTTCAGTTTCTGAAGAAGAAATTGCTTTGATACACAATACGACCGAAGGTATGAATCTCATCGCAAGCAGCATGGCTCTGGAACCTGGAGACGAAATAATTTCTGCCGATCATGAACATACGAGTGCATTAAATCCATGGAAGTATTGGCAAGAAAGTAAAGGTGTAAAAATAGTTACCCCTACCCTTCCTATTCTACCGAAAAGCGTGGAAGAAGTAGTCGAAGTTTATCGAAATGCAATTACCCCGAAAACTAAAGTGATTTCTATTTGTCATTTGGTGAATACCAACGGAATGATTTTACCCATCAAAGAGGTTTCTGAAATGGCTCATCAAAGAGGGATTTTAGTTGCCGTTGACGGCGCCCAAGCGACTGGTATGTTTGAAATTGATTTGAAGAATATAGGTTGTGATTTCTACACCGTAAGTGCCCATAAATGGTTATTTTCCCCAAAGGGAGTTGGTATTTTTTATGCCAAACAGGAAAGTCAAAAACATTTAAAACCGCTTATTGTAGCTCGTGGGTATGAGGATACTAGCATCCGAAGATTGGAAAATTACAATACAAGAAACCTACCTGAAGTTTTAGGTTTAGGAGCCTCACTAGATTATCGAAATACCATTGGATCGAAAAAAATCCAAGACCGTACCTATGAATTAAAGCACTATTTCAGAAATAGCATAGTAGAAAATCCGAAACTAGTGCTGAAAACCCCTGAACTTGATTCACTTTCAGCCGGAATACAAGTGGTAGAAGTCTTGGGTAAAGATGTTCAAGAAGTTAAGAATCGCCTTTTTGACGCCTACGGAATCGATAGTCGCCCCATGAGTAAATTCGGACTCAATTCAGTACGCCTTTCTTTTGCCATTTTTATTACGAAAAAGCAAATTGATGTCTTAGTGGATGCTCTAGATGCCATAGCAAGTTCTTAATTCAATTCGTACTTCGAAAACAACAGTTCAGCATTAAATTATTTTAATTCTTTGTCATTAGTTTCAACTTTGACCTATAGAACCAAAAACATAACTATGGAACCAACCATCACAATCGCCATTTACATACATGCCTTTTTAGGTGGAATCGGTCTGATCACTGGCTTTGGAAGTATGGCGGTTAAAAAAGGAGGTAAACTTCATAAACGAATGGGCAAATTTTTTGCTATTTCCATGATTGTTAGTTGCCTTATCATACTCCCTATTTCGTGGTTGCCAAACCACGAAAGTTTATTTCTATTTCTCATCTCTTTATTTACAATTTATCTCGTTTTAATCGGCCGTCGGGCACTAACTTTTAAATCTCGTAAAAAAATTAAAGCAGCACCTATTGATTTGACTATTTCCACCATCATGCTCCTTTTCTCTGTATTTATGGTTGCTTATGGCATCTACGGATTCTTAAATAAAGTACCCGATCATACACTGTATACGGTTTTTGGAGGGTTGGGGCTATTCCTGACCATCAAAAATTTCATTTTCTATAAAAATTTCAGAGAACAAAAAGTTGCTTGGCTGTTAACGCATCTAACACATATGATTGCAGGATTAATTGCATCAATTACCGCATTTATAGTCGCTGGATTAAAACTTTGGACGCTTACCGCATGGGTACTTCCATCTGTAATTGGCACAGCTTATATCATCTATTGGAGATTGAAAACAAAAAGCAAGATCACTAAAAATAAAGCCGCCTAAAGCTCAGTTTTAATTCGAGAGATCATTATAAAATTTGTATTTTCATTTACTTAAAACCAACCGAAATGAGAACGCAAATTTTATCCTTCGCCCTGTGCTTTGTTATCGCTATGGTGAATGCTCAAGAATCTATCTTAGGCTTTACTCCTGAAAACACCAAAAAACAGCAGCAATTAGAAACCGATTTTGAATCGAAATTAGATGCCACCAATCTCGATGAATGGATGCAATTGATGGCCGCTGAACCACACTGGGTGGGCACTGAATATGGAGAGAAAAACGCAAAGTGGATTCAAAAGAAATTTAAATCTTGGGGATATGATGCAAAAATAGAAACCTACCATGTCTTATTTCCATATCCTAAAATTCGACTATTAGAACTTACAGCACCGACTTCCTATACCGCTAAATTAACTGCTGTTCCGGTAGAAGGAGATAAATTTACAGCGCAGGGTGATGCGTTACTTCCCAGTTATAATGCATTTTCAACGGATGGTGATGTAGAAGCAGAGTTAGTTTTTGTAAACTATGGAATACCAAGAGATTATGAAGAACTAGATAAATTAGGCATTGATGTCAAAGGAAAGATTGTGATTGCCAAATATCAAGGTTCTTGGCGTGGCATTAAACCAAAACTTGCTGCTGAAAAAGGTGCTATTGGATGTATTATATATTCAGATCCTGCTGATGACGGTTATGGTCGAGGTGATGTGTATCCTAAAGGGGCATATAAAAACAAAACAGGAGTACAAAGAGGCTCTGTAATGGATATGCCCACCTACCCAGGTGATGTGCTTACTCCAGGTTACGGTGCCACTAAAGATGCAAAACGATTAGATCGAAAAGATGCACCTACAATAACCAAAATTCCGGTGCTACCTATTTCGTATGAAGATGCACAACCCCTGCTCGCAGCATTAGACGGAGCAGTTGCTCCGCAATCATGGCGAGGTGGACTTCCGATTACATATCATATTGGCCCTGGACCTGCAAAAGTTCATTTAAAGCTTGAATTTGATTGGCAATTAAAACCTGCTCATAATGTGATTGCTACAATGAAGGGAACTGATTTTCCTGATCAATGGGTGATGCGCGGAAATCATCACGATGCCTGGGTGCATGGTGCCAATGATCCCATTAGTGGGATGGTGGCGCTCATGGAAGAAGCACGCGCCGTGGGTGAGCTTGCTAAAAAAGGAAAGAAGCCCAAACGGACCCTAGTGTATTGTGCATGGGATGCTGAGGAACCGGGTCTCATAGGTTCAACAGAATGGGTGGAAGATCATAAAACAGAATTACAACAAAAAGTTGTCGCATACATCAATACAGA
>CALHCJ010000186.1 GCA_937936275.1 uncultured Flavobacteriaceae bacterium
CACGGCTGGAGTGCGAATATTAGATATTTCAGGAATTGCAAATAAGAATATTTCAGAAGCCGGTTTTTTTGATACTTTTCCTTCAACTGATAGAGCACAGTTTGCTGGAGTTTGGAGTGTGTACCCTTATTTTGAAAGCGGTAAAATTATAGTCAGTGATATTAACGGAGGCCTCTTCGTAATCCGTAAATCGAACTGATGATGCGCAACGTATTTCCTCTTGTTTTACTATTACTGGTTTTTGGATGCACCAAAGACACAGAGGTTGTTGCTATTAATGAGACTGATGAATCTAGATTTTTAGGAGAACTTGATTGGGTGAAGACGTTTGGAGGTTCTGGCGAAGACACTGCTCAAGCAATTATTGTAACCAATGACGGTGGCTATGCAGTTCTAGGTTACTCAGAAAGTACTGATGGCGATATTGTCGATAAAAATTTGGCAGTCAATGATTACTGGCTTTTGAAATTTGATTCTGAAGGAAACATGCAATGGAACAAAACCTATGGGGGTAGTAAAGACGATCGAGGTCAAAGTTTGGTGCAAACAAAAGATGGTGGTTTTGCCTTAACAGGGTATGCCATGAGTGATGATGGTGATGGAAGTCATAACAACGGTTTTCATGACAATTGGATTGTGAAAGTAGATGCTACTGGAAATATAGAATGGGAAAAAAGCTTCGGGTTTTCAGGGCACGACCATTCGTATGATATTCTTCAAACTGAAGATGAAGGATTATTCTTTACAGGATTTTTAGATATTACCTCTGCGCGAGCTGATGGAAATACCGAGAAGGGAAATCTTACTGCCCACGGTGTTGGAGAGTTTTGGGGAACTAAAGTAGATGCTACAGGAAATCTTGAGTGGAGAGGATATTATGGAGGCACCAATAATGACCGATCACATGCTGTTGTGAGATCTGATGATGGCGGATTTGTAATGAGTGGCTTTACTGAAAGTAATGATTTTGATATCCATAATAGTAGAGGAAGTTATGATTTTTGGGTAGTGAAGATAGATGAAAACGGAAATTTAGCTTGGGAAAAATCGTATGGAGGTACAGGTATTGAAAGAGCTCAAGATATTGCTAAAACGAATGATGGTGGATTCGTTATTACAGGAAATACGTTTAGCACCGATGTTGATATTTCAAAGAACAATGGGGAATCTGACATCTGGTTGATAAAAATTGATGCTTCTGGAAATCTAGTATGGGAAAAATCTTTCGGTGGAAGCCAATTCGATGCTGCACAAAGTGTAAGTGCTACCCGAGATGGAGGTTTTGTCATTGTTGGGAATTCAAAAAGTTCAGATAAAGATGCAAGTATGAACGCCGGCGAAAATGATATTTGGCTAATTAAGACAGATGTAAAAGGTAATATGACTTGGCAAAAAACTTTCGGTGGCACGGGACTAGATTATGGTTTTGATGCGGTAGAAACTTCAACAGGAGCTATTGTTTTAGTGGGTGAGAGCGCCAGTACAGATTTCTCAAATCTTCAAAATCATGGGAAATCAGATGTCATCATTATGAGAGTCAAATAGATCAAACATTGGTCTTTTTGAACAAGGTCGACAAAAACACTACAAATCGATAGAAAAGACCTATTCATACATTCGTTATAATAATGTTAGTAACTGCAGAAAAAAGAGACTTATGCCTTATATTTGCTAACTATTTAGAATCATACCAAATAGAATTTGGTAGAAACACATAAAATCATGATTCAAGTATCAGAAACAGCCAAACAGAAGGTCATTAATTTGATGGCAGAAGAAGGTTTCAATGCGACCACTGACTATGTGCGTGTAGGCGTAAAAAGTGGTGGTTGTAGTGGACTGTCTTACGAATTAGATTTTGATAACAAGATGGGCGATACCGATAAAGTCTTTGAAGACAATGACGTACGCATTATTGTAGATAAGAAAAGTTTTTTATACTTAGTAGGCACCGTTTTAGAATACTCAGGTGGATTAAATGGTAAGGGGTTTGTTTTTAACAACCCAAATGCACAACGAACTTGCGGTTGTTGAGAGAGTTTTTCGTTATAATTTGATATACTAGAGCATGGCATATACTGAAGAGGAATTAAAGAAAGAACTAGAAACCAAAGAATACGAATACGGTTTTTATACAGATATTGAGTCAGATACATTTCCCAAGGGATTAAATGAAGACATTGTTCGAGCAATTTCTAAAAAGAAAGATGAGCCAGAATGGATGACGGAATGGCGTTTAGATGCTTTTCGTATTTGGGAAAAGATGGAAGAACCAGAATGGGCGAATGTTCATTATGAAAAACCAGATTTTCAAGCAATCAGTTATTATTCTGCACCAAAAGCTGCAGATCCAAACAAATCTTTAGAAGATGTAGATCCTGATTTGTTAGAGATGTATCGTAAACTTGGTATTTCTGTAGATGAGCAAAAGAAACTTCAGAATGTGGCTGTTGATATTGTGGTTGATTCTGTTTCCGTAGCTACGACCTTCAAAAAGACCTTAGCAGAAAAGGGAATTATCTTTATGCCCATTTCAGAGGCCATTCAAGAACATCCTGAATTGGTGAAAAAATATATGGGTACGGTAGTACCTAAAACGGATAACTTTTATGCGGCTTTAAATTCAGCGGTATTCACTGACGGGTCCTTTTGTTACATTCCCAAAGGAGTGAAATGCCCCATGGAATTATCTACATACTTCAGAATTAATGAAGGAGGTACAGGGCAATTCGAAAGAACTTTGGTCGTTGCCGATGAAAGCAGTTACGTTAGTTATTTGGAAGGGTGTACGGCGCCATCAAGAGATGAAAATCAGCTTCATGCGGCAGTTGTAGAGCTTATCGCTTTAGACGATGCTGAAATAAAATACTCAACGGTACAAAATTGGTTTCCAGGCAATGCAGAAGGTAAAGGGGGCGTATATAACTTCGTAACGAAACGTGGTATCTGCGAGAAAAATTCCAAAATTTCTTGGACTCAAGTTGAAACAGGTTCAGCAGTTACCTGGAAATACCCATCTTGTATTTTGAAGGGAAATAACTCGGTGGGAGAATTCTATTCAATTGCCGTAACAAATAACTTTCAGCAAGCAGATACGGGTACGAAAATGATTCACTTGGGTAAAAACACCAAGAGTACCATTATTTCTAAAGGTATCTCCGCAGGAAAATCTCAAAATAGCTATCGAGGTTTGGTGCAAATTGGTTCGAGAGCCGAAAACGCTAGAAATTTTTCTCAATGTGATTCTCTTTTGATGGGTAATGATTGTGGGGCACATACTTTTCCATATATCGAGGCAAAAAACAAGTCCGCTCAGATTGAGCACGAAGCTACCACGAGTAAGATAGGTGAAGATCAGATATTCTATTGCAATCAAAGAGGTATCGATACAGAGAAAGCCATTGCACTCATCGTAAATGGTTTCAGTAAAGAAGTTTTGAATAAGTTACCGATGGAGTTTGCTGTAGAAGCACAAAAATTATTAGAAATAAGCCTTGAAGGTTCTGTAGGTTAGTCCGCATTAGAAAACACATACACAGTGAAAATGAAAAAATATATAATCATCTTAGTATCCTTTGCAGTCCTTGTTTTTTCCTGCAAAGAGGAGAAGAAGGAAGTAAAAGAAGAGGTAGCTGAAATCGTCAAGCCAGAAGTAAAACTATATACTTTTGACGGAGGTACCGTAATGGTAAATAATTTGGAATTATTTTCTCAAGACACCACGTATCAAGGTCAGACCAAAGAATTTGCCGATGCTTTTTATGTGATAACCCATCCTAAAGGTAATTTGATGTGGGATGCCGGACTTCCAGAAATGTTAGTTGGAATGCCTGAACCTTTTACGCCTCCTCCTGGTGCTTTTTCTGTGTCAAGAAAAGATTCAGTGATCAATCAACTAAAACGTGTTGGAATGACCCCAGAAGATATTGATTATATCGCTTTATCACACACACATTTCGATCATAGTGGTCATGCTAATGTTTTAAAAAATTCAACTTGGCTAGTTCAGGAAGCCGAGTATACAATGATTACCAGTGATGAAATTAAGAATAGTGAGAATGCAGGTTTATACGAAGCCATTAAAGACCTTACAAACGTTAAAACCTTGAATGGTGATCACGATGTTTTTGGCGATGGAAGTGTCATCATTAAATCTATGCCAGGTCATACGCCAGGTCATCAAGTGTTATATCTTGATCTAGCAGAAAATGGACCAACTTTACTAACGGGAGATTTATATCACCTCTATGAGAATAGAGAGCACAAAAGAGTTCCTGTTTTTAATACTGATGTAGAACAAACCTTAAAAAGTATGGATGCTTTTGAAACTTTCGCCAAAGAGAAAAATGCCAAAGTGTATTTACAGCATCAAAAAGAAGACTTTAATAAAATGCCTAAGGCACCACAATATTTAAAATAGACAGTATGCTTAAGATTAATGATTTACACGCTAGTGTAGAGGATAAAGAAATATTAAAGGGAATCAACCTTGAAGTAAATGCGGGTGAGGTTCATGCGATTATGGGGCCAAACGGTTCAGGTAAAAGTACACTCGCTTCTGTCATCGCGGGAAAGGAAGAGTTTGAAGTAACTAAAGGAAATGTTGTTTTAGATGGAGAAGATTTAGAAGACGATGCGCCTGAAGATCGTGCACACAAAGGAGTGTTTTTGTCTTTTCAGTATCCTGTAGAAATTCCTGGAGTCTCTGTAACGAATTTCATGAAAACTGCGATCAACGAATCTCGCAAGGCAAAAGGCTTAGATGATATGCCAGCCAATCAGATGTTAAAATTGATTCGAGAGAAGGCAGAAATGTTGGAGATTGATCGAAAATTTTTATCCAGATCGTTAAACGAAGGTTTTTCGGGTGGAGAGAAGAAGAGAAATGAGATTTTTCAAATGGCCATGTTAGAGCCAAAGTTGGCTATACTTGATGAAACTGATTCTGGTTTAGATATTGATGCGCTTCGAATCGTAGCAAATGGTGTGAATAAATTGAAAAGCAAAGACAACGCTGTGATTGTAATTACGCATTATCAGCGATTACTAGAGTATATCGTTCCCGATTTTGTACATGTTCTGCACAATGGAAAAATTGTGAAATCCGGTGGCAAAGAATTAGCACTAGAACTAGAAGCAAAAGGTTACGATTGGATAAAACAAGAGAGCTTAGTTTAAAAAGAAGTAGAAGTAAGATGGATTTAAAAGATAAACTAGTTTCCTCCTTTATGGCGTTCGAGAATAACGTCGATGTAGATCATCCTGTTCATGATGTTCGTACGGAGGCCATGAAGAACTTTGAAATCAAAGGTTTTCCTTCTAAAAAGGAAGAAGCTTGGAAATATACATCACTGAATAGTCTTCAGAAGATTGATTTTAGTATTTTTCCAAAGCAAGACAATGCCCTCGATTATAAAGATGTTAAGAAGTATTTTATTCACGATATAGACACCTATAAGATCGTTTTTATCGATGGAATTTTCAGTTCAAACCTTTCAGAAACCACGCATGATGGTGTTGATATCTGTTTGATGAGTTCTGCTTTGACAAAACCCATGTACAAACAAATTATTGACGTCTATTTCAATAAAGTGGCTTCAAAATACGAATCGCTGACAACCCTGAATACCGCCTTTAGTCGAGAGGGGGCTTACATCTATATTCCTAAGAATAAGATGCCTAAAAAGCCTGTAGAGATTGTTCACTTCGCTACTGGTAATGAAGCGTCATTAATGCTACAACCACGAAACTTGATTATTGTTGAAGAAAATGCAGAGCTTCAGGTAATAGAACGTCATCAAAGTCTTACTTCAAATGAAGTCTTAACCAATTGCGTTACTGAAATCTTTGCAGCAAAAAGTGCTAATATAGACTACTATAAGGTTCAGAATGATGTAGCCACTGCATCACTAATTGATAACACTTATATCAATCAAAAGAGCAAAAGCTTTGTAAATGTTCACACCTTCTCTTTTGGAGGAAAGCTTACCCGTAACAATCTTAACTTTTACCAGAATGGTGAGTATATGGATTCTACGATGAAAGGTGTTACTATTCTGGGTGAAAAACAACACGTTGATCATCATACTCTAGTACATCATATAGAACCGAATTGTGAAAGCCATCAAGATTATAAAGGTATTTACGGTGAGAATTCGACAGGTGTATTTAATGGAAAGATTATCGTTGATAAAATTGCACAGAAAACAAACGCTTTCCAACAGAATAACAACATTCTAATTAGTGATAAGGCGACAATTAATACGAAACCACAATTAGAGATTTTTGCAGACGACGTAAAATGCTCTCACGGTTGTACTATTGGTCAGTTAGACGAAGACGCAATGTTTTACTTGCAATCTAGAGGAATTCCAGAAAAAGAAGCTCGTGCTTTATTAATGTATGCTTTTGCAAACAACGTTTTAGAAAGTGTTCGAATTCCTGAATTGAAAGCGAGAATCAATAAATTGATCGCTAAGAAATTAGGAGTCAATTTAGGCTTTGATTTGTAATAAATTATTGAAGCCTTTCGTTAGAAGTTTTACATAACTCCTATACTCTTATGAGCAAGCGCTTCTGCCTTTTGTTGCTTTTATTCAGTACGATCTTCTATTCAAATGCGCAAGAAACTCATTTCGGAGTTAAGGCAGGTTTAAATTACTCCTCCGTTGTGGGTGATTTGACACAAGGAATTAAATTTCGATTTTCTGGCCATGCAGGAATTTTTCTTGAAGTAGAATTCTCAGATAAATTTTCTTTTCAACCAGAACTGATGTATTCTTCCCAAGGTTTTCAGTTCAGTTCTGATTTAGAAACAATACAAAATGGAGGTATAGTATCAAATGAAAACGATATTCGAACCAATGTTCAATTCAACTATTTGATCATTCCTGTTTTGGGAAAATTCGCATTGAATGATAGACTCTCTGTTGAATTTGGTCCTCAATTTGGTTTTCTTTTAAATCAGGTCACCAAAATTAAGAACTTAGACCAGCGAGATGATACGCTTCCTGATGAACGAACTTCGCTATCGGGAGATTTTCAACTGGATTATGGTGCGACTGCAGGTATTAGCTATTACCTCACTGATCAATTATCAGTATCGCCCCGTTTCTATATTGGTCTTCGTAATCGACTAGAAGGTCTTCAAGGCAATCTTCAAAACTATAATGCATCCATACAACTATCTGTGAATTACACTTTGTAGTTGGTGTTAACATTCGTTTAGGGATGCTTTAACGAATTCTTGTGCGTCAATTAACAAAGCCTTAGATTTTCAAAGGAATGGAAGGGATTACATTTGACGAAGACAATTCTGTCAAACCAAAACCTAACATGACATGAAACAAAAACTACTCTTCGTATTTTTCTTTCTTTTATCAATTCAAGTTTTCGCTCAAGAACAAAGATGGAGTGTTGAGGCAAATTATAGTGTTGTACCACAAGACGGATTTGGGGGTGATGCTGATATTTTTGAATTAGGACTCAAATACCGAGTTGCAGATTTTGGTTTTGCAAACCTAGGTTTTAGTATTAATGGTGGTTTTTCAAGAGGAAAATTTGAAAGGCCGGACTTTAGAATAGGTACAAAATTTTATTATTTGCAACCAAGGGTGTTCACAGAATTTAGAATACCTGGAATCGAAAGATTGCGTCCGCATCTCGCTTTAGGTTATAGTATCGTAAGTAGTGATTCATCTGTAATTGGAAATTTCGAAGGGTTTCCAACAAGTAGTACAAATGGGGGCTTTAATATGAATCTCGGATTATCCTACGATGTATCAAAACGCTTTTTTATCCAAGCGCAATATGATTTTATTAACTTACAAGTAAGAGATGAATTTGTTCTACAAGGAGAAACAGTAAAAACGGATTTTAATCGAAAACTAAATAATATTAAGATTGGTATTGGTTTCCGGTTTTAATATCCCCTTTTACTTCAACATATTTCGAATAGTAAGTATCTTTGCAAACCAACACAATTGCTATGTTTGATGTAAATAAAATCCGCAAAGACTTTCCTATTTTGAATCGAGAAGTAAACGGTAAACCTCTTGTTTATTTTGATAATGCGGCTACATCTCAGACCCCAAAACAGGTGATTGATGTAATCGTCGATTATTACGAAAATTATAATGCGAATATTCATAGAGGGGTTCATGCACTATCTCAAGAAGCTACTGACAAATATGAGCAGGCTCGTATCAAAATTCAAAAACATTTTAATGTTGCGAAAGCACACGAAATCATATTTACCTCAGGGACTAAACACAGTATAAACATTGTGGCGAACGGTTTTTCGAGCCTTATAAAAAAAGGAGACGAGGTCTTGGTTTCTGCTATGGAGCATCATTCGAATATCGTGCCTTGGCAAATGCTCTGTGAGCGAACTGGGGCCATTTTAAAGGTGATTCCGATGAATCAAGAAGGTGAATTGTTGATGGATGTTTATGATGAGCTTCTTTCAGAAAATACAAAACTGGTCTTTTGCAACCATATTTCTAACGCTTTGGGAACAATTAATCCCATAGAAGAAATCATTGAAAAAGCTCATCAAGTTGGGGCAGCTGTTTTGATTGATGGAGCGCAAGCGGCTCCCCATATTGTTGCTGATATGCAAGCGTTAGATGTGGATTTTTATACGATTTCTGCGCATAAAATTTGTGGTCCAACGGGAGTTGGAATGCTTTATGGAAAAGAAGAATGGTTGAATAAATTACCACCATACCAAGGTGGAGGCGAAATGATTGCCGAGGTTACTTTTGAGAAAACCACCTATGCCGATTTACCACATAAGTTCGAGGCGGGTACACCGAATATCTGCGGAGGAATTGCGTTCGGGGCTGCCTTAGATTATATGAATTCCATTGGTTTCGATACTATTGCCACCTATGAACACGAACTTTTAGAATATGCTACTGAAAAATTATTAGAAATAGACGGACTAAAAATATACGGAACAGCAAAAAACAAAACTTCAGTAATTTCTTTTAATATTGAAGGTGTACACCCCTATGATATTGGTTCTATTCTCGATAAATTAGGTATCGCAGTACGAACGGGCCACCATTGTGCACAACCCATCATGGATTTTTATAAAATTCCAGGTACGGTCAGAGCAAGTTTCTGTTTTTACAATACGAAAGCAGAGATTGATGTTCTGGTTGAAGGAGTGAAAAGAGCAAAAAGTATGCTGCTCTAAATTAAATCACTTTCCCTTTATCGAAATCTTTCGTGTTAATAACTTTTTGACCTTTTTTATCTTAATATTAAATCGGGGTAAATCGATGAACGGTTTTGACAGTTCTTTAAATATTATCACAATTAGTTAATGATTTGTTAAAAATTTATATATTCGCATCACATTAACTTAAAAAACCCCTTGTAGAATGAAAAAAGTACTTTTTAGTTTGACTGCTTTGGCAGTGTTGTTAATCTCATGTGAGGAAGATACAACCGATGTTCAAAATGACATTTTAGCTCAAGAAGTCCAAGTGGATATGAGCGATTTTTATGTTTATACCGATAATACAGAAAATGACTTCTCCGGAAAAGGAAACAATGGTAAAGACTGTGCAACAATGCGTGTTTTGAATGAAAACCTTAAGGCCAATAAGGGTCTTGAAAAAAGAATGTATGACATTGAAAAGCATGCTAGACAATTTATTGCATCTAAAAAGCCAGATAGGCCAGGAAATGGTAATGGTAATGGAGGCGACGGCGGTGATGGCGGCGGTGAAGATCCAGTCGATGATGGTTTAGGAGTAATAAATATTCCAGTGGTGGTTCATGTGATTTACAGCAACAGCAACGAAAATATAAGTGATGCACAAATTAATTCTCAAATAGCCGTTTTGAACAAAGATTTCAACGCCACTAACGGTGATGTAAGTCAAGTGCCATTTGAGTTTGTAGGTCGTGTTGCTGATTCTGATTTTAATTTTACTCTTGACCGAGTAATCCGTGTTTCTTCTTCTCGAACTTCTTGGGGAACCAATGACGCCATGAAATCTTCTGCAAACGGGGGTTCTGATGTAATATCTCCCGCAACACATTTGAATATGTGGGTTTGTAACATTGGTGGAGGAATTCTAGGCTATGCTCAATTTCCAGGAGGTAGCGCTTCGACGGATGGTGTCGTAGTTTCACCTCAGTATTTTGGTACTACAGGATTTGTTTCAGCACCATTTAATGGTGGTAGAACGATGACACATGAAGTAGGGCATTGGGCAAATTTGAGGCATATTTGGGGAGATGGCAGATGCAAGCGTGACGATTTCGTCTCGGATACACCCAGTTCTGATGCTCCCAACTATGGTTGCCCTTCTTATCCAACGGTTAACTGTCGTTCAAATGATATGACTATGAACTATATGGATTATGTTGACGATTCTTGTATGTATATGTTCTCAGAAGGTCAAAAATCAAGAATGCGAGCTATTTTTGCGCCTGGTGGTGCTAGAGCAAGCTTCTTGGGCAACTAATAACTACACTTAATATAATCATAAAAAGGCACCTACATAGGTGCCTTTTTTTTACTTTGCTTGATTATGAATAACAAATATTATTTAGGACTTCTGATTTTAATGATAATGTCAGGGTGTTCAGCGCAACAAGAATTAGGTGATGTTAAGGTGACTTATTTGGCCTCTTCTAGGGGGTTGTATAAGGATATTGAATTAACAGAACAAAACATCTCTATTCTTGAAAATCGGTCTTCCGAAAGTAGAACTGAAGTTGCAATGCCAAAAAATGAGTGGGAAGCACTTTTGAAACATTGTCGGGCACTACCAGCTCAACCTGAGGGTTTTGATGCTGAAAAACTGAGCATAGATGCTGCCATTGCATCTACCTTGACAATTAAAGGAATTGATGACTCAAAAGATATGGTGTTCGAGATTGATTACAGTAATGTTCCAAAGCCATTTCAGCCATTAGTAAATCAAATACTGGCATTATCAGAAACTGTTGAATAGCAGTTATTCTTATCGTATTTTTGTATCACGCGGTTGGCGGAAAATTGCCAAAGCCAAAAGCTAAGAATTAAGAAAATGCAGATACAAGAAATACAAGATGACATCGTAGATGAGTTCGCCATGTTCGAAGATTGGATGCAGCGTTATGAGTATATGATTGAGCTCGGCAAATCACTTCCTTTGATAGAT
>CALHCJ010000187.1 GCA_937936275.1 uncultured Flavobacteriaceae bacterium
CACATTATCCTAAAATCTAACTATTTTGATGAAAGTTCTACACCTAGACACCAATCACCCATTGATCATAGAACAGTTCAGTGCGCTGGGCATTCAAAACGATGAGGACTATACATCTACAAAAGAGGAGATCTTAAAAAAAATTCAAGATTATCACGGTATTATTATTCGAAGTCGTTTTTCTCTTGATGAAGCTTTCCTAGCAAAAGCGACAAATCTAAAATTCATAGGCCGCTTGGGTGCTGGACTGGAAAATATAGATACGCAGTATGCTAAGTCACGAGGTATTTTCTTGGCTGCTGCCCCTGAAGGAAACCGAAATGCGGTAGGTGAACATGCCCTTGGCATGATACTATCGTTATTTAATAAACTTCATATTGCCGATAGAGAGGTTCGCTCGGGAAAATGGGATCGCGAGGGCAATCGTGGATATGAATTAGAAGGCAAAGTTGTCGGTATCATTGGGTATGGAAACATGGGCAAAGCATTTGCTAAAAAGCTTCAAGGCTTTGATGTCGCTGAGGTCATTTGTTATGATATCCAAGGGGGGGTTGAAGACGATAATGCACGTCAAGTTGGCATCATGGAACTTCACCAACGTGCAGATGTAATCAGCCTACATGTACCGCAAACGGAAGCCACTATTGGCATGATCAATTCAGAATTCATTGAAAAATTCCATAACTCTTTTTGGTTAATCAATACGGCTAGGGGCAAATGCGTTGTTACTGAAGATTTGGTAGCTGCTTTAAAATCTAAAAAAATATTAGGAGTAGGTTTAGATGTTTTAGAATATGAAAAAACATCCTTTGAACAACTATTCTCAGAAAATGAACTACCGAATGCTTTTCAATATCTTATTGAGGCAGAAAATGTAATACTCTCTCCACATGTTGCCGGTTGGACGGTAGAAAGCAAAGTAAAACTAGCGCAAACTGTTGTTGACAAAATAAAAGCAAAGTTTTTTTAACTTTAAGGGTGAAAAAAACGGTTTTCATTTTTTCCGCTTTGATAGTTGCCTTGCTTATCCTTTTTCAAATAAGCAAATACTCTTATGTCAACGGTGATGTTGCGATAGAAACCATCATATCAGTAATCGCAGTGGTCTTTTTAGGTATAGGCCTTTATGTTAACAAGAGCAATTCAAAAAAACACATTCCCCGCAATAATAACATCATAGACCAGAATAAAATCTCAGCGCTAGGTATTAGCAAAAGAGAATATGAGGTTTTATTAGAAATCGCGAAGGGTTTTTCGAATAAAGAAATCGGTGAAAAATTATTCGTCACAGAAAGTACCGTTAAGACCCATGTGTCGAACATATTACTCAAGTTAGAAGCCAAAAGAAGAACTCAAGCTATTCAAAAAGCTAAAGAACTACAAATTATACCCTCATGATAGTTGTATCAGTCGAAAGTACGAGTTAATTGGTACTTTAGTATGACTCCCAAGAAAAAACCTAAACCTACTTTTGAAACCATAACTTAAACCTAAAAATTATGAATAAAACAGTTTTACGTTTTGGACTATATGGAGCAATCACTATTAGTATTCTATTTACCTTGGCCTGGGTGCTTGGTGGGAATCTAGACTATTCAGTACAAGAGGTTATTGGATACGCTTCTATGATTGTTTCTTTAAGCTTTGTTTATTTAGGAATAAAGCATTTTAGAGATAAAGAGAATGACGGTGTGGTTAGCTTCAAGAAAGCCCTAGCAATAGGGGTGCTCATAAGCTTGATTACCGCTTTGACCTTTGGTGTACTAGATGTTATCTATCTTCAACTAAATCCTGATTTTACTGAGGAATACTATTCTCATGCGATAGAGGCCATGAGAACAGAACTGACACAGGCTGATTTTGAAAAAAAACTAGCTGAATTAGAATCACAAAAAGAGCTTTTCTCCAATCAATTATTTTCCTTTTTATTAATGGCGTTAACTGTTTTTATCATCGGATTTATTATTTCCTTAATTTCAGCTGTGCTATTACAAAGTAAAAAAGAGTTGATATGAATTACAAAGCAACTTCACCAGAAGATTACATTTCGCAACTTCCGCCAGAGCGACAAGAACCAATTTCAAAATTAAGAGTTATCATTTCGAAAAATCTTCCGAAAGGCTTTGAAGAACAAATGAGTTATGGCATGCCAGGTTTTGTAGTACCCCATTCTATTTATCCTGACGGATATCATTGCGATACAAATTTACCTCTGCCCTTTATTAATATTGCTTCCCAGAAAAATTTTATTGCCGTATATCATTCAGGTGTATACGCAGACAAGAACTTGTACGACTGGTTTGTTGCAGAATATCCGAAGTACGTAAAAACGAAATTAGATATGGGTAAAAGTTGTATCCGGTTTAAAAAAATAGAAACCATACCCTACGCATTGATCGGAGAACTGTGTGGTAAAATGACCGTGGATGAGTGGATAGCTTTGTATGAGAAGAATGTGAAAACCAAATAGATCTCTGCCTTTACTAAAATAAATTCAGCACAAACGCAAGAATGAAACAAAAACACTACTTATGAAAAGAGTTACTGGCTTAGGGGGATTTTTCTTTAAATCTAAAGACCCTGATGGAATAAAGAAATGGTATAAAGAACGTTTGGGCATACCCACAGATCAATATGGATGGACCTTCTGGTGGAAAGACAAAGATGGTAATGATTGTTCAACGCAGTGGAGCCCCATGAGTGAAGACACGAAATATTATGAACCTAGCCAGAAGCAGTTTATGATGAATTTCAGAGTAGATAACCTGGTAGAGTTACTCAAAGTATTAAAAGAAGAAGGTGTTACTATTGTGGGGGAAATGGAAGAACACAGCTACGGTAAATTTGGTTGGATTCTCGATCCTGAGGGCAATAAAATAGAGCTTTGGGAGCCTATTGATGCAGCTTTTAAATGATGTATAAATATTTACTACATTTAGAGCAAAATTAACCTCCATAATAACAATACCATGTCAGAAGAAAACAAAGATTTAGGAGATAAGGCAGAGGATGCCTTTGACTCGGCAAAAAACAAAGCAAATGAGCTCGGGGATAAAGCGAGTGAAAAATTTGAGGATGCTAAAGAAGCTACCAAAGATTTTGCTGAGGATGCCAAAGAAGCGGCAAGTGATTTTGCCGATGAAGCAAAGAAAACAGCTAATGAATTTACAGAAAATGCCAAAGAAGCCTTTGATGATTTAGGCGGGGAAAATAAGAAACTTATTGCTGGTATTCTCGCCATAGTTTTAGGCTCTCTAGGTATTCATAAATTTATTTTGGGCTATCAAAAAGAAGGAATTATTATGCTAGTCGTGACTCTTGTTCTTGGAGCATTTACCTGCGGGGCAGGAGCTTCTTTAATGGGCCTTATAGGTTTGATAGAGGGAATTATCTATTTAACAAAGTCAGATGCTGAGTTTTACAATACCTATCAAGTAGGTCAGAAACCTTGGTTCTAAAAAATTAAAAGTCAGATTTAATAGTCTGGCTTTTTTTATTTCATCTTATTATCGTAATATTGCAATATATAAATATGTAATGGGCTTAACCAAAACACAAATATTCAATAATAAACAAAACGAGCTTGCCATCATTTTTAAGGTACTAGCAAACCCAGCCCGTATTGCGATACTCCAATATATAAGTAGTCAAAAGTCTTGTATATGTAATGATATTGTAGACAAAATCGGTCTTGCCCAGCCCACTATTTCACAACATTTGAAAGAATTGAAGAGCATTGGTTTGATCAAAGGTGAAATTGATGGAAAAAAAGTTTGCTATTGCATAAACCTCAAAAAATGGATGCAAATACAAGACCTATTGAATTCCTTCTTTAATAAAACGAAATTTAACTGTTGCTAAAACTCAGTAGTATGAAAACAAATGAATTCTTATCCCTATTAAAAGAACACTCTGAAAAAAGTTTGCTTTTTGAATACAAACCAGGTCAACTTGTGGGTGCAAACTACCACATCACCGAAATCAAAAATATTACCGTTGACGCTGTTGATTGCGGTGCCAAAACTGACTTTTGGAAAGAAACAATCATACAATTATGGGAAAGTCCTGAAGAAATTGGCAAACGCGAATATATGACCGCA
>CALHCJ010000188.1 GCA_937936275.1 uncultured Flavobacteriaceae bacterium
ATTGCCACAGGTTCAAAACCATCCACTTTACCATTTATTACGCTGGATAAAGAACGAATCATTACTTCAACGGAAGCCTTAAAACTAAAGGAAATTCCAAAGCATATGATTATCATCGGTGGAGGAGTTATTGGGTTAGAACTTGGTCAGGTATATAAAAGATTAGGTGCAGAAGTTACGGTTGTTGAATATATGGATCGGATCATTCCTACTATGGATGCTTCACTTTCCAAGGAATTAATGAAGACTATGAAAAAGCAGAAAGCAAAGTTTGCGCTTTCGCATAAAGTAAAATCTGTAGAACGAAAAGGGAAGGAAGTTATCGTCAAAGCCGACAACAAAAAAGGAGAAGAAGTAACGTTCACTGGTGATTATTGTTTGGTGGCTGTAGGTAGAAGTGCCTATACAGAAGGACTAAATCTAGAAGCGGCAGGTGTCAAGATGGAAGAACGAGGAAGGGTCGCAGTAAATGATCATTTACAAACCAATGTTTCTAATATTTATGCCATTGGTGACGTAATTAGAGGTGCCATGTTAGCGCATAAAGCAGAGGAAGAAGGTACTTTAGTCGCAGAGACACTAGCAGGACAGAAACCACATATCAATTACAACCTTATACCAGGAGTAGTGTATACGTGGCCAGAAGTTGCAGCGGTAGGTAAAACAGAAGAGGAGTTAAAAGAAGCGGGAATTGAATATAAATCAGGTCAGTTTCCCATGCGTGCTTTAGGTCGTTCTAGAGCAAGTATGGATGTTGATGGATTTGTAAAAATCTTAGCAGACAAAAAAACGGACGAAGTATTAGGAGTTCATATGATTGGTGCTCGCTGTGCAGATTTGATTTCTGAAGCGGTTACTGCAATGGAGTTTAGAGCTTCAGCAGAAGATATTGCTCGAATGAGTCACGCGCACCCAACCTATGCAGAAGCTATCAAAGAAGCGGCACTAGCGGCTACTGAAGATCGTGCTTTGCATATTTAGGCTTACACCTAAATCGGAGTATATAAAATACCAAATCCCGTTCCTTATGTGATGTGAACGGGATTTTGATTTTTTGAAGGCCTTCATACCAAAAGGCACCCTATTTATTTTATCAATTTAGTGTTTGGAAAAGCCGCCTTATAACCAAACCAAAAGGCATTGTGTGTGGGAAGTCGATCCAATTGATTTCCATTTTCATTCTTCATAAATTCTTCGGATAAGGTCCAATCATCCCCGTTTTCGTCCGTTGTTGTGTTATTGCCATCAAAAGACAAGAATTTTAAATCTCGAGATTTATAAACGCGATGAGCTCCCGTTTTATCCGTAAACACCGTGAAATTGGTGTCGCCAATTTTAGATTGATATAGCTTGTTTTTCTTTAAAAATTTACTTGAAATTGCCAAGTTATCGTCTGTAACTCCGGGAAGCCGTATGGACAAAATTTCATCTTTGTTTTTTAGACTTTTGTCAATTTTTGGTATTGTAAACATCAAATCGTCAGTAGCAAAATAATCTTTGTAGGCGATACCTTCATTATAATCTCTACGATATCCAGTTTGAAGAGAAAGTACGGAAGTTTCAGGATGTCTTTTCTTCCATTCTCCCCAAGTAGTGGTTACAACGCTCAAATAATCTAATTTAATTCCTTTATCCACTAACGGCCCAATAACGGGTTCGCCTTCTAAGGTGCTCCATAGCGATTGGGTTTTTTTGTCATACATCAATTTGTTGGAACGATATAAAAAACCACTAGTACCAATTTGATAATTCGTTCCTTCATGCTCGGTTTTATATAAAATTACAGTTCCGCACAGTGTACAATAAACACCAGCTACAGGAGTTTCCCCCACAGTATCTACAAACATCTCATGCCAAGCAAGAATACGTTTTGGATAAGCACGGGCATCACCGTTTACTTCTATTCCGTATACGATGTTACTATCTTGTAAATAGGTTGCTTCTGGAGCCGATATCATTTTCGGATTTCTCAAAGGTGGAATACCATCTTGCAATACCCCACCCCATCGAACTTCGTCTAAACGAATTTTAGACTGATTCGATCTACCAGAAAAATAAGCTCCAAATTTCGAATCTATTCGTTCATGTATTTTTGCTTTAAATTCAAAATAGGCATCGTCATAACTACTATTTTTGTTCCAAATATATTGAAACCATTTATCGAAATCATACCCATAATTTTTTCCAGTCTTTCTTTTAAGCAGGTTTATTAAGCGCTTCGAATAGCCTTCGTTTTGACTGAAGTAAATACTTTCTAAAAGCATAATTTCGTGACCCTCAGACCAATTCAAATCTATTCGGTAAATAGCTTGATTGATGGTGAGTTCATCACCTTTTTCTACAATTTTTAGAAAATCAGATACGGTAGAATTTTCACTTTCTAAGAAGGTGCTACTTTCTTCGCTGGTAGTAAGCATTGCAATATCTTCGGTGTCATTTGGTATATAATAAGTATCGTAAAAAATCGTAAGTATTGCAAAACTTAGACCGAAGCATAAGGAAGTGAATTTTATATTTGATGACATAAACCGTGATTTTGTATGTAGTCGAGTAAACATCTACAAAATTTTAGGTTTAACGGTATTTTATGATTTTGAAGCGATGGGATAAAAAAAATCTGGAACAGTTACTATTCCAGATTTTAATAAAAACAGTTAAAGGTTTTTAATTTTTGTGCGATCCATCACAATACGGAGGATTGCTAGTCTGCTTACAGGTACATAAATAAGCCTTTTTTGCCTCCTCAACTTCAAAAGTTAAAGGAGGTGTTGCTTTCGCCGCTCGATGTGAGCCATCACAAAAAGGTTGGTTATCACTATGGCTACATGTACACCAAGAATATTTTTTGTCTTTTTCTAAATCGCATGCAATAGGGGCAAATTGGTTATCACTCATTTCTAAGGTTTACAAGATTCAAAACTAAAAATAAGCTAAACTTATAAAGAAGTTAGGATAGTCACCTTAATTTTTAACGAATCCAAATAATTTCAAAGCGAGATCACGTGCTTTATTAAAGGCGAATTTTAAAAGTGGTTCTACACTTGACCACGCAAATCTGAAAGCCTTTTTGAAGGGAGCTTTTAAGTCAACTTTGTGTTTTTCATAAAGTAAGGCCGTAAAAGAACATAAAATCATAAAAGCTATAGCACCAATTATTGCGAAGGTTGGAGTCAAGGCGTAATTGAAGTACTGATAGAGTCCGAATCCTGTAAAACTCCCGTAAAGAAAAACGAAGTGAATAACATAAATCGATAAGGTACTTTGACCGATTTTGAGTAAGGTTTGGTTCGTCAACCATTGCCTTACCAACATAAATAGCGCAAATGCTAAGAAAACATCACCAAGGCGTATAAAGAGATAGTTGTTGAAAAAGATATCGGCAAACAACTGAATTCCAGTTACTTTTGAAACTGCTAAAAAGAAATCTGAAGAAAAGAAAATCAATGAAAGCCCAACAATAATCGAACTACTGATAGCAACGGAATATAAATGTTTTGCATCCTTAAAACGTGTAAATAGTATAGAAACAAAAGCACCAAAGGAAGCATATCCAAACCATGGTATCACCGTAAATACCGATCCGTTAGCCTTAGTGAAATAATTTGCAAAAGCATCTGGCAGAAAGCCATAAGACCACTGTTGGTATTGAGGTTCAAATAGAAACAAAACCATTGTGATAGTTACCAAAATTGTAGGAAATAAAATTT
Organism: uncultured Flavobacteriaceae bacterium; assembly: GCA_937936275.1. Classification (GTDB taxonomy): domain Bacteria; phylum Bacteroidota; class Bacteroidia; order Flavobacteriales; family Flavobacteriaceae; genus Maribacter_C. The sequence goes on from CALHCJ010000188.1 coordinate 3,708, forward strand.
TTCTTTTAGTAAAAGTTAAAAGATAAATGCCAATAATTGCTAGAATTGAAAAACCAATACAATGCAACACATCGACCAGGTAAAATGAATCGTAGATTTCACCAAGAAAAAGTCCTCCGAGATTAACCCGTAAAAGATATCCTATTGCTATAAGTTCAAGGCCTCGTTTTATTCCTTTTTTGACTCTAGGGTTTGCAAATCCTTTTTCGGGAGATCGTATTAGCAAGTAGGTAAAAATAAATCCTGAAACCGTAAAGAAAACGGGGGCAGTCATTCCTCTGAAATATTTCCAGAGACTGTATATTACATCCGAATTATCACGAAAAGTAGTATCGAGTAGCCCGTCAATAAAATGCCCTTGAAGCATCATAATAATTGCCCATGCGCGTATAGCGTCAATAAAATACAATCGTGTGGTTTTCTTATCCAAGAATATTTTTTAAAGTATTTACCTATATACTTGTGTAACAGGCTCTTTAGATCATTCGCTCTGCGAAATTAGCTAAAATACTCGCATCTCAAATGTATTTACGGTATTTTCGTTGCTCAAACTTCTTAAACGAAATTATGGCAGCAATATTGGCATTTGCAGGAAGCAATTCTTCTACTTCCATTAACTTCAAATTAGTGAAATACACAGTCTCCTTAGTACCAGATCATAGCGTACAGGTATTAAATATGGCAAATTTACCCTTTCCGATGTACAGCGAAGATTATGAAAATGAAAACGGATTTTCGAATTCTCTTGTTGAAATTAAGAATGATATTGAAAAATCTAAGGGCCTAATTATTTCTGTAAATGAACATAACAGCAACCCTTCAGCGTATTTTAAAAATTTTATTGATTGGTTGTCTCGCCTAGACAAGAACTTTCTGGATGGTAAAAAAATATTGTTAATGTCAACTTCTTCTGGAGCTAGAGGAGGTGTGGGTGCTCACGAAGTAACTAAAAATTTACTTCCACGTTTTGGAGCATCAACCATTACCAGTTTTTCACTCCCTTCATTTTCTAAAAACTTTGAAGTGGGTAAGGGCATTACTGATTCAGGTTTGGCTGAAGCTCATCAAAAAGCACTTTCTGATTTTTTAGCCGAAATTTAAAATCTTGCGTAAACAAGTTTCTTACACTCTAAAGACGCAGGAGCGATTAAAAGATGCGCTTTTACATTGGTCTCAACAATTTGACGAAGTAGCTTGGTTAGATAGTAATAGCCATAAGAATAAGTACAGTTCTTTTGATGTAATTCTTGCCGTAGATGCGTTAACAGTAAAAAAAACAGATGCTGAAAACGCCTTTAATGATATCAAAGAATATCAAAATGAAACCAAAGATTGGCTTTTTGGCTATCTCTCCTATGACTTAAAGAATGATATTGAGCGTTTAAATTCAAATAACTTTGACGGATTGTCCTTTCCTGACCTTTTCTTATTTCAGCCCAAAAAAATAATACGTATTCAAGGTAATATTTTGACTTTCGATTATCTCAATATGGTAGATGACGAAATTCAAGATGATTATGAGAAATTACTAAACGATGACCTCACAAAAGAGTTAAGTCAAGTTCCCGAAACCAATGTTCGAATTAGAATGCGAATATTTAAAGACGAATATTTTCGCAAAGTTCAAAAAATGCTTGATCATATTTATTGAGGGGATATTTATGAAGCTAATTTTTGTTAAGAGTTTTATGCTGAAGATACAGAGATAGATCCTTTACAGACCTATATGAAGTTGAATCAGATCTCAAAACCACCTTTTGCAACCTATTTAAAAATAGGAGATAAGTTTCTCTTATCTGCCACACCAGAACGTTACTTGAAAAAAGAAGGAACTAGAATTATTTCTCAGCCCATCAAAGGAACCGCGAAGCGATCAACAGATGCAAATGAGGATAAACAACTTGCGGCAAACTTGTTCGCTGATCAGAAAGAACGTGCTGAGAATATTATGATAGTAGATTTGGTACGTAATGATTTGTCTAAAAGTGCTTTAAAAGGAAGCGTAGTTGTTCAAGAACTCTGTAAAATTTATTCTTTTGATCAAGTCCATCAGATGATTTCAACAGTGGTCGCGCAGGTTTCTAAAGACAAGAACCCGATAGATATTATCAAAGAAACTTTTCCAATGGGAAGTATGACAGGCGCTCCAAAAATTTCAGCTATGAAAATTATTGAAGAGTTAGAGTCTTTCCGAAGAGGTTTATATAGTGGTGCGGTGGGTTATTTTACGCCAGAGGGTGATTTTGATTTTAATGTGGTTATACGTAGTATTCTTTATAATGCAACTAAAAAGTACGTATCTTTTTCGGTAGGCAGTGCGATTACTTCAAAAGCAATTCCTGAGAAAGAATATGAAGAATGCTTATTGAAGGCCAAAGCAATGCGAGAGGTTTTAGAAGGATCATAGATAATTTAATAGAATGGAATTTAAAGAGTTTGGGTTTCACACCAATGGGTGCGAGATTTTCGGGAGGTACACGTCACCAAGAAACGTCAAGGGTGTGGTGGTATTGGTTCACGGTTTCGGTGAGCATTCTGGTCGCTATCTTGATTCGGTAATTCCTATGCTTTTCGAAGCTGATCTGGCTATTTTTACTTTTGATAATGTAGGTCACGGACGATCTAGTGGGAAAAGAGGTCATTGCCCAAGCTACGAAGCTTTATTAAATATTCTTAACACGGTCGTTGAAAAAACTGCAGAACTTTTTTTAGAAATTCCAATGTTTTTATACGGTCATAGTATGGGCGGAAATTTGGTATTGAATTATGCCTTAAGAAGAGATGTCAAACTAAGAGGAATAATTGCTACAAGTCCATATTTAAGACTAGCTTTTGAACCACCTCAATGGAAGATGATCCTAGGCAAGTTAATGCTCAAAATTGCTCCTTCAATAACACTCCCCTCAGGACTAGACCCCAATGGCATTTCACGAATACCAGAGGAGGTTGAAAAATATAAGAATGATCCTTTGGTGCATGATAGGGTGAGTCCGATGTTTTCATTTCCTATTATGGATGCTGGGGAATGGGCCATTCAGAATGCTGCAAAGCTCAAAATAAACACCTTGTTGCTGCACGGTACGGCAGATCCTATAATCGATTATAGAGGCACGAAAAACTTTCATAAAAACTCAAGGAGTACTACATTAAAATTACTAGAAGGTGGTTATCATGAATTACATAATGATTTATGTCGCCAAGAAATCTTCACGGTAATTTCGAATTGGATGAAAGAACAATTACTTTGATACCTTTGTGCGGTGCTTTTAGAATTCAAAACACATATCGAAAATCACTTTTCCAACTTAAAGGAAAACAAGTTCTTGCTTGCTTGTAGTGGGGGGTTAGATAGCATCGTATTGATGTACTTATGTAAGCAGTTAGATTTAGATTTTGATGTGGCTCATTGCAATTTTCGATTGCGAGGTGAAGAAAGCGACGGTGATGAAAAATTTGTGCTGAATTTTTCTGAAAATTTAGAAATAAAATTTCACGTAACTCATTTTGATACATTGGGGTACATGAATAAAAACGGAGTAAACGTTCAAATTGCAGCACGTGATTTGCGGTATGCTTGGTTTGCAGAATTAATGCAGCAGAATGACATTTTTACGCTAGTCACGGCGCATCATGCTGATGATAGTTTAGAAACATTTCTAATTAATCTATCTCGTGGTACAGGAATTGATGGTTTAAAGGGTATTCCAGAGAAAACAGAAACAATTGCAAGACCCCTCTTAGGTTTTTCTAGAAATCAAATTTTAGCTTATGCGCAATCAGAAGAACTTCTATGGAGAGAAGATAGTAGTAATAACGAAGTCAAATACTTACGAAATAAGATTCGACATGAAGTTATTCCCAGTCTAAAAGAATTACATCCTACCTTTTTAGAGAACTTTCAAAAAACACAAATCTATTTGTCAGATACTTCAAAAATATTGGACAACCATATAAACATATTGAAATCAAAGGTCTTTGAAAAAACTGAAGATGGATATCGAGTCGCTTTAAATGAACTCGGGGTACTATATCCGCAGCAATCATATATCAGAATGCTTTTCAAACCCTATGGTTTTACGGCTTTTGAAGACATAGCGAAGTTATTAAAAGGACTGAGTGGCAAAGAAGTTTATTCAAAAACACACCGTTTGGTGCGAGATCGTGAGCATCTATTGTTGACGGTCTTGAAGCACGAAGAAAGTCTCTCTTATAGCATTCATAGTGGTCAGTCAACTATTTCAGAGCCAATTCAAGTGCAAATAAGCGGGGTAGATCGCATGAATGAAACAAGCAATCAGATACTTTATACAGATAAAGCTGCGTTAAAATATCCACTGACCGTCAGGAAATGGAAAAAAGGCGACTACTTTTATCCTTTTGGAATGCAAGGGAAGAAAAAACTCTCTAAATATTTCAAAGACGAGAAGGTTGATATCATTGCGAAAGGAAAGCAATGGTTATTATGTTCCGAAGACAAGATTGTTTGGGTCATCGGAAGACGCGGAGATCGACGTTTTTCAGTTACCGATAACACCAAGGAAATTATAAAATTCGAAGTCCATACATGAAGCAATTACTTGCAAGTATCGTATTATTTTTGAGTTCGTTTATTGCATTTAGTCAAACGGATAGTGAGCCCGCACTTTGGTCTCAAGAGGTAAATAAAATTTCGGATACCGAGTATGAGTTGGTTATGAAAGCATCAATTGCTGATGACTGGCACATATTTTCGCAGTATACACCAGAAGGGGGCTCGATTCCAAGCCAATTTACGTTTTCGAAGGTTGGGTCTGATTATGAACTGCTTGGAAAAACGACCGAAAGCGAAACTACTAGCAAATACGAAGAGGTTTTTGGCATTGAAGAAGTGTTTTTTCTCAAGGAAGCCATTTTTAAGCAAAAGATAAAACTCTTAAATCCAGATGTACGGCAGATTGATGTTAATATTTGGTATCAGATCTGTAAAGAGGTTTGTATTCAACAAGAACATGATTTTAAGTTTGTTTTAGATGGGGGTGAAGCGTCTGTGGTTAATCAAGCAGTTGATGCACGTAGTCTTAGTATGACCAAAGATTTAAAGAAAAACTTAAAAAATACAGAGGTATTAGCAGATTCTGAAGATCTGGTTGAAGACGATTCAGGTATTTGGGGAATTTTCGGGTTAGGATTTTTAGGCGGACTCATAGCACTTTTGACACCTTGTGTTTTTCCGATGATTCCGTTGACGGTTTCTTTTTTTACAAAGCAATCAGGTACAAAATCTAAAGGTATTGCGAATGCCATGTTATATGGTTTTTTCATCGTTTTGATTTATTTCTTATTCAGCCTTCCTTTTCACTTGTTCGATTCGATTGATTCTCAAATATTTAATATCATAGCGACTAACATTTGGTTGAATTTGATATTTTTTGGATTTTTCGTGTTTTTCGCTTTTTCCTTTTTTGGATACTACGAATTGACACTTCCAAGTTCTTGGGGAAATAAAATGGATTCGGCTTCTACAAAGGTTGGGGGTGCCTTGGGTATCTTTTTTATGGCCGTAACACTTGCAATTGTTTCTTTCTCATGTACAGGTCCTATTTTAGGCTTACTATTAGGAGGAACGGTGCTTTCCGAAGGCGATTTAGCAACGAATTTATCAGCGGCTATTAGCGGTTTCGGGTTAGCTTTGGCATTTCCATTTGCTTTATTTGCTTTGTTTCCAGCATGGTTAAATTCACTACCAAAATCAGGAGGTTGGATGACCACTGTGAAAGTAGTATTAGGTTTTGTGGAGCTCGGTTTTGCCTTTAAGTTCTTATCCAATGCCGATTTAGTCGATCATTGGGGACTTTTAAAGCGAGAAATTTTTATCGGAATTTGGATTATTCTTGCCATTTTATTGACCTTATATCTTTTTGGAATATTTAGATTTCCGCATGATGGTCCAAAACAGAAACTGTCATCTGGTAGAAAGATAACAGGTGTTATCAGTTTGTTATTTGTGGTGTATTTGTCATTAGGACTTGCTAAATTCACGGATTTGAAGCTACTGAGCGGATTGCTTCCCCCTGATTTTTACAGTATTACTGAAAAGGTCAATGACTGCCCTTTGGGATTAAATTGCTTTAAAGATTTTGAAGAAGGCTTGGCTTTTGCAAAAAAAGAAAACAAACCCATTCTATTAGATTTTACAGGTTGGGCCTGTGCGAATTGTCGAAAAATGGAAGAAAATGTCTGGAGCGAATCTGATATTTATCCTATTATAAATGAAGAATATGTTTTGATTTCTTTGTACGTCGATGATAGAAAAGAGCTTTCTGAAGAAGAACAGTTTGATTTTCAATATGAATCGGGTAGAATAAAACATATTGAAACTGTGGGTCAGAAGTGGGGTACTTTTCAAACTATAAATTTTAATGCGGCTTCGCAACCGTATTATGTTTTGTTATCTCCTGATTTAGAAATTCTAAATAATGCAGTTCAGTATACCGATCGAGATACGTACAAGGCTTGGCTAAATAAAGGTTTGAAAAAATTTAAATCAACCAGCTTAAAGTAAGCTAGTTTATTGAGCAGACCAGCTTAGGGTAAGCTTACGACGCATTAAAAGAAAATTTATATGCGAATTCGAAGCAAGCGTCAAGACACTTAAATCTCGATTATCGAGTAAAATGCAGAGCTACCAAAGATTTGGTAGCTTTTTTTATTTGTTAAATTCACCTATCTTTTCAATCTAAACTTCACAATTTGAAAAAACTTAAAAAAATCGGACTATTTCTTATGGCTGTGGTCGCCATACTAGCAATAGCCTTAGGAATTTTCGCATATACTTTGAAACCTGATTATGATGGAGAAAAGCAACTCAGCAGTCTTACTGAAAATGTAGAGGTATATTATGACGCCTATGGAGTTCCTCATATTTATGGCAAATCAAATCAGGATGCTTTTCGAGCTTTAGGTTATGTACATGCTCAAGATCGGCTGTGGCAAATGGAATTGCTGCGACGCATCGGTAAAGGAGGGTTATCTGAAGTATTTGGAAAAGATGTTCTCAGCACAGATAAGTTTTTTCTATCCTTAGGCATCGATGAAGCTTCTGCAAAAACAGTATCAGAGTTGGATATGAATTCCGAGGCTGTTCTTTTGTCTCAATCATATCTAGATGGCATTAATCAATTTATTGAGGAAGGCCCCACGCCACTGGAGTTTTATCTCACTGGTATTGAGAAAACTTCGTTTACGCTTATAGACATCCATAATACGCTGGGCTATATGTCTTTCAGTTTTGCTCAGGCCCATAAAACAGACCCTTTGTTGACTCATTTGAAAGATAAGTTGGGAATGGAATATTTAAAGGATTTAGAAATAGATATTGACCCTTCATCGACGCTAATTCAAAATCATAATCCAAAACTTTCTGATTCGCTTCCAAATACTATAATTTCTGAAGTCTCAAAGTCTTTGGGAAGTTTGCATATTCCACTATTCGAAGGTAGTAATAGTTGGGTACTTGGTCCTGAAAAAACCAAAAATGGAAAAGTCATTTTTGCTAATGATCCACATATTGGGTTTTCACAACCATCGGTTTGGTTTGAAGCCCATGTTGTAACTCCTACTTATGAGAGGTACGGGTATCATCTGGCGGGAGTTCCATTTCCCTTGTTGGGTCATGATCGTAATTTAGCTTATGGTATGACGATGTTTGAAAATGATGATGTTGATTTCTATTATGAAGAAACTAATCCATCAGATAGCACACAATACAAGACGAATACCGGTTGGGAAGCCTTTGAGATTGTAGAGAGAACTATAAAGGTTAAAGATGAAGAAGATGTTCTCTTTAGCTTTAAAAAAACAAAGCAGGGACCCGTTTTGAATGGTATAGCAAATCAAGTTTCTGGAAAGCGCCCAATGTCAATGTGGTGGGCCTACACAAAAAACAAAAATGAAGTTATTGAAGCCCTATTCGAAATGGCAAGCGCAACTGATATTCAGGCAGTGGAAAAAGCGCTTCCAAAAATACACGCACCCGGCTTAAATATTATGTACGGGGATGCTAAAGGGAATATTGCTTGGTGGGCTACGGCGAAATTATATGAAATTCCTGATGGGGTGCACACCAAATTTGTTCAAGAAAACTCTTCTGATTTTTCGAGAGATCGCAAGTATTTGCCTTTTTCCGAGAATCCTCAAGCAATTAATCCACCATGGAATTATGTGTACTCGGCCAACAATCAACCCGATACTATAAATGGTCAGTTGTATCCTGGATATTACCTTCCAGAAAATAGAGCAAAACGAATTGTTGAATTATTAGCTCCTAAAAATGACTGGGATACGGCATCCGTTAGTGAAATGATAACTGATGTTACTTCTGCTGTAGACCCCACCGTATTGCATAATTTTTTAATCGCTTTAAATATCGACGAGATGCATGAGAAAGATTCTCAAGTATTAGATCGGTTAAGGTCTTGGAAGGGCGACCATCCTTTAGAAAGCGTAGAGGCAACTATTTTTCACCGCTGGGAATTTTGGGTGCTTCAAAATACTTTTATGGACGAATTAGGTTTTGAAGATTTCGAAAGTTTTCTGTCTACACATATGAGTAAACGTGTAATGGCACCAATGTCAAAGAATCCAAAATCGATCTGGTGGGACGATATAAGTACTAAAGAGGTCCGAGAAACACAAGCAGAAATAATTCATACAGCGTTTGATAAGGCAGTATCCTCTTTAAGAGAAGATTTTGGTGACGATGTGAATCAATGGACATGGAGTAAAGTACATACTTTGGAACATGGTCACCCCATTGGCCAAGTTGAGGCGCTGCGATCTTTTTTTAACGTCGGGCCTTTTCCGGTACATGGTTCTCGAGAGGTAATTAATAATTTAGGATTTGGATATAATTCTAGTGGTTTTTATAAAGTAGGGTCGGGGCCTTCGACGCGACGGGTCATCGATTTTTCTGATATCGAAAATAGTATGAGTATTCTTCCAACTGGGCAATCAGGAAATCCATTTAGCAAATATTATAAAGATCAAGCGGAAATGTTTACTAATGGTAAGTTTAGAAAAATGATGATGAATAAAGATGCTATAATCAAGAATGCAGATTCAAGATTAATATTTCAGCCCAAATAGTATTCAAGGCAAAATAGAGATATTTGAATTTTACGTTCTTAAAACGTTGATTTTCATAAAATATAAATCGATTGAATTCGAAATTCATGAACTTTATTTCAGTTCTAGGGGTTGCCGATTTATTTTATATATTTAAAGAGACTAATTTACCCATCCAAACCGATTGACTTTTCTCGCTATTTGTCCTACAAGAGAAAAGGTCATTCTATTTATATTCTATGAAAATGAAAAACTCGCTTTTACCGGTTTTAACATTACTTTGTTGTAGTTTATTGTTTGCTCAAAACGTCACGGAAAAAGTATCTCTTTCTTATGCAGATGCTAAGATTGAAGATGTTTTAAAGAGTATTGAGCAACAAACATCGTATCAGTTTTATTATGTTGACTCATGGTTGGCAGACGAAACAGTTACTCTTGATTATCAAGATGCTGCCTTACCAGAAGTTTTAGACCAAATTTTTCAAGGTACCTTATTGAACTATTACATTCTGAATAATGAAAAAATCATTCTTACACAGAATAATATTATTTATGATGAACTTCCGAACGGATTTTTTGAAAAATCAGGTCAAGAAACCACGCAGGTAGGTGCAGCCGAAGAAACTACCAAGGCATTAAATCCGGTTTTTTTTCCTGAGCAACAATCACGATTACAGAGTCGCATAGAGACGGTTAGAATAGGCAAAGAGACCTTAGACACTCAAAAACGACGTTACAAACTCACTGGAATTGTAACTGACGCAAAAACTGGTAAGCCAATTTCTGATTTATCCTTAGTAGTCCGCAATCGTGGAATCGGCACCGTAACAGATCAAAATGGTTTTTACGAAATCGAGCTACCACCCGGTGAGAATCTTTTTGAAACCAAGGCATTAGGTATCGAGACCCAAAGAAAAAGGGTTATTATCTATAACGACGGTACACTTAATTTCAATCTCAGTGAAAATATTGAACAATTGGATGAGGTCGTTGTTGAAGCCGACAAGGCAAAGAATGTGGAAGAAGAAATAACTGGTTCAACAACTATTGAATCTGAGCAGACCAAAGATATTCCCATGGTCTTGGGTGAGCGTAATATTCTTTCTGTAGCAACACAACTTCCTGGCATTACGAATGCTGGTGAAGGTGCTTCGGGTTTAAATGTACGAGGAGGTAAGACAGACCAAAACCTTTTCTTGTTAGATGAGGGTGTCGTTTACAATCCGACTCATTTTTTCGGAATCTTTCAAGCCCTTAATCCCTTTGCAACGAAGGGTGTTGATATTTACAAGGGCAATGTTCCGGCGGAATTTGGGGGTCGGCTTTCTTCTGTTTTTGATATCACGACCATTGACGGTAATAAAGAAGAATTTTCAGGGGAGGCCTCTATTGGTCCGGTGACTGGCAATTTAATGTTGGAAATTCCGATTGTTAAAGAAAAATCATCTTTAGTAATAGGAGGTAGGGGTGCGTATTCTGATTGGATATTACAGTCATTAGACGAAGAATCTCTTAATAATAGTTCAGCCTCATTTTATGATGTTGTGGCCAATTACACGCATAAAATCAACGAAAACAATCAAATAAAAGCTACTGGGTACTATAGCGATGATTCTTTTAGTATTACTTCAGATTCCCTTTTTGGGTATAGCAATCGTATGTTTTCCATAAACTGGAATCATAAATTCAATGAAAAGAATAGTGGAGCATTGGCTGTTTCAAACAGCAGATATGCTTTTGATATAGACTTTGACGGGCAAGCGAATAATGATTTTTTGTTAGGGTATAGTGTTGAGGAAACCGAAGCGAAATTGAAGTTCAAATACGTAATGAATGATACCCATACCTTCGACTATGGGGTAGCTGCGAAATTATACAACGTAAATCCTGGATTCATACAACCGACGGGCAACGAATCTATTATAAGTCCGTTCGAGGTTCCTGAAGATAGGGCGCTCGAAGGGGCAATATACATTAGCGACAATATTACTTTAGGAGATAAAGTAGGGATTAGTGCGGGTATTCGCTATTCTTATTATACAGCCTTAGGACCATCAACCCAACGTATTTATGCCGATGGTCAACCGAGAAATCAAGCCACCTTGATAGGTAGTTCTGAATTTGATAGTAATGAAACGGTCGAAACCTATGGAGGACCTGAATTTCGAGTGTCGGGAAGATATTCGTTTACACCGGATTTCTCAGTCAAGGCTGGTTTTAATAGTATGTATCAATATATTCATACCCTTTCAAATACTACTACGGTATCGCCCATAGATACTTGGAAATTGTCCGATTCCAATATCAGACCCCAACGTTCTAATCAATTCAGTTTAGGGTTGTTCAAGAATTTCGAGGATGATTTGTATGAGCTAAGTGTGGAAGGATATTACAAAATGGCTGAAGACGTCTTAGACTTCAAAACAGGCGCACAATTATTACTAAATAACAATATCGAGCAAGAAGTATTACAGGGAGAAGGTCGGGCTTATGGTGTTGAGGTTTTACTTCGGAAAAATTCTGGAAAACTAAATGGTTGGTTAGGCTATACCTATTCACGTTCGTTAATTAAATTCGATAGCGAATTTTCAGAAGAACGTATTAATGGAGGAAATTATTTCCCCTCCAATTTTGATAAGCCCCATGATGTAAGTTTGGTAGCGAATTATAAGTTTACCACACGTTACAGTGCTTCTATGAATTTTGCATATCAAACTGGGCGACCAGTTACCTACCCTATAGGTCAGTACAATTTTAATAATTCTGAATATGTGTTTTACAGCAACAGAAATGAATTTAGAATTCCAGATTACTTTCGTTTAGATATTGGTATCAATATTGAAGGCAATCATAAAATCAAAAAATTCGCTCATAGTTTCTGGAACATTTCGGTTTATAATGTCTTAGGAAGAGCGAATCCGTACTCGGTATTTTTCGTATCGGAAGATGGTGGGGTGAAGGCTTTTAAAAGCTCAATTTTTGCGATTCCGATTCCATCGATTACCTATAATTTTAAGTTTTAATAATCAAAAAAGCATGAGAAATAATAAAAGTTTCCATATTGTTTTAGGTTGTATGATAGCACTGCTAGTCATCGGAAGTTGTATTGAAACGTTTGAATTTGAAACACAAGATTTTGAAGGGGTTTTGGTCGTTGACGCAAGGTTGACCGATGAGGTAAAACAGCATCAGATTTTGTTATCACGCGCACGTCCTTTTGAACAGGATACAATCACGCCTATACGAAATGCACAAGTTTCAATCGTTGAAAATTCAGGTACTACTTATTTTTTTGAGGAAGATACTCCAGGCCACTATATTTCTACCTCCCTTTTTAGTGGAACACCAGGTAATGTGTATCAGTTGAAAATAATCACTTCGGAGGGAGCCTCGTTTTCTTCAACAAAAGAGACCATGCCTGAAAAGGTTCCAATCGGTGACCTTGAGATCAAACGGGAGACCAATGATTTTGGGGAAGATGGTGTGGCTATAGTATTAGGTAATGAGAGTTTGGGAAATGCCCCACGATATTTTAGGTATGATTATGAAGAAAATTATGAAATTAGAGCGCCCAAATGGGACCCTTTCAAAATGGTGATTATCGATTCAATTCCTTGCGATGGTGATGCGTATGAAGTAGATATAGCGCCTAAGAACTCTAATAAAGGTCGTATCTGTTATGGAAAAAGAAGGTCAACAAGAATTATTTTGACAGCGACAGACAATTTGCAAAACAATGATATTACTGGATTTGAAGTACAGTTTGTAGCCCGTGAAAATTTTATTTTGAGCCATCGTTACAGTATTCTTGTACATCAATACACACAATCGGTTGATGCACATTCGTATTATCAAGGATTGGAGGCTTTCAGTGTCTCAGAGAGTGTATTTTCTGAAACACAACCTGGTTTTCTAACGGGTAATATTTCCTCAGAAACAGATAGCGAACAAAATGTAATTGGATATTTTGAAACTGCTCCAGTAAGTTCTCAACGCATTTTCTTTAGTTATGACGATGTTTTTCCAGGTGAACCCTTACCTGAATATCCCATCAGCTGTGAATTTTTGGGTAACCCTGATTTGATTGGACCCGGCTATCATTGCTCTGATGGAGCAGTTGGTTTCTGTGATGGTAGCTGTACATCACCGCTGATAGACCTAATACAGTCCGATCAAATTGTTTTCGCAGGCGAGAATGAGGCTGAATTTTCTTTTAATAATCCTTATTTCGTACTTCCAAAACCCTGTGGCGATTGTACAGTATATGGTAGTGATATAAAACCCGATTTTTGGATTGATTAAAAATGAAACAAGTTGTAGTCTATATAGCACTTATCTTTTCGGTTTCGGCCTGTATTGAACCTTTTGAGTTTGAGACGCGTGATGCAGAGAATGTTCTAGTGGTTGAGGCAACCATTACGGATCAATTAGAAAGACAGAATATTTTTTTGAAAAGAGCATCAAACCTTGAAGATGTCAATCTGCCTCCCGAATTCTTTACCCCAGGCTTACCACCAAAACCTAAGGTAGACTTAACCAATTATGAAGAAAATGCTGTGGTAGTTTTGGTCGACGATATCGGTAATAGTTTTGACTTTATTGAGTCTGAGCCAGGTACTTACATATCTGAAGTTTTATTCGCAGCAGAACTAGGTCGCGAATATCAGCTTCAAGTGTTAACAACTGAAAATGAGATTATTACATCAGATTTTAGAGGAGTTCCTGGTAAGTCTGAAATTACAAAAGTCTATGCGGATCGCATGGTAAACAGTCAGGGTATTGAAGGCATGGTTATTTATGTTGATGGTGAAGATACTTCTGGTAGTACCGATTATTTCAGGTATACCTACGAGGAAACCTATAAGATTATTGCTCCAAAGTGGACTTCTAGAGAGTTCAAAGTAATCGCAGAAAATGATTTTGAAAATGGAGAACTACCCGATATAGAAATTGTACCAAGAGCTCAAGAAGAGCAGACTTGTTATGGTTTTGAGAATTCTTCGGATATCATATTGGCTAGTACACAAACCCTGCAGTTTCCGCAAGTAGAACGTAAAGTCGTACGATTCATAGATAGGGACAACCCTATTTTATCACATCGTTATAGTATTCTGGTAAAACAATTTCTGCAATCACAAATTACATTTCAATATTACGAACAGCTTAAAAGTTTCTCGAAAAGTGAAAGTGTGTTTAATGAGATACAACCCGGTTTTCTAGAGGGTAATTTAACTTCAACTTCCATTGGTAAGGCTGTCATAGGATACTTTGATGTGGCCAGTGTATCAGAACAGCGCATTTTTTTTAACTATGTCGATTTTTTTGAAGGAGAAGAATTACCTCCTTATTTCTTTGGTTTTAATTGTGATAAATTGCTCAGTATTCCTTTAATACGGGTACAACAATGTCCTGAACCGCTACCAATTCAAATTAGATGGGAAATCGTAGAGTTTTTGGGCTTTAATGACCCGCCTCTAGCATTAGGACCAAATTACGTACCAAACTGCCCAGGCCCATACTTACATACGCCACGAATTTGCGGTGATTGTACGGCTTTAGGAAGTAATGTCAAACCAGATTTTTGGATAGATTAATATGAAGCAAGTATTCGTATACATAGCATTTCTATTTTCCGTTATCGCCTGTATAGAACCCTTCGAGTTTCAAACCGAAACCTTTGAAGATGCTTTGGTCATTGAGGCCACGTTGACCAATGAAATGAAACGTCATGAAGTCAAGCTTTCACGAGCAGTACGTTTTGAAGATTCAATTTCAGCACCAGAGCGCAATGCCCAAGTTCGTATTCTTGATGAAACTCAAAATGTATATGAATTTCAAGAGACTGCTCCCGGCACTTATAGTTCAAATTTAGAATTTGCCGCTCAAAAGGGAGTGAAATATACGTTGATGGTTAAAACCGAAGACGGTACAGGTTATAGCTCAGATGATGAAAATTTTGAATCCGAATCGCAAATAGAAAATGTATATGGAAATCGAGGATTAAACGAAAATGATGAGGATGGTATATTTATCTATATCGACAGTTTTGATAGCTCTGGCGACTCACAGTATTATCGATATGAATATGAAGAAACCTATAAAATCATTGCGCCGTTTTGGACACCCTTGGAATTTGAATTAACCAATTATCAGCCATGTAACCCTGATCCATGTGATACACGAATCATCTATGATTTAGAAATTGTAAATAGAACAGAAGAACAAGAAACTTGTTATAATACAGTCAATTCAACAGATATTATTCAAACCAGTTCTGCTGGCTTTTCTGCGGCTAGGGTGGAAAGATTCCCAGTACGTTTTATACCTGGCTCAGATTTTATATTGACCCATCGCTATAGTGTTTTAGTAAAACAATATGTTCAATCTGCGAATGCATTCTCATACTATCAGAGTTTGGAAAATTTTTCATCTTCTACCAGTGTTTTCAGTGAAATCCAACCGGGCTTTTTAGCAGGTAACATTACTGTAGATAACGATGATGATAAAAAGGTTTTAGGCTATTTTGAAGTATCTTCCGTTTCTCAAAGAAGAATATTCTTTGGGTATCGAGATTTCTACCCAGATGCCCCATTTCCTTTATATATTAAAAATTGTGTTCCCTATTCGACCCCACTAGAGCATATATCATACTGCTATTCTTGCGGTCCAGTATTGAATCCTTGTCCAGAATCTTTGATTGAACGCATGGCGAGAAATAGTATCACTTATGTAGACGGAAATGCGGATGGATCAGTAGGTCTTACATGCCCAGGGCCATACATTGTTGTTGACCGCGAATGTGGAGATTGTACCGCTTTAGGAAGTAATATCAAACCAGAATTTTGGGAAGAATAAAAAAGTTAACTTAATAGATATGAAGAATTTCGTAGTAATGGTTTTAGTATTTTCAATTTTTGGCAGATTCGTTTTCGCCCAAGAATTATCGAATGATATTTTAGATCAATTCAAAGACCTGCCGACTGAAAAAGTATATGTTAGTCTGAATACGTCTTTGCTATTCACAGGAGAATATCTTTTTTACAAAGCGTATTGCCTAAATGATAAAACAAAACAACCCAGTGAGATAAGCAGCATCGCTTATGTAGAAATGATTTCAGAGGACCAAGAGGTCGTTTTCAAGCATCGAATCCGCTTGGAAAAAAGCCAAGGACAGGGAGACTACTTTGTACCAACCACTGTCCCCTCGGGCAATTACAAGCTGGTCGCATATACAAGGTGGATGAAAAACGGAACTATGAACCGATTTTTTCAAGAAGATATTAGCATTATCAACCCTTATCAAGCAAACCAAGATGCCATTCTACCAGATTTAGCAGAAAAAATGGCACTCACAGAAGATACCGATCATTCAATTTATGAGGAGGATAAAAGGTTCATCTTAACCACAGATAAAAAATCCTATCCAAAGCAATCAAAAGTAGAATTATCAATTAAAAATTTCAGAGGAGCATCTGGCTATGGTAATTATACTATTTCAGTTCGAAAGAAAGAAGCTGTTGTCCATACGCCCAAACGAACGCCTCAATCGTATATCGAATGGCATGCCGAACAAGTTGCGAACGCACCTGTTTTTTATGATTCGATCAGTTTCGCTCCTGAAGAGAATGGAGAATTACTTAAAGGTAGAATTACAGCAAATATCTCTGATTTACCTCTTTCCAATCGCCCTGTAGCGATTTCAATACCAGGTGAGGATTATCAGATTAAAGTGGTTGGAACAGATAGTACTGGACTGTTTTATGCTAACATTTCTAAAGATTACACAGAGCCTTTGGCCATTCTTCAAGTTTTGAACACGGCTGCGGGAGATTATAATATAAACATCATTCAAGATCCACCATTAGATTATTCAAGTCTGAAGTTTGGTCGTTTTCTTTTAGAGCCATCAATGGAAGACGCTATTCTTCGAAGAAGTCTTTACAATCAAATTGAGAATGGATATTTCGCAGTAAAGCCCGATACTTTAAAATTAGATGCACTGAACGATCCGTATGGTGGTGCTTTTGTAGAGACTATTAATTTGGATGAATACACCAGGTTTAAGACCCTTGGTGAAACGGTTGTAGAATTGGTGCCGAATGTATGGACCAAAAAAAATAAGGACGGTACAGTTTCCTTTAAGGTGAGGTCTTTCGACGAAACCTATGAAGAGTCAGAATACGATGCGATGGTTTATATTGACGGTGTTCTAATGATCAATCAAGCTGAATTGCTGGAGTTTGACTCGAGAATGATTCAAACAGTTAACACAGTTCGTGAAAAGTATGTGATGGGAGGCCGTATCTATTTTGGAATGGTAAACTTGGTAACCAAGGATGGTAATTATTTTAATCTAATCAATACTCCTGGTATGGCTAAGATCGCATTGAATAGACCTCGTCTCCCCAAACGATATTTCACTCAAACGCATGTGTCAGAAACCATAAGTAGAATACCTGACTTTAGAGACCAATTACTATGGGAACCTTCCATAAATGTTGAAGGTAAAGAATTAGGGTTAAGCTTTTTTACTTCAGAAATATCAGGAGAATATGAACTGAGCTTAGAAGGTTTCTCTATATATGGAAGACCTGTAACCGTCAAAGAAACTATTTTTGTAGAGTAAGCAGGATAGTTTTGTAATTCAATTTGGCAGTAATTGTAATCTTTACTTACATTTATAGCAGAAGAATACGTACATGTTAACCAAAGTTTTTGGAAGTGCCGTTTTCGGTATAGAAGCTACCACAATTACCGTTGAAGTAAATGTAGATACAGGCGTAGGGTACCATTTGGTAGGTCTACCTGACAATGCTATCAAAGAAAGCAATTATCGTATTGCGGCCGCTCTACTGAACAACGGGTACAAAATTCCTGGTAAGAAAATAACGCTCAATTTAGCGCCTGCAGATTTGAGAAAAGAAGGGTCTGCTTATGACTTGACTTTAGCTATCGGAATTTTGACTGCGTCATGACAAATACAATCGACTGATTTAGAAAAGTATATCATTATGGGTGAGCTTTCTTTAGATGGTAGTTTGCACCCTATAAAAGGTGCGTTGCCAATTGCTATTAAAGCGCAAGAAGAAGGTTTTATGGGCTTTATTTTACCTAAAGAAAATGCTAAAGAAGCCGCTATCGTTGGTGACCTTAAGGTATATGGCGTTGATAATATTAGTGAAGTCATTGAATTCTTCGATAAGGGCACTCCCATTGAACAAACCATTATTGATACACGGGCCGAGTTTTACAAAACCTTAGATTTTCCAGAGTTTGATTTTTCGGATGTGAAAGGTCAAGAAAGTATCAAACGTTGCATGGAAATTGCAGCTGCTGGAGGTCATAATGTTATCCTAATAGGCCCACCGGGAGCTGGTAAAACAATGTTAGCGAAAAGACTCCCTTCTATTTTACCCCCAATGACCTTACACGAAGCGTTAGAAACTACCAAAATACATAGTGTCGTAGGTCGTGTTAAGAATACAGGTCTGCTAAGTCAAAGACCATTTCGAAGTCCACATCATACAATTTCAGATGTAGCCTTAGTTGGGGGCGGGTCATACCCTCAACCGGGAGAAATATCCTTATCCCATAATGGCGTTCTCTTTCTAGACGAGCTGCCCGAATTTAAACGTGGTGTACTTGAAGTATTACGACAGCCCTTAGAAGATCGAGAAGTTACCATCTCACGAGCACGTTTCACGGTTACATATCCAAGTAGTTTCATGTTGGTGGCTAGTATGAATCCGAGCCCTGGTGGTTATTTTAATGACCCTGATGCGCCAGTGACTTCTTCCCCAGCAGAGATGCAGCGTTATTTGAGTAAAATTTCAGGACCCTTGTTAGATCGGATTGATATCCATATTGAGGTAACGCCAGTTCCTTTTGAAAAATTAAGTGAAGAACGCAAAGGAGAGGGTAGCGTTCAAATTCGAAAGCGAGTAACCGAGGCTCGTGAATTACAGACCAAGCGTTTTAAAGAACTTGAGAATGTACACTATAATGCGCAAATGAATACCAAGCAGATTCGTGAATATTGTAAGCTCGATCAAGTGTCAAAAGACATGCTCAAAAACGCCATGGAGCGATTGAACCTCTCTGCAAGAGCTTATGATCGCATTCTAAAAGTGGCTCGAACTATCGCTGATTTAGAAAAATCAAACGAAGTTAATGGTAATCATATCGGTGAGGCGATACAGTATCGAAGTTTAGATCGTGAAGGATGGTTGGGTTAATTGATAAGCTTTATTTGATCATACTTTGCGAATAAGAATCTGAAAATTATCCAATTACATTTTTAGGCTAAACATTTTATTCTTTATTTTAGAGACGTACGCGCAGGGCAATAGCGCACATAACAGTGTTCTTTTTTAACGTAATGAGTTCAAAACTAAATATTCTTGCAATTTATACTTTAGAAGATAAAGAGGCGGTAGTCCGGCTTGCGGAATTTTTTAGAGAATCTACCAACACCTCTTTTTGGCATAAGTGTTCCGTTAATTCAATGGAGGAATGGAATCTTCAGACAAAATCACAGTTCAATAAAACAGATGTATACCTACTTATGGTAAGCAACACTTTTATGCATTCTGAATTTGTACAACGAATAGAATTTAAAAATGTCATCGATCGTTATAAGGAGAATAAGTCTACGGTAATTCCGATACTTATTGATAAGTGTCCTTGGAATGTTGATTTTAATTCTGATGATTATAATTTCAACATGCAGGAATTACGGGTGTTGCCAGAAGGGCAAAAACCAATTCACCATTGGGCATCTCAAGAGGAAGGGTATCAGAATGTAATTTTTAACCTTGAAAGAGTAATCGCTTCACTAACCGGTGAAGAATTTCAGATTCAAACTAAAGTTGAGGAGAAGGATAGCGCCGAGAATCTCAAACTTGATGATCAGATCACCTTAGCCTTTAATCAAAAGGAGATTGAACAAAACCTAAAACTGGAGGTAGAAGCAAAAGCTAAATTGGATAAAGAGGAAATTCAAAAAAAGCAAGAAGAAGTAAAACATAAAGCAGCGGCAGAGCAAAGAAGAATTGAAAAAGTAGCAAATGAACAAAAGAGAAAAGAGGAGTTAAGGGTCAAAGAAGAAGCTCAAATTAAGAAAACGGCTGAAGAGAACAAGAGCAAGGCTGATGCAGAAGCAAAAAGACAGTTGGTAGAGCGTAATCAACAGGAAGAAGAAAAGATACGGAACAGAGCTCAGGCGAATAAAATTGATTCAGAGCCACAACCAGAAGAAGCTGCAAATAGCAAAAGAAGAATAGTACTCGGTTTATTGTTATCGTTTATTACCATTATTGGCATATGGATGTTTTCAGAATTTACTGGTGATACCTCAGAAGATTCGGCAATTCCCGCTAAGACTGAAGTCCCACAAATTATAGACTCCGTAACTTTAGATACAGCACAGAGTAATGTGCCTCATATTGAAAAAGAAGCTATCACAAAGCTAGAAATTGGCGATCAGTACAAGGGGGGTATTATATTTTCAATAAGTAACTCTGGTGAGAAAGGAATACTGGCTCATCTTGATGATGTGGGACCCATGTCTTGGAAAAATGCCATGAACATTCATGAACAATTGGGAGAAGGGTGGAGGTTGCCAACTTTTGAAGAATTAAAAATGATGTATAATACCATTGGCAATGGTGCGGCTAACAGCGGAGAATTCGCAGACAAATTATATTGGAGTGCGACTGACTACGATGAATACCAAGCACGTTTAATTCGTTTTAGTGACGGTAATACCTCGTACCATTACAATAAAATGGCAGCCCATCGACAGTTTCATGTTCGCGCGGTTCAGGATTTTAACCGTTAAACAGCTTCATACCATCCAGATTGTAACACTTTATCGAAATCTAAGTTCCTTTATCGAATTACAAACAATAGTAATTTGATATCATCCGTTAGGTAAACAAACAGACGTTATGAAACTTATCCTACGAAAATTAAGAGCATTAGAAGAAGAGCGCCAGCTGTTTATCCGTATCATGAAAGATATTGAGCGATAAGGTAAGGTGTTATAAGATATCTAAATATAAAAGCTCCCCGCAAGGTGGGGCTTTTTTTTGTATCCAAAAGTTTGCTAATTTTTTGTTTTTATGAGGTAAGCAGAATTTAAAAATGGGTTAAGGAATCACATTGGTTCTTAACCCATTTTTTACGAATTACCCTATTGTAGGGTGTATTAAATATCTGCAAAAAACAGCAGATACACTGCCCAAAGAAAGCAAAATCCACAATAGGAGTACACTAGATAATCGTTAATAGTAGTTTCTTCTTCCATAATAAAAGGCTTTATTATAAAACGGGAAGAGCGTTGTTCGTAGCGATGTCATTCGTGCAACGTACTAAAAAATCGATGGGGTGTTAAAAGTTCGCCAAGAGGTATTTTTTCTTCTTTGTAATGAAATCGACAAAATTCGGTATAACCTTAAAATTCAACTGTTTAGCGAGTGTTTGAGCTTTACATGCAATACGAGAGGTACCAATAAAGCACATGGTATGTAGATTTAAAAGTCTGAAGTATAGGAAATAGAACTTATTTTTTCACATTGATCAATACGGCCTCGCAACTTTTAAGATCAGAGTTCAGAATTATATTTTCGGAGACTTTTCCATCTGTGATTTCAATCGATACCGTATTGGGAGGGAACTGCCCTAGATTATGTGCATATAAGAAAAGATCGTTAGCCTTTGAAGGGTCTAGTTTAAGATCAAACACTTTCTTTTGATATTCAAGAAGGTACTTTGATACAATGGCCTCTCCGTTGAGATAAATAGAAACTACATCACCATCTTTGCGGCCATGATCCCAAAGGCTGATCCGTATTTCTTCTGAACTAACATTAAGTTC
>CALHCJ010000189.1 GCA_937936275.1 uncultured Flavobacteriaceae bacterium
ATCAGCTTAGTTTTTGTTTAATCAAAACATACTATTATTAGATATTTATACGTTAAAACTTGAACATATGTAAATAAAAACCTACTTTCTGATTTTTATGGAAAGAAAAGTACTACTTTTAATTACGACTAAATCTTTAAACTTTATGAATGGGCATTCTTTAGGTTCTATATTGCTTGTTGACGATGATGAAATCAGCAATCTTTTTAACAAAATTTTTATCGGAAAACTTAATTTGGATGTCGAGGTTGATATTTTTATAGATGGTCAAGAAGCCTTAGATTTTTTAAGCCCCAAAGAGGCAGGCAAAGATGCTAGTTCAGTTTTGACTCCTTCATTGCTTTTATTGGATATAAGAATGCCTAAGATGAATGGATGGGAATTTCTAAAAGCGTATGAAACTGCTGTTGACGTGAATCTCCGAGACAACATTGTTATTGTCATGTTGACAACAAGTGAAGACGAGGGTGATATGGTTAAAGCGCTACAAGATCCCAATGTTAAAGAATTTATACAAAAACCGCTATCCGAAAAGAAATTTCGTAAGGTAATTAGTGAGCATTTTATCAAAGACAAAGTTCAGTAGGGTAAATACTTTAATTTAAATAACAATTGCTGAATATTCCAAACCTTTATCTATACGTTTCAAGTCAATCAAGGTTTGATTTACAAGGCGAATTTTACTTTCTTCAATTTGATTTTGGCTCCACTGTGTAATTGATAACCATTCATCGATATCTTCTAATTTTTGGTTATAGCGGTTGGATAGAGTTTTATTGATGCTGGGTATATTTTTGAATTCGATTGTATAGGTATTGATTATTTCTAAGATATGTCTTAGTACGCCATGATTGCGATCTAGAAATGCAGATGTGCCAGCAATTACAAAACAAGGCCAGGGTGTAGGACAATCATCAAGTCTACGAAAAACACCAGAATCAACTAAGGGTTTGGTCGTAAAATGCTCCCACATAAAATAGTCCGCCTCATCATTTGTGAGTGCTTTCACCGCGCCATCTAGGTCGTTTATGACTTTAAATTTTAAGGAATCGAGGTGCCAACCTTGAGATTGTGCATGCACATAGCTCATAAGATGGCTTCCGCTTCCGAATCTACTGATAGCAGCCCTGGCGCCCTCTAAATCAGAAGTGTCACGGTATTTACTTTGAGCTCCTACGTGAACTCCCCATTGCAGGGGGGTAGCAATATATTCCTGAATTATTTTAGAATTATTTCCTTCGGCTATACTCTTTACAAGCCCTTCAGTCAGTATAATTGCTAAATCAGTTTCCTTGTTTTCGAGCAGTTGACACATTCTTCCTGTGCCTTCGGGAATATCTCTCCAAACAAGTTCAATACCTCTTTCTCTAAATGCCCCTTCTTCTATTGCCATGTGCCAAGGCAAGTTGAAGTGTTCAGGAACACCGACAATGCGAATAGTTTTCATTTAAATTTATGATTCGTTAGTTTATCAAGTGTGTATTGAATTAAAGCATTTATTGATTTTTCAGGGTGTTCTGAAAACAATCCAGTTGCCCGATTTGCTAAAATACAATTCATAGAAATCGCGCGATGCTTTAAAAGCCTCGAAAGTCCGTAGATGCCTGAAGTTTCCATCTCTAAATTCGTGATTTGATGTTTTTCATACCTAAAATCCATAAGTTTTTGGTTCAGATGTGAATCTGAAGTTGTTAGCCTTAATACTCTTCCTTGAGGTCCGTAAAAGCCAATATTTGTTGCTGTTAGCCCATATCGTATACGATTTGAGGACAATTGGGTTGCAAGATTTTCATCGCATTTCACAACATAAGGAACTGATTTTTGGGTATGCCACTGTGTTTGAGTAGTAAAGGCCTCTGCAATCTTAGGGTATTGTATATGATCACTTTCATAAAAGTGTAAAAGACCATCAAACCCCATAGCATACTCACTAATAAGAAAAGAATCCACATCAATATCTTTTTGAATGGCACCGGAGGTTCCAATGCGTATAATATCAAGTTCGACTCGATTGGTTTTGACGCTACGCGTATTAAAATCTATATTTACTAACGCATCTAATTCATTCAGAACAATATCAATGTTGTCAGTACCAATTCCTGTTGAAATAACTGACAAGCGTTTTCCATTTAGCGTACCAGTATGGGTTTTGAATTCTCGCTTTTCTTTTCGAAGTTCTATGGTATCGAAGTATTTGGAAACATCAGAAACACGATCAGGATCTCCAACAGTAATAATGGTTGAGGCAATATCTTCTGGAAATAGATTTAGATGATAAATACTACCATCAGCATTTAAAATTAGCTCAGACGGCCCTAAATACATTCTATAATTTTAGAATTTTGTCTGTACTGTGGTTATAGAGAAAATTATATTTTAAAGCTCCTCCAAGATAAACATCATTATCCCTGAGGCAAGAATAATAACTAGTTTTAGATTCTAAAATTTCTTTACCTTTTTTAGTAACACGAACTGGATTAAAAGAGGAAAACAGGGGTTTTAGCCTGGTAATTGCTCTTTCATATTGACTATCACCAAATCCCAATAGTCCTTGATTCTTAAGTATCGTACCTAATAATTCTTTTTTTGTAGTTGGCTTTTTATCAATACTTAGTTGCAATATGTTGTTTTCCATCGCATTTAAACCATTTTTTATTGATGGAAATCTATGCAAGTGACTTTTTATTGCATCATCCAAATAGTGGAATTGATAATTTTTAAAATCTGACAGGTTCTCCAAACGCATAGGGTTATCACTACAATACAGCTGCCAAACATAATCAGCATATTCAATATCATCTTGTGTTAATACCTTTCTGTTCTGGTATAACGTTTTAAGTTGCTCGTCATTTAGTTCATTTAGGCTATATAAATGCTCACTTTCGTCTTCTTTACCACTGCACACTAACGATATCTCTGCGTATTTTCGGTGTGATTTTAACCAGCTGATTACCGCAAGCATATTTACCTGGCAAAATAAGTCATATTCAAACCAAAGTACGATATGATCTTGTTGCTTATGGTTACATAGCGAGCGATATTCTTTTAAGGTTTTTTCAATAAACCATTTCTTACTTACTTTATAATTCTTATTGAGAAATTCAAATCGAGTCTTCCAGAAAGATTCACTCCCTACATTGGTAAGCGTTTTTCCTTCACACAGCATTTCCCGCCATGTAATTACCTCGCCTTTAAGTTTTAACGTATGAAGTCTTTCGGTAAAACTATCTCCATTCGTGATGTGTAATAGGGAACTCATGCAGCGTTGGGTTTAGGTTGTGAGCATTAAAAATAAGGTTTCTGTGTGACTGACAAAATAAAATCATCACAAAGTTTCATTCTTTTTTAATAAAAGGCAGGACTCAGCCGCTATTAGGAATTAAATTATAGGGATTTCAACCGCCCACCCGTTTAACCTTAAAGCCTTTATTTTCTAAGATTTTCATAATCTTATCTCGATAATCACCTTGAATGATGATTGTTCCATTTTTAGCGCTTCCCCCCACACTAAGTTGCTTTTTAATTTCCTTCGCTAGTTGTTTAAAGTCTGAATCTGATCCATTATAGCCATCTATTATTGTGGTAGGTTTTCCTTTGCGTTTTTCATATTTACAAAGTATAGGGTCATCTTGTAGCCAAATAGTACGCTTTTTCTCGTTCTGTTGAACAGGTTTCTCTTCTTTTTGAGGAGTGTGATTCGGAAAAAGATTTTTTAATTGATCTTGCAAATCCATAATATTATTTTTTTACCAGACCCAGTTCAATCAAACGTTCATTCAGAAAAGCACCGGCAGTAATATCGTCAAAACCCTTTGGATGATCTTGATCAATACATTCTTCCAAACAATTTAAAGACATCTCGCTAATGGGATGCATGAAAAATGGAATAGAGTACCGCGAAGTACCCCATTGTTCTTTAGGAGGGTTTACAACTTGATGTATGGTAGACTTAAGTTTGTTATTGGTGAGCCTTGATAACATATCTCCAACATTGATCATTAACTGATCGGGTCTGGCTATAGCATCTATCCATTCTCCTTTATGATTTTTAACCTGTAATCCTCGTCCGTGAGCACCCATTAATAAGGTTATCAAATTAATATCACCATGAGCGGCTGCTCTTACTGCATTTTTTGGTTCTGAAGTTATCGGTGGATAGTGTATAGGTCTAAGAATAGAATTTCCATTTTTTATATATTCATCGAAATAGTTTTCTTTCAATTCGAGGTGTAATGCTAAGGCTCGAAGAACATATTTCGCAGTTTTTTCAAGCATTTTATAAGTTTCCTTCCCAATACGATTAAAATTGGGAAGCTCTTTTACTACAACATTATCTGGATATTCAGCTTTTAGCTTTGGGTTGTTCTCTACATATTGTCCGAAATGCCAGAACTCCTTTAAGTCACCTTCTTTTCTGCCTTTTGCGTGCTCTTTTCCAAAAGAAGTATAACCTCGCTGTCCTCCAATTCCTTCAATCTCATAACTATCTTTGGTCTTCTGTGGAAGATTAAAGAATTTTTTGATTTCATCATATAACTCCGTTACCAGTTTCTCTGATAAGAAATGTCCGCTAAGTGCAACGAATCCGATTTCCTCGAAGGCATTTCCTATTTCTTTGATGAATTTCTCTTTACGTCTCTTATCTCCAGAAGTGAAATCAGTTAAATCAACACTTGGTACTACACTCATAACTTTTCATTAAATACATTGAAATCAAAGTTAAGAAATATTGAGGGGGCTGCTGAAAGGTTATAAAGCCTTTTGCTTGCTTTTTTGTTAAATTTAATCACTTTTGTAATTGAAAACATTTAAAATATCACATGCAATACCAAAGTACAGCAGTTGACGACGAAACACGAATTGATCTTTATGAACGAATGCTGAAGCCTCGTATGATTGAAGAAAAGATGCTTATTTTGCTCCGTCAAGGTAAAATATCTAAGTGGTTTAGCGGTATAGGTCAAGAAGCGATTTCCGTTGGTGTGACGAGTGCTTTGTCGTCGGAGGAATATATACTGCCGATGCATCGAAATTTAGGAGTTTTTACCTCAAGAAACATTCCGTTACATCGCTTATTCTCTCAATGGCAAGGCAAAAATGGAGGATTTACAAAAGGGAGAGATCGTAGTTTTCACTTCGGAACTCAAGAGTTTAATATCGTGGGAATGATTTCTCATTTAGGCCCACAGTTGGGTGTAGCAGATGGTATTGCTTTGGCGAATGTGCTACAAAACAATAAACATGTGACCGCCGTATTCACGGGTGAAGGTGGTACAAGTGAAGGTGATTTTCATGAAGCTTTGAATGTAGCAGCGGTTTGGGATCTACCCGTACTATTTTGTATTGAAAATAATGGTTACGGACTTTCAACGCCGACATCCGAACAGTATCGATGTAAAGATCTAGCAGACAAAGGTAAGGGCTATGGTATGGAGTCTCATATCATTGATGGAAATAATATCATTGAGGTATTTACAAAAGTCAAAAAGATTTGTGAGAAAATGAGAAAAAAGCCAGCTCCAGTCTTGGTTGAATTTAAAACCTTTAGAATGCGTGGTCATGAAGAGGCTAGCGGCACGAAATACGTTCCAGAAGAACTAATGAAATCTTGGGCTGAAAAAGATCCGATCTCTAATTATGAAGATTTTTTAATTAAAGAGGGCGTGCTCAATAAAAAGAAGATTGAGGGCATAAAATCAAAAATAGAAACCGAAATAAATGAAAACTTACAACTTGCTTTTGATGAAGATGCTGTTTCAGCAAATGAAAGTAAAGAATTAGGTGATGTTTATAAAAATTTTGATTATCAGGAATTTAAACCAAATTCAAATTTTGAAAATATTCGTTTGATTGATGCTATTTCAAATGGTTTGAGACAATCTATGGAGGTTCATGAAGATTTGGTCATTATGGGTCAAGATGTCGCGGACTACGGCGGTGTTTTCAAAATTACGGACGGTTTTGTCGAGGCTTTTGGAAAAGAACGTGTTCGGAATACACCTATTTGTGAATCTGCTATTGTTTCCGCAGCGATGGGATTGTCTATTAATGGGATGAAAGCCGTGATGGAAATGCAATTTGCAGATTTTGCTAGTTCTGGTTTTAATCCCATTGTAAACTATTTAGCTAAATCACATTACCGCTGGAACGAAAATGCAGACGTAGTAATCCGCATGCCTTGTGGTGGAGATGTTGGTGCTGGTCCGTTTCACTCACAAACTAACGAAGCTTGGTTCACTAAAACTCCCGGACTTAAGGTGGTATACCCCGCTTTTCCTTATGATGCAAAGGGATTATTAGCAACATCAATAAACGATCCTAACCCTGTTCTGTTTTTTGAACATAAGGGCTTATATCGTAGTATTTATCAGGATGTGCCCACAGATTACTACACCCTTCCTTTGGGTAAGGCTAGCCTGCTTAAAAGTGGAAATGATATCACTATAGTTTCTTATGGAGCTGGTGTGCATTGGGCTTTGAATACTTTAGAAAATCATACAGAGGTCAGTGCCGATCTTCTTGACTTAAGAACATTAATGCCCTTGGATATTGAGGCAATTTATACGTCCGTACAAAAGACAGGAAAGTTGATTATTCTTCAAGAAGACAGCTTATTTGGGGGTATTGCTAGTGATATCTCTGCTTTGGTTATGGAAAATTGTTTTGAATTTTTAGACGGACCCATAAAAAGAGTCGCAAGCTTAGAGACTCCAATACCTTTTGCAAAAGGCCTTGAAGATAACTATCTCTCTAAGTCCAGATTTGAACAAGCGCTGTTAGATTTGTTGGCGTACTAGCAATAAAGTCAATACTTTTTTTATATCCGTTAAGGATACTTCCAAAAGGCTGCGATCTTGCGATAGATTAAAAATTATAGAAAGACCTGTATAGGCTAAATTCTCATACAAGTCGTACATATTTAAAGCTAAATCTAAATTTTATGAGGAAATCACTTTTATGTTTTACGGCATTTTTGCTAGCAACTATGGCCTGTTCCGTTTCAAAAGAAGTAAGAGGGCAACAGAATGTGTTAAGTGGCACATGGACGCTTGATAACATTCGGTACGAAAATAATACTGGAAATTTTTCGTCGATACTTTTCAATGACGCTAAAGATATCTGCTTTGAAGGTAGTAATTGGTTCTTTAGAAATAACAATAGCACTGGGCGGTACAGTATTAACGCATCCACACTATGTGCCGGTGGCGATCGTTTTATCCGATGGTCGGTGGTAGATGGAAGCCCTAATCAATTACAGTTCAAGTTTATCGATGAGAAATTGAAAGATATTTCTGGGGGTAAAGGCTATCGATTGAATATCGCATCTCTTAGTGATGCGGCAATGACATTGAAATCAAACGTTAAAGTAGACGGTGAAATGGTTACCGTTGTTTATGAATTCACAAAAAAATAGAGCAATGCAAATTTTAAATAGAAAGACTATAGCAATACTTGCAAGTATCATTATGATAACAAGTTGTACTGCTGTTAAAAATACAAATAAGACCCAAAGAGGCGGAGCTATAGGAGCCGCTGGAGGGGCAGTTATAGGAGGTGTGATTGGCAATAATGTTGGAAAAGGAAATACCGCACTAGGTGCGATCTTAGGAGCTGTTGTTGGAGGAGCGGCAGGAGGATACATTGGTAATCGTATGGACAAACAAGCGAAAAGAATCGAAGAAGAGATTCCAGGAGCTGAAGTGACCCGTGTCGGTGAAGGTATTAATGTAACCTTTACGGAGGATGCAGGTGTATATTTTGATACTAACAAATCAAACGTAAAAGGAACTTCTGCCACTACATTGGATAAGTTAGCTGGAATTTTTAAAGAATATCCAAATTCTAATATCTTAGTAGAAGGGCATACCGATAGTGCAGGCTCTGATGCGTATAACATGAGTTTATCAGAGCAACGCGCACAGTCTGTAACCAAGTACCTGATTGGAAAGGGTATTGATAGTAGTCGGTTTACAACGAAATGGTACGGAGAGAATCAACCAAAAGGCGATAACGCGACAACGGAAGGCAAAGCTGCTAACCGCCGCGTAGAATTGGCTATTGTTGCTAGTGAAGAATTAAAGCAAGAAGCGGCGAAGCAAGTAAAAGGCTAACTTTAATGCTTTGATAAGAATCAGAGATAATCCCGACCGAAAGGTTGGGATTTATTTTTATACACGAAATACCTATCTTTCGTTTGTGAGTGATTACGATATTATTATTGTTGGCGGAGGATTGGCCGGTTTGACCGCCGCAATACATCTTTCTAAAGAAAACTATAAGGTGTTGGTTTTCGAGAAGAAAGCCTATCCACATCATAAAGTTTGTGGCGAGTACGTATCTAATGAAATTATTCCCTATTTAAATTCCCTTGGTGTTTCAGTGCTTGATACCGGAGCTGTACAGATTAATAACTTAGAGTTGAGTACTGCCGCTGGAAAAGTAGTTAAAACAAATTTACCGTTAGGGGGAGTAGGTATTAGTAGATATAATTTCGATAATCTATTGTATATGAAGGCAGTGAAAAATGGGGTGAAGTTTCTCTTTGAATCTGTGATCGCTATTGACTATATAAAGGATTGTTTTTTAGTCACTACTGAAAATAATTCATCCTACACTTCAAGAAATACTATTGGTGCTTATGGAAAACGAAGTTCATTAGACAAACGCTTGAATCGTAATTTTATCAAACAAAAGTCGGGATGGTTAGGCGTGAAAGCTCACTATCAATTTGACGAATTTCCAGAAAATAAAGTGTCTTTACATAATTTTAATGGTGGTTATGGTGGTTTGTCTAAAACGGAAACAGGAGCAGTTAATTTTTGCTATTTGGCCTCTTACAAAAGTTTTCAAAAACAAAAGAACGTTCGTAACTTTAATGAAAAAATAATTGCAAAGAATCCCTTTTTAAATAATTTTTTAGAGAAGGCCACACCTGTTTTTGATGAGCCGCTTACCATTGCGCAAATTAGTTTTGAGCAAAAGAAATCCGTTGAGAACCACATTATCATGTGTGGTGATACTGCAGGTCTCATACATCCTCTATGTGGTAATGGTATGGCAATGGCGATTCATTCTGCAAAAATAGCCGCAGAACGTATTCATGATTACTTAAAAAGTAAGAATGGTAATCGTAATCATTTGGAGAAAAGTTATGAAAAGGAATGGGATAAAACCTTTAGAAAAAGATTATGGATGGGGAGGCAACTTCAAACACTTTTGCTAAATGAAAAAATGTCTGATCTTGCCTTAAGAGCGGTTACTACCTCTCCTTATTTGCTTCGTAACTTAATTAAACAAACTCACGGTAAGCCCATTATATGCTAATAAATTTGACAGAAAGAAGTAATCAACCTGAATTGATGGATGATTTTCAAGAAGGCCGTAAAAATCTTCAAATTGTATTTGACGACATCAATCGCGTAAATTCTATTTTAGGAGGAAATAATATTACTGTAAACGCGGTAGCAAAATTAATACAAAAAAACCCGCAAGAACAATATACCATTGTTGATATGGGTTGTGGTGATGGTAATATGCTTCGTGAAATAGCGAAGTATTGCAACAAGAAGGCTATTAAAGTGCGATTAATTGGAGTCGATTTAAATGCGGAAGCTTTAGAACTTGCCAAAGTAGCATCTAAATCGTACTCAGAAATTGAATATTATCATAAAGATATTTTGGCATTGAAAATAACAGATTTGAATTGCGACATAGTTATTACTACACTCACAATGCATCATTTTGAAGATAACGACTTACTAACTTTTCTTAAAAAGTTCAATCAATTAGCACGAATTGGTGTTGTTATCAATGACTTACAAAGAAGCCGTTGGGCATATTATCTTTTTAAAGTGTTTAGTCTTATTTTTATCAAAACAGAAACTGCTAAAATTGACGGACTGATTTCTATTAGTAGAGGGTTTTTAAAATCTGATTTAATAGAATATTCCAAAACGCTGCCAACAGTGAAACATGACATTTGCTGGAAGTGGGCTTTTCGTTATGTATGGATTATGCAACCCGATCGACTTACTTAATATATGAACGAGACACGAATAGTTACGGTGGCAAAAGAACTACCGAAATACTGCCGCAGTACGGATGATATCATTCCTTTTGTTGAAGCATGGTTAAGTGATGAAGATGAACGCTTTCGACGTAAAGTGGTAAAAATCTTTGAGGGCGCAGCCGTTGATAAACGCTACGGCATTATGAATATTGAAGAAGTTTTTACAGCAACTTCTTTTGAAGAGAAAAATGCCATTTACGTTCGTGAGGTAAAAAAGCTCGGTAAATCAGTACTTCAAAAAGCATTACGGCAGAGTAATTGGCAAGCTGATTCTCTTGATTATATCATTACGGTAAGTTGCACGGGCATTATGATACCTTCTTTGGATGCCTATTTAATAAATGATTTGGGATTAAAACAAGATGTGGTACGTCTGCCAGTTACTGAAATGGGATGTGCGGCTGGCGTATCGGGATTGATTTACGCGCAAAACTTCCTCAAGTCGAACCCCAACAAACGTATTGCGTTGGTAGCTGTTGAAAGTCCAACGGCTACTTTTCAATTAACGGATCATTCCATGGCAAATATGGTCAGTGCGGCAATTTTCGGCGATGGAGCTGCTTGTGTCTTATTATCTTCAGAAAAAGATGCTAAAGGACCAAAAATAATAGGGGAAGAGATGTACCATTTTAAAGATGCCACACAAATGATGGGTTTTGATATGACGAATCATGGATTAAAAATGATTTTAGATCCCGCAGTTCCAGAGACTATAGCGAATCATTTTCCAGATATTGTGCATCCTTTTTTAAAACGAAATGGCAGTGCTATTGAGAAAGTAGATCATCTAATTTTTCATCCTGGCGGACGAAAAATTGTCCAAACTGTGGAAGAGCTTTTTGGTAAATTAGGAAAGAATATTGATGATACTCGAGAAGTACTCCGTGCTTATGGAAATATGAGCAGTGCTACTGTTTTATACGTGTTGGAACGTTTTCTTGATAAGGACATTAAAGAAGGGGAACAAGGGTTGATATTAAGTTTCGGACCTGGTTTTTCGGCACAACGCGTATTGTTAGAGTGGTAGATAAAAAGTGAAATCATAACTTAAAATGGCATCCAAGGAAAAGTGGGCATTGATATTAGGAGGTAGCAGCGGTCTCGGTTTGGCTACTGCAAAAAAACTAGCACGGCATGGTTTTAATTTAATTATTTGTCATCGTGATCGACGATCTGATTGTGATGACATCAATTTACACTTTCAAGAAATTACGATGTTGGGAGTTCAACTTAAGGCCTTCAATGCAGATGCTACCAATGCTATCAAGAGAAAAGAATTAATCAATGAAATTAAAAGCTTTTTAGGAGAAGAAAATAAACTAAACGTGCTCGTGCATAGCATCGCTAAGGGAACGCTTAAACCGATGAAATCCGAAGAAAACACAACGCTTAATCACCAAGATTTTCAAATTACGCTTGATGCTATGGCCCTGAGCTTGTATGATTGGACCTCAGAGATGGTGAATACGGAACTTTTCGCAACCGATACCCGTATTATCTCATTTACGAGTGAAGGAAACACAAAAACATGGAAGAACTATGGTGCTGTATCTGTGGCAAAGGTGGCTCTAGAATCATTAACTCGAAATATAGCCTTAGAGTTTGCAGATCAAGGTATTAAAGCGAATTGCATTCAAGCTGGAGTAACAGAAACAAAATCTTTTGCTATGATTCCTGGTAGCGAAGCAATCAAGAAAAATGCTTTGTTAAGGAACCCTAACAAGCGTTTGACGACTCCAGAAGACGTTGCCAATGCGGTCTACTTGCTCACAACAGATGAAGCCAAATGGATAACGGGTACAGTCATTAAAGTAGATGGAGGTGAAAGTCTGCAATAGTTATGCTTTATAAAGAAATCTTACAAAAACTACCTTATGCACATCCCTTTTTATTTGTGGATGAAATCGTATCAATTAATGAAAAGGGAGTAGAAGGAAATTTCACTTTTCGTTCTGATGCAGATTTTTACAAAGGTCACTTCAAAGATCATGCTGTTACTCCTGGGGTGCTCTTGACAGAGTGCTGTGCTCAAATTGGTTTGGTTTGTCTTGGAATCTTTCTTTTGGAGGAAGAAGGGGTTAAGACTGGAAAAGAAATCCAAATCGGATTAAGTAGTTCTGAAATGGAATTTTACAAGCCTGTATTTCCTGATGAAAAAGTTGTAGTGAAATCCAGCAAACAATATTTCCGTTTTAATAAGTTAAAGTGTGAAGTGAAAATGTACAATGATAAAGAGAAACTAGTATGTAAAGGAATGATTTCAGGCATGTTCAAATTGAATCAGCATGGGTAAGCGCGTTGTAATTACTGGTCTTGGTGTATGTGCGCCAAATGGAATAGGTATTTCTGATTTTACCACTGCCCTGCAAAATGGTAAGAGTGGTATTCGTTTTCAACCACAGCTACAAGAATTGAAATTTGGGTGTCAAGTTGCTGCTGAACCTTTGGTGAAAGATAATCTTGTGAATCAATATTTTACGCCTTTACAGCTCAGGGGGTTAAACGCCAGCGGAATTGTATATGGAGTTATCGCGGGTACAGATGCATGGAAAGATGCAGGACTATCTATAATTGAAGATTCTAGTCCTGATTGGGATAGCGGTGTTATTTTCGGTACTGGAATTTTAGGGGTAGACAAATTTCGAGAATCGATTCATCTGGTGGATGATAAAAATGTGCGTCGGTTAGGAAGCACAACCGTATCTCAAACAATGGCCAGCGGTATCAGCGCCTATTTAGGTGGAATTTTTGGTTGCGGCAATCAAGTAACTACAAATTCATCAGCATGCACAACAGGTACTGAAGGGATTTTAATGGCTTATGATCGCATACATTCAGGAAAAGCAAAAAGAATGTTAACAGGAAGTTGTAGTGATAGCGGACCTTATGTTTGGGGTGGTTTTGATGCGATGCGTATTTTACCCCGTAGTTACAATGATAACCCCACGAAGGCAAGTCGACCCATGAGCGCCGATGCAGCAGGTTTCGTACCCGGAAGTGGGGCAGGGGCTTTGGTATTAGAATCCCTCGAAAGTGCTATGGAGCGTGGGGCTAGAATATATGCAGAAGTTTTAGGTGGAGCAGTGAATAGCGGTGGGCAACGTGGTGAAGGAACGATGACCGCACCCAATAGTGAAGCAGTGCAACGCTGTATTTCTGAGGCGGTGATGAACGCCAATATTCTGTCTACCGATATTGATGTAATTAATGGACATTTAACCGCCACCGCTAAAGACCCTATGGAAATTGAAAATTGGAGCATGGCCCTAAAGCGATCAAAATTAGATTTTCCGTTTGTGAATTCATTCAAAGGAATGTTTGGACATTGCTTAGCAGCCGCTGGAAGTATTGAAAGTGTGGGTGCGGTACTTCAGTTAAAACATAACCAAGTATTCGGAAATACTAATTGTGAAAAACTTCATGCCGATATTGAAAAGTTGGTAGATCGCTCAAGAATACCCACCCAAACCATAAATTATACACCGAATATTATAGCAAAAGCTAGCTTTGGCTTTGGAGATGTGAATGCTTGTGTTATTTTTAAGCGGTATTCCGACTGAACTTCCGAAGAATAGTATAAATAAAACGCTTCATGGCCCACAAAGAAAACTACACGATTTTAAAAGATATCATTAAAATATACCTTCCTGAAGATGTTTCTGTGAACGACATCTCTGAGGATAGCCATTTTATCAACGAATTGAATATCAATTCAGCAAATCTGGTTGATGTCGTTTTAGATGTTGAAGATGCTTTCGATATTCGATTAGAAAATGAAGATATGGATCA
Source organism: uncultured Flavobacteriaceae bacterium (assembly GCA_937936275.1). Classification (GTDB taxonomy): domain Bacteria; phylum Bacteroidota; class Bacteroidia; order Flavobacteriales; family Flavobacteriaceae; genus Maribacter_C. Next base: position 13,859 of record CALHCJ010000189.1, read on the forward strand.
GATGCAAACCGTAAAAGATGCGCTCCAAATCGTAGACAAAAAGATTTCTGAAAAATAACGATGACAGCGAACCGTAAAAAAATAAAACGGGAATGGTTTATTAAAGGCACTTTAGGTGCCTTATTGTTAGGTTTTGGTTTGTGCTGTATGATCGAAAGTGGACTTCTAAAATATTCGGGTGCTGTATGGTATGCATGGGTTATTGCGGGTACTGTTTCACTATGTCTTACGGTTTCTGGCGTTGTGTTGCTTGTTAGAGCTGGTGTGCTTGCCAATGAATTAAAAAAAATGAAATGACTGAATTTATAACTTGGGCGAAGTGCAAATTCAATGTGGATAAACGGCTAATTGTAATCTATTGCGTCGTATATTTTTCTTGGGGTATGTTAATGAATTGGTTCGGTGCCGAGGTTGAGATAGCCCGTTTCACGTATTGGTGGCAGGTAATTACCTGCTATATTTTATACATGGTACCTATTTCACTATTGCTACGAAAATTACCATTTCACGCGCAGTATGCTTATGGTTTAGTTGCGATGGGTCTGCTTGAGTTTGGCGGTTATGCTTTCGAATCCTCTTATGCCTATCCGAATAATATGATCGATCAGCTCTTCAATCAACGTAATTTTGCATTGGGTATGGCTTTATTTTTTGCGCTATATTTTCCTATTGGAAATTGGGGTGTACAAAAGATTTATGATTCGTTGTTTAAGACAGAACAAATGGCCTAAAGTTCTGTCTCGACTTTCTCTTTCTCCGGAATGGTTAATGATGCGATTACACCCCCAACGAGTGCGACAGAGATAACTGTTAGTGAAACCCATTCTGGTAAATGAATGTAGTGTGAAGCCAACATCTTTAATCCTACAAAAGCTAATATGATTACTAGGCTATAGTTGATATATCGAAACTTCTCTAGCATCCTTGAAATTAAGAAATACATAGAACGCAAT
>CALHCJ010000190.1 GCA_937936275.1 uncultured Flavobacteriaceae bacterium
AATGACCTAGGGTCGTATCGTTTTACCAATTCTGCAATGGCATTGATATGCTCTGGTGTGGTTCCGCAGCAACCCCCAACAATATTCACAAGTCCTTTTTCAACATATTCTTTAATCTGTGCAGCCATTTGTTCTGGAGATTCGTCATACTCTCCAAAAGCATTTGGGAGACCCGCGTTAGGATGTGCTGAAATAGCATGTTCTGTTCTGTTTGATAAAACCTCTAGATGCGGAACTAACTGATTCGCTCCTAAGGCACAATTAAATCCAACAGATAAAATGGGAATGTGAGAAATAGAGATTAAAAAGGCCTCTGCCGTCTGACCAGATAATGTTCTTCCAGAAGCATCGGTAATGGTTCCACTCACCATAATGGGAACATCAATATTTCGTTCTTCTTTGACCTCTTCGATAGCAAAAAGCGCTGCCTTAGCATTTAGGGTATCGAATATGGTTTCAACCAATAGAATATCAGATCCGCCATCTAATAAGGCTTCTACCTGTTGTTTGTATGCAATGCGCAATTCATCAAATGAAACAGCTCGAAAGCCAGGATCGTTCACATCGGGTGACATGCTCGCCGTTTTATTAGTAGGGCCAATACTACCAGCCACAAAACGAGGTTTATTCGGTTCTTTTGCCGTGAATTCGTCTGCTACTCTTTTTGCGATTTTAGCGGATTCATAGTTGAGTTCGTACACTAAATCTTCCATATGATAATCCGCCATGGCGATGGTTGTTCCAGAAAAGGTATTGGTTTCTATGATATCAGCTCCAGCAGCAAAATATTTGCGATGCACTTCTGCAATGGCTTCAGGTTGAGTCAGTGATAACAAGTCATTATTACCTTGTAATGAATACTCCCAATTTTTAAAACGCTCTCCTCTAAAGTCCTTCTCTTGAAATTTGTAACGCTGTAACATAGTACCCATGGCACCGTCAAGCACTAAAATTCGCTCCTGTAATATGTCTTTAATATTTTCCATAAACTAACCGCCGAAATAGCGAATCGGCATTGTGAATTATCAAGTAAGGAAAAGTGGAGACGACTTGTCTTCTTTTTAGTTATCTGCCAAGCTGCTAAAACAAGTTTAGCACAGGTAGAACGTAGCACCTTCTTTAAAGTTAAAGGGTTGCTAAGGCTTCATAGGGTCTAATCCCTCCGCCTTTCTTGATAACGATTTCAATGTTTTAATGAACTGAGAACAAAGAAACGGCACAGCACAATGAAAACCAAGAAAACATACTGTTTTTATACGGTTTTAGGAATAAAAAACCTCTGGCTCAACAATGAGTCAGAGGTTATAGCTAATACATAAACACAGCAATTTTTTAAGCAATACTTTGGACTACCTCTTTCTTAGCTTCTTTTTTGGAACCATCAAAACCTTCAACACCGCCAACTGTTGTATATTTCATGACATAGCGCTTTCCTGGATTAATGCGTTGATATGCATATTGACACATCACTGCTGCTTCGTGAAAACCAGAAAGAATCAATTTCAGTTTGCCTTCATACGTATTCACATCTCCTATAGCAAATACCCCTGGAATGTTCGTTTGATAATCCTTAGCATTGTTAACTTTGATGGCGTTTTTTTCAATTTCTAATCCCCAATCGCCTATGGGACCCAATTTTGGAGAAAGACCAAACAATGGAATAAAATTATCAACCTCTAAGTAGGTCTCTCCTTTATCAGGATCATTGTGTTTCACTACAACCGCCTCTAGCTTTTCATCACCGTACAGTTTTTTAACCTCTGCCTTTGTAAATAACTTTATTTTACCCAGTTTGGCTAATTCAGCAGCTTTTTCAACAGAATCTAACGCTCCACGAAACTCATTTCTTCTGTGCACCAATGACACTTCAGCTGCTACATCAGCTAAGAAAATTGCCCAATCTAATGCGGAATCACCACCACCAGCAATGACTACTTTTTTATCACGGTAGACCTCGGGGTCTTTTATTATATATGCTACTCCCTTATCTTCAAAATCTTGAATATTCTCAATGGGTGGTTTTCTTGGTTCAAATGAACCTAATCCACCTGCAATCACAACTACTGGTGCATGATGTTTCGTTCCTTTATTCGTGGTAACAATGTACGAGCCATCTTCTTGTTTATCTAAAGTCTCTGCTCTTTCACCTAAGGTAAAGCCTGGTTCGAAAGGTTTTATTTGATCCATGAGATTGTCTACCAAATCGCCCGCCAATATTTCCGTAAAGGCAGGGATATCGTAGATGGGTTTCTTTGGATAAATTTCAGAACATTGTCCACCGGGTTGCGGCAAGGCATCTATCAAATGACATTTAAGTTTTAAAAGTCCCGCTTCGAAAACCGTAAATAAACCGGTAGGGCCTGCACCAATTATAAGTATATCTGTTTTTATCATTTCTAATTTTTTATTGCTTCTGCCAAACTCATTAAATTTTGACCTTCTATTTTTTTTAAAATACTTTCTCGATGTCTCACGACATCTCCTATAATTATGATTGCGGGATTAGCTAATTCTTGTTTTTCTACTTCTCGTTCAATAGAAGATATCGTTCCTATTCCCACTTTTTCGTTTTCACGCGTTCCATTTTGAATAATGGCTACAGGCGTTTCTGATTTTCCTTCCGTAGCAAATAGTTCTACAATCTGCGAAAGCTTTGACATTCCCATTAAAATAACCACGGTCGCATTTGACTTTGCGGCTAACCGCACGTCATTAGACAACCTATGTTCTTTGGTAGTTCCCGTTATGACCCAAAAACTCTCTGTCAAACCTCTCTTTGTCACCGGAATATTTTGAGCTGCAGGCACTGAAAGACAAGATGAAATACCCGGTATCATAGCAACCTGTACCCCTTGTGAAGATGCATATTCCATTTCTTCTGAACCTCTTCCAAAAACGAAAGGGTCTCCTCCTTTTAAACGAACCACATGACCTTTACTTTTTGCGCGGCTTATAATGAGTTCATTAATCTGCTCTTGTTGGTACGAATAACATCCCCTTCGTTTGCCCACAAAAATATGTTCTGCTTGCGGGGCGTATTTCAATAGTTCAATATCGACTAAGGCATCATATAGAACAACATCGGCAGCTTTTAAGGCTTTGATTGCTTTCAAAGTTATTAGCTCCACATCACCAGGGCCTGCCCCTACTACGGTTAATTTTGCTTCCTTATACATTAGCTAATTCTGCTTCTCTAAATAATTCTACTTTTTCTAAAAACTTCAATGCATTATTCAAATAAGTTTCTGCGAATTCTTTAGTGGGTTCGTTTTTATTTATTTGAAGTACTGCATTCTCAAATCCACCATCAAAATCCATTCTTCCTGATTGCAAAAATTTCTCGTCAAAATCTTTAATTATACTACGGTGGGTGTTCACTTTCACCTTCTCAGAAGTTAACATAGCTTTGGCCGTGTTCACCATTGAAGAGTAGGAATGATAAATACTGGCAGCCCATTTTTTCGATTCGAGTGCATCTTGGGCATGCTGTATTTTTTCTTGACTCTCTAATAGTAAAGTGGCAATCAGATCAATAACTACACCCGCACATTCACCAATTCCGATTGCTTTTTCGTATCTCTTTTCCGTACCCCAATCGATAAAATCTTCTGGAGCTAAATTTGTTATGTCTGTAAGGGGTTTTAGAAAATCGTAGAAATAATGTTCTCCTTTTTCAGCATAATAATCGGCATAGGTTTGACCGTTTCCGTTTTTATCAAAATCATCTAGAATCAAACGCAACGCCTCAGGACCTCTTTTGCTTGGTATTTTTACCACCTTATCTGCAAAACGACCTTCACCGTTTCCTATATTTCCGCCACCTAGTAATACTTGAAGTGCTGGTGCAACCAACTTGTCTTTGGTACGAACGCTCATCCCCTGAAAACCAATATTGGCCATATTGTGTTGCCCGCAGGCATTCATACAACCACTTATCTTAATGACCACATCAGAATTACTGATATACTGCGGATACTCTGCTTTGATTACACGTTCTAAAACTTCGGCAATACCTGTACTACTCGCAATACCTAAATTACAAGTGTCTGTACCGGGGCAAGCCGTAATATCTAATGCTTTGTTATAACCTGCTTCTACAAACCCTAACTTCTCAAGTTCTGTGTAGAAAAACGGAATTAATTCTTCACGCACATACGGAATCAAAATATTTTGCCTTAAAGATAAACGAATCTCTCCTGCTGCATAATTCTGAACCAAATCAGCTAACAATCTTGCTTTATCTGTATAAAAATCACCCAACAAAACTTTGATACCAATGGCTACAAAACCACTTTGCCTTTGTGCAACTAAATTTGTTGATTTCCATTTTTCGAACGCTGTTTTATCTCCTATTTCTGTTATAGGTACATTGACCGTGGCAACATTAATTTTTGGATAAGCCAGTGCGTCAATAGCAAATGTTTGCATTGGTACTGCCTTTTGTTCCTCTTCCAAAAGTTTTTTAAATCCGTCAAGTCCAACATCCTTTAGCAAAAATTTCATTCTAGCTTTGGCACGACTTTTACGTTCGCCGTAGCGATCAAAAACTCGAATCACTCCATCCATTAATGGAATTATCTTATCTGATGAAAGAAACTCAAAAAGCACATCAGCATGTCTCGGTTGAGAACCCAATCCACCGCCTAACATCACCTTGAACCCTTTGACACCATCTCGAATTTTAGCAATAAAGCCTAAATCATGCATGTATGACAATCCCGTATCAGCGTCACTAGCAGAAAAAGAAACTTTGAATTTCCTTCCCAATTCTTGACTGATTGGGTTTCTTAGAAAATATTTAAACAATGCTTCGGCGTAGGGAGAAACGTCAAAAGGTTCATCAACGTCAATACCAGCCGTTTCGCTAGCAGTAACGTTACGGACTGCATTTCCACAAGCTTCACGTAGTGTTACACTGTCTTTTTCCAGTTCAGCCCATAGCTCTGGAGTTCGATCTAAATCCACATAGTGAATCTGTAAATCTTGACGTGTTGTAATATGTAAACGTCCCGTAGAGTACTCGTCAGAAACGTCACAAATACGATGCAATTGTTTCGAAGTCACCTTACCATAAGGTAATTTAATACGAATCATTTGTACCCCTTGTTGACGCTGACCATATACGCCGCGAGCAAGGCGCAAGCTTCTGAACTTTTCTTCATCTAAGTTTCCTTCCTTGAATTCGCGTATTTTTCGCTCCAATTCAAGAATATCTCTCTCAACTACTGGGTTCTCTATTTCACTTCTAAAACTCTGCATTTTTTAACTTTAGATTTAAAATTTCAAATCTTATAATATATTATATAATTCCTATGGATTTTATAGGAATAAAATTATTATGTATTCAAGGAATTCCTGTCTTTACCTATATGATCGAAGATCACCTAACTAATAAATCCCGCACCTACCGTACTATTCGTTTGTGTATCAATTAAAATAAATGAACCATTGGTTCGGTGCTCTTTGAACTTATCATAAAAAATCGGCTTGTTCAACTTAAAAGTAACCTGTGCAATATCATTCATTCCAAGGCCTCGAACTTCAGTATCAATACCTGAATAATCAGGATTGATTTTATGATGAATAGTATCGACTTTGGCCAGTACCTTGTTGACCCCATGTTGAACGACATATTTTTTACCAGAAGTTAGATGCTCTGAATCCATCCAAGAAATTGTTGCTGTGAATTGCTTTTCTATGGTCGGTAAATCACCTGATTTTACTAACATATCTCCCCTACTCAAATTAATTTCATCTTCAAGGGTTATCGTTACTGATGATCTTCTAGCTGCCGTTTGATATTGTTTATCATAGAAATATATCTCTTTGATTTTTGATCTTGTTTGTGATGGAAGCGCAACAACTTCATCACCAACACTGAGTTCACCTCCATAGACTTTACCTGCAAAACCTCTAAAATCATGAAAATCTTCTGTCTTTGGTCGGATGACATACTGCACCGGAAATCGTGGAGTACCAATATTTGAAACTGCAGCTAAATCTAAATTTTCTAAATGCTCTAATAAAGTTTCACCAGTGTACCAAGACGTATTCTCAGATTTATGCACCACGTTATCTCCCTTTAAAGCACTGACAGGAATAAACGTAATTTTCTGATCTTGATAATCACGTTTCGACATCAATTTTTCAAAAT
>CALHCJ010000191.1 GCA_937936275.1 uncultured Flavobacteriaceae bacterium
AACGAATACGAGCAAATTTATTGCGAATGTTGCGTTCTTCTTGTAACAAACTATCATTCAACCGGAAGTACTGTTGCCCATGATATGGTGCATTTTTTCGATCAATTAAAGTTAATAACTCCGTCGATTCTAGTAGTCTTGAGTAATTACTACTTTTCTTGGCAAACTGCTTCGATTTTTCTGCGTTGACAATCGCTTTTAGGGTATCTGCTTTGTCAGCGTAATACTTGGCCAAGTTAAAATAACCACCAGCTAAGCCTGCGAAGTCTTTAATACTATCTCTAATTTTTAGAGACTCTAAAAACATATTTTCGACCTGTTCCTGGTTATTGAGCATGTGTTTGCTTTTGGCCAAATTATTGAGCGTTCTTGCATATTTGCCAGGTAACTTCAATTGTAAACTATCAACACTCAAGGCGGTTTCAAAATAAGAAATGGCTTTTTCGAATTGCCCCATTTGATGATAATTTACCCCGATATTATTGTTTAGGGAATTTTTGAACTGTTCTGTGGCATCCATCTTTTCTAGATATTCAGCAGCATTGTCATAATATACAGTGGCTCTTTGAAAATCATCTAAATCTTTGGATACCGTCCCAAGAGCGTTATAACAATGGTAAAGCCAGAGGTGCTCCTCTAAAGGCTTTAATAGCTCAATGGCTTTGACCAAACTGATTTCGCTGCCAGTATAATCTTTGATATCTGCCTGAAGATTGCCAATTTCATACAACACGAGTCCATTTCTTTTGGCATCTTTACGTCGTTCATAGATTTTTTGCGCCTTGGTAAGATGGTAAAAAGCACTATCCTTCACCATACGATCTGATAAGAATAGCCCTAAATCCCAATGCGAACCTGCTATGCGCGTAGAATCTCCTAATTTGGTCGCTAGAACGTTCGTCTCTTTGTTTGTTCTTCGAAACCATAAAGAATCGTTTAGGCCCAGAAAACTCCATTGAATCTTAGAGAGATATTTTAGTATGATAGAATCGGAAGTTTGGTTCATTGTGGCATCATGTGCCTTTAGCAGGTTGGACTTACGAATTACCGAAGATTTGGAGGCGTCGCGACCAACAGAAATCCATGTTGACATACTGTCCAACTCCGTTGTCTTAGTTGTAACGGTCTGTTCCTTAATGGCTTGATTGCAACTCAGCATTAGTAAAAGGCACACAAGTAGAATAATGCAATGGCAACCGATGGTTCGGGGTTTGATTTTGACAGTCATTACTTACAAGATAAAAAAAAGCCCTGAACTAACAAGTTCAAGGCTATAACAAAACTTTAAATTTATAGACTAGTTGCCTCCGCTACCACCAGTACTACCTTTGTCATCATCATCATTTGCCATCACTTCTAAAGAATCGTATAACTCATCATTATTGGCGTTATCGTTGGTGCATGATACCATTCCTACTGCGAAAATTACTACTGCTAAAATACTTGCTACTTTCTTCATGTTCTAAAAATTTTATGTGTGAAACTATGATTGCTAACTCTGATGTAAAGATAGTTTCATCGCCTTGCTTTAAAGGTTGATTAAAAATTCTAAGAGTATATGAAGGAGTTTTGAAGGGATATAATGTGAATCTGAGAGTATTTATTTAATTTAAAGAAGAAATTGCATTTTTTGTAAGATCTTTCTTTAGATTGTCAATATTATTCCGATATGATTTGGAAAAAGGAAGTTGGTGTTTGCGAGGCTTTAAGGTGCAAATTGCTTTACCATAACTTATGCCCGAGATATAATTGGTATTGACAATATAGCTTTGGTGAATGCGAATAAAATTTTTGGGCATTTGGCCTTCAAAAGTCTTGAGTGTTTTAAAAGCATTATGTACTGTGCCGTCTTTCATGATAAATTCCGTAGCATTATTGTCTGCTTTCAAATACAAAATATCATTGGTGTCAATATATTGAAAATCACGATACGATTTCAAGCATAGGGTTTCAGAAGTTTCCTCTTTAGGCATCATCTTTTTTAATCGTAAAATAGATTTTCGAATATCGAACTCATTATAAGGTAACAGCCAATAGTCAAAAAAATTGTTCTTTATAGCTTCATATGCATACGTTTTACTCTTAGAAATACCAATAAAAATAGGAATACTGTTCCCATATTGATGGAGTTCGATGGTCATTTGAAAATAAGCATTAGCATGCTCGTTTAAATTGATAAAGACAATATCGGGAGCATATTTTAGAATATCATTTAAACCTTCGATACTATTGGTAGCCGTAGCACAACATTCAAAAGAGCCATATTCTGCTAGGTACTGTCGCAACCTCAGTTTTGAGGTTGAATCTGAAGCTATTATGGAATACGAATATGCCAAAAGGGTCTGATTTCGTTTGATTGCAAATTAGCGATAGTACTTGAAAAAAAAACATAGGAAAACCTTATAAAAATGGAGGTTTATGGTGAATTTTAATGAAATATATTAAATTTGAAGGAGTTTTCTTTCAATAATTTGGTTTAATCTATATTTTTAATTTCCTTGTAGTGTTTGGTAGGCTCCAATGTCTGCCGATTGAGTTCTATCTATTCCTATAATATCTTTGGGAACTAGGAACGCAGCTTCTTGATTTGCGTTACCTTTTGCAACTGAAAAGTTTCCTATCCGAAAATCATTGTCCACAGCATTTAAGAAATCAGTGTTTTGATTTAAGAAGATGTTTAAGTATTTGGATTCATCTTCAAAATCGTATAAGGGGTTATCTGCAAAAGAGTTATTGTCATCTTTAAATTTAAGCAAACAGTTTTTAAACAAATAGTTGAAGTTGTTTTCTTGATTATTTCGCAGATCAACCTCTATAAAGCTGTTACCGTCAATGATGCAATTGACAAAATTTGCTTCAGTCAGATCAGCCTTTCTATCGGTTGTGAAATTGTCAATTTCTAAAGCCTTACCACTTCGAAACCCATTATTCCAATAGTTTGCTAACGTTGCATGCGTAAAGGTGTAGGAGCCTCCTAAATTACAATATAGTGATGTGTTTCCTGCATTTCCTAATACTAAATTCTCTGAATTAATGAATGCCCTTCTCGCCCATAAATTGATACTTAAACTATTGTAAATTTGACTATTCCGTAGAGAAAGGGAAGGGGATTGCAAAGCACCATCTCCAGCAACATAAAGTCCTATAGTTGCATTTTTGATCGTCAGATAATTAATTGCATTATCTATGCTTCCTGGCATCAGGTAGATACCACTCCATTGCCCTGGTGCGTCAGAAAACTCAGGTTCTAATCGATCTCCTTCGAAAACCACCTCATTTTCTAAGCGTTCAAGGTCTGTACTTAAAGCTCCATTGATTTTGATTGATGCACCTGGTTGAACTACAATTCCTGAGTTATTGTGAAAGTGAATTCGAGCTCCTGCTGCTATGACTAGCTCACTATCTGGGGGTACAGAGGCATAACCATAAATTACATAGGGTTTATCATTTGAAAAATTTAGTTGGTTATTCGTCAATGAATACCCTTCTACTTGAATGTTATCACCTATGGTAATAGTTTCTTTAGCCCCATCAACATTTGTTCTAGGATATAAAAAGATTGCATCTTTCACTAAGGTTACGAGCTGTACTTCTTGTAAATTCTTTCCGGTGTCAAACTGAACAGCATCTGTATAGATAAAATTAGTTTCTGTACTAGTATCAGAATCAATCGTAGTTTCTACAAAAATAAATAAACTGTCTTGTGCTAAAATAGGAACATTAATAAAGGATTTACCAGCAACGCCATCTACATTCAATCGATACTGACTTGTAGCACCTTTTGCAAGTTGTATGGAAGGAATTTCTAAATCTTCTCCATTCCTATTATATACCTTTAATAATCGCGTGCTGCTACTTAGGTTGGTGAATATTGTATCTAAAAAAACAGTATCTCTTGAAAATGCTAAGTTTCCTTCGCTAGGTGGGTATTGAAAATCTTTTCGGCATGAGCCGCTAAAGATCAAAATAAGCAATGAAGCAATGGAGAAGATAAAGGCGCGCAAGGTTTGTTTTTAGGTCACTAAATTATTACATGTAAATGCTAGCTGTTCAATTCCAATTTGGCATGTTAACTACAGCCCTAAGAAAAAACATTTTTTATTTCATCTGAAATACGAGTCGGACGCAAACTTTTCGAACTGAGCAGGCACCATTCCGTTTTTGAACGTAACAAAAGTTGATTTGTTATGGCGTTATGCATTTCGACTACCCGAACTGATGTTGCTCCATGACTTTTGTCGATGTATGTTGAAACTTTTATTAAGTCATTCAGTTTTGCAGCGCCTTTATATGAGATGTTATGATTCATCACAACCCAAACTACATTATTACGTATTTCTTCAGACGCCCCAGCAATCCAATGTTCCTTTGAGATGTCCTGAATCCATTGTACATAACGTACGTTATTAACATGATCTAATTCATCCAAATCATCCTTGGTGACTGTGAACTGTTTTTCAAAATTCTGCATCGTTTTAAAGTCCTATTTTTTTTGAATACGAACTTCAAAAAGTTTGTCCCAATCCTTGCCAGTGACAAAAAAGGTTTTTCTAGTGGGGTGATAAGCAATACCGTTCAATACATTATCAGTATCATTCCAGTTTTCTCCTTTATTTATTTTATCACTCAAGCCTTTAAAATTAATGACACCTTCAATAGCACCAGTGTTAGCATCTATGATCATCACCCCAGATTTTTGCCAAACGTTCGCATAAAGTTTTCCGTTAACATATTCTAATTCATTAGTTTGATTGAATATACTGGAGTTCGTAACAGTTTGTATATGCCCTTCCTCAATAAGCGTTTCGGGGCTGAGAAACCAAATCTTTTCGCTTCCATCACTCTTAAATAATTTTTTACCGTCATTTGCGAGACCCCACCCTTGTTTACTTTCACCGTATTGAAATGTGTCTAATTTTTTAAAGTCTTTTAGATCATAAATATAACCAACACCGCTCTGCCATGTGAGTTGATATATCTTATCGTTTAAAATAGTCAAACCCTCGCCAAAAATAGTATTATCCAATTCAATTTGCTTTAAAACTTTACCAGATTTATAGTCTACTTGACGTAATGAAGAGCGCCCTTTTTTACCAGTACTTTCGTAAAGTGTGTCTTGATAAAATTCTAAGCCCTGGGTATAAGCACGATTGTCGTGTGGGTATTCATTCAAAATTTCATAGGTATATATATCAGGCGCTTTAGCCGAAAGCACCTTGATTTTTTTTGAGATTTCTACCGAAGTATCACTGTAGCTGATTATCGCTTTTAAGGTTTTATTTCCAAGACTATTGATGTTAAATGAAATTTTACCATTACTTACCAAAAGTTCAGTGTCATCAATTTGATATGTGACCTTATCTATTGCTTTACTTTTCTTATTTATGATTTTAGCGCCAACCGTTTCGTTTTGTTGAAATTGGTTTTTATCTCCCTCGAGAGAAATAGTGAATAATTCTGATGGGTTAGCCGGGTCATCACCGCATGCCATAAAAAATACCAAGAATGAAGAAAGTGCAAAAAATTTAATCATTTGAATTCGTTTTTTTGTCATCGTCGTGGTTTAACTGCCTTCAATTGTATTTAGTTTTTTGATTAAAACCTTCGTATTGAAAGTGTTGTCACAAAAATAGTATCTAGAAATGAACTCAGGCCAATATTTGCCATTAAATTATGATTGTAAATTTAGAAAGATTGTATATTTGCAGTTGGCAAGTCCTACACGACCAGCTCCTGTAGAATCCCCCAGGGTGGGAACGCAGCAAGGGTATATGGTTGTAGCGGTGCGATGTAGGTAGCTTGCCTTTTTTTGTGCCTTATTTTTAGAT
>CALHCJ010000192.1 GCA_937936275.1 uncultured Flavobacteriaceae bacterium
AAAACAGGTTTTACCTATCACCTCAACGGAAGACATTCGGTGAATCTGAATGCGGCCCTTCTAAAGAGACCTCCAGTTTTACAAAACGTTTTTATCAACCCCAGAGAAAATAATCAGGAGGTACCTAACATCCAAAATGAAAAAATATTCGCTATGGATCTAAATTACTATCTGAGACTTCCAAAGTTAATTGGAAGAGTTACTGGCTATTATACAAGATTTCAAGATGCGACTGACATTAATTTCTTTTTTGTTGATTCGGGTGTAGGTTCCGATTTTGTACAAGAAGTTATAACGGATTTAGATAAATTACATTTAGGCCTCGAAATAGGCTTTGAATATCAATTATCTTCAACGGTTCAGTTGACTGGAGTAGCAGCACTAGGAAGATTTGTTTACGCAAGTAATCCTTTGGTGTCGATTAATTTTGATACCGCTGGTGCAGAAGAAGATTTGATTGATCCCATGGGAAGAGTTAATCTGGGCCCTTCATACATCAAAGACTATAAATTAGCACAAGGTCCGCAACAAGCATACGCACTAGGAATAAACTATCGAGATCCAAAGTATTGGTGGATAGGAGTAACCGCAAATTATTTAACCAAGAATTATGCTAACATTTCTTCAATTACGAGGACAGAGAGTTTTTACTTAGATCCCGAAACTGGAACACCTTTTCCTGATGCGACTGAAGAGAACGTTCAAAATTTATTGAATCAAAAGCCTTTAGATAGCTTTTACCTCTTAAATTTTGTGGGTGGAAAATCGTGGTTAAAAAATGGAAAATATATTAGCATTTTCGCAAGTATTAACAATGCATTTGACACCGTTTTTAGAACAGGAGGGTACGAACAAAGTAGAAATGGCAATTTTGGACAATTAAGAGATGATAGTTTGAGCGGTTCACCATCTTTCGCTCCAAAATATTGGTATGGATACGGGCGGACTTATTTTTTGAATATAGCATATAGCTTTTGATGTTATGAAAACCCTAGTAACTCTTCTTTTAATGACAATTACTATCGCAACACTTTCTTGTGTGAGTGATCGTAATTTCGAGTTACCAAAAAAAGACTGCGAATCTTTTTTGACTGCAAATACCACATATCGAAAAGTGAAGAATATGTTTGTTGAAAAGACATTTCAGATACAAGATGATTTGATAATAGAAGGTTATGTAATTTCTTCTGACGAAAGCGGAAATTTTTTTAGCGTGCTTCATTTTCAAGATAGTCCCGTAAACCCAACGGAAGGTTTTCAAATAGAAATTGACCTCCGTGATTCTCATCTGTTTTATCCGGTTGGAAGTAAAATCTTTATAAAGTTAAAGGGATTGTATCTTGGAAAAAGCAAAGAAGTATTTAAGATAGGAGGTGCTTTTAGTTCCTTTGGTAATATTTCAGTAGGTCGGTTACCCGCATCTGCTGTAAGAGAACATGTTTTTCTCTCCTGTGATGAAAAAATAGACATAGAGCCAGCCAAAATTTCTATTGAAGACTTAAATAGAAATTATAGTAATACATTGGTTCAGTTCGATTCTGTTCAAATCAATGAAGAAGACCTAAATGCGCCTTTTGCAATTCAAGCAGAAGTCACCGAACGTGTTTTAGTAGATTGTAATAAGAACGAAATCGCATTAATAAATAGCGGATTTTCTGATTTCTATAATGAAGTTGTACCAGAGGAAAATGGTAAAATCAAAGGTGTATTAATTCGAGAAAAGGATGATTATCAATTACAAATCAGAACTCTAAATGATATTGAATTTGGTAATAAGCGTTGTGCAGACATGGTTGTTAGACATACTTCAAATGAATTATTTATTTCAGAAATTGCAGATCCAGATAATAGTTCAGATGCAAGATTTCTTGAATTGTATAACTCTGGCTCAGAGTCTATAGTTTTAAATGGTTGGAGGTTGCTGAGATATACGAATGCGAGTACTGAAGTTAGTTCTGAAATCGATTTATCAGGATTTACAATAGCTTCAAATAGTGCTTTCGTGATTTCGCCAAATAGCATGGCTTTTGAAGATGTGTATGGTTTTCTTCCAGACTGGGATGTGGGTAAAAATTCCCCTGCAGATTCTAATGGAGACGACAACTTAGTACTGATAGACCCTTTCAACAGGGTAGTCGATATTTTTGGCGTGATAGGCGAAGATGGTTCTGGTACCAATCATGAATTTGAGGATGGACGGGCGGTTAGAAACGTAAAAATTAAGCAAGGTAATTCTAAGTATACGACAAGTGAATGGAGAATCTTTAATGATACAGGAAGTGCAGAAACAATCAACGCTCCTCAAAATGCTCCACAAGATTTTTCGCCAGGAATTAGAAATTAAGTGAGCGTTAATCTTTGGACTGAAATTCTTGCCAACCCAATATGGCCGAAGCACCATTTCGGTGCGCTTGATAGGAGTGATAAAGTAATTTTTTGCGCATGTCTAGTACTACGGGCCAAGTAATATCATCCCAGCCTTGACCTAAAAGTTTGTTGATACCTGTTTCAACAAGTGCCTTAGAAACAGCACCCATAATACGTACCGAATCTTTTCCATTTTTATCTGACAGGCCGATATAATAATCCGCCTTTGCGCCTGAAAAAGAACACTTGGGAACAGTACTAATCTGTATGTCAGATAAATCAAGTACTGTTTTTTGGTCGTTTTTTAGTAGCTCTTGTTCGGTCTTAGAAGCTATTTGCATAGCTTGAAGTTACTGTAATTTGTCGTCCAACCATTGAGACTTGAACAAGATTTATCAACGATTTATCAACGAAAGTCAATTCTGAATGTAGATAACAACAAATAAGCCTGTCCAATACAGGAAAAGACAGGCTTTTTTAAAATAATACTAAGTATTAATTATCGTCGTCTTCGCCCTCCTCTGGAAAATCATCATGAGCCATGACTTCTTCCATTTGCTGTACATGGCGTTCGGTATGACCACTCATGAATAATATTATTTGTAAACCGTCAATAGTTGCAAATGGTAATTTACCATAATGATGGCGAAGATCATCTTCGGTGGTATTTACGTACTCAATATGCTCTTTTCTTTTTGCAATAAAAGTTTCTAAAGTTTCTTCATGAGAACCAAATTTACCGCTAGGTTCAAAAGGCTCAGGTGTTTTTACCTTTTGCGCTCTACTACTAATCATATCAATGAGCTGTTCGTCAGGCATAGTTACACTATCACGCAGAGCAGTATTTGCAGGTGTCTTTAAAGCTCCTTGTAACATGCCATTGAACATATTTTCTGAAATAGTTAAATGTTCGACGCATTCCGCAATTGACCAAGATTCAGGAGTTGCTTTGAAGTTTAATTGCTCATCGGTTAGCCCATCGATAGTGCTTATTAAGCGTTCGTGAGTTTTTGTCAAATGATCTGCTGCCATTTTTCTTTCGGCATCAGTAAGTCCGGTGATAATAATGCTAAAGCTAACTAAAGCGAGTACTAAAAGGGATAATGTGATTTTTTTCATTGTGTTCAATTTAAATTAAAACGTTCTTTAATACCTTAAGAGCAAACAAGGTAGATTAAAATAGAACAACTTTCTAAATTATATTTACTTTCATTAGGGTCAAGGATTTTGCGATGAGGTAGCTGACAATTAGGTGTTTCAAGATTTGAGGGATGCTCTAGGAAAATAACAAGAATATTAAAAAAGCACTTCGGAATTAAAATTAGAGCTTGTGCCCAAAATATTTGGAAAAAGAGAAGTATGAAATATAATTTGAAAGCGAAAAGTGGCGCTTTACTTTAGGTATATAAAGAGAGTGGTCATTGCGTATGTTATCAACGACCTTATGCGAAATTTTGATAAGAAACCTCTATGCGATTACAATTGAAGAAAGTACGTTTTCTAAGTCTTTTGGAGAAACTGGTTTAAGAATATACTTGTGAATGATATTATAACTCTGAACACGTTTAAGATCTCTTGGGTCAACAGACGAGCTTACGATATAGATTATCACTTTATCACGATCTTTAAGTGGAATTTTAACAAAATCATCTAAAAACTCCCAGCCTGTCATCAATGGCATATTTAGATCTAAAAAGATAACGTCAGGTAGATTTTCGCCTTGATTATTCAGATCATTGAGACCATCAATTGCATCTTGACCATTATTGTAAACAATAATTTCATTTGAGAAATTTACTTCCTTCATAATTCTTTTTGTACCGTAGATGAAGATAGGGTCGTCATCTATAATACAGGTAGTGGTTACTTTTTTCATATTTGATTTTACTTATGCTGATTCAAAGTATAATTTAAATGTGGTGCCTTTATCTACTTCGCTCTCCACTTCGATTTTACCATTCATGGCTTCAATTTGATTTTTGGTAATGAAGAGTCCAATTCCTTTAGCATCAGGATTGCGGTGAAATGTTTTGTACATACCAAAAAGTTTTTTTCCGTGCCGTGCTAGATTTATTCCAACACCATTATCTGAAAAATGAATTACGACCATTTTACCAATTCTTTCTGACGAAATAGTCACAATTGGCCTTCTATCTGGAGAACTGTATTTTAGACTGTTTGTGAAAAGATTCAAAAAAATACTATCTAAATAGGCTGGCATACCTTTTAGTTTTAAGTCTTTTTCTACATTTAGCTCACAAAGTGCATTTTTTTCTTTTATTAATAAGATTAGGTTTTTCTTGACATTTTTTATGGTCTTATCAAGACTTACCTCTTTCATTTGGTCTAGGGCCTCAACTTTAACCTGAATTACCTCATTTAAGTGAACAACAGTTTCACTTAGACTTTCAGAGGCTTCACCCAACATTCGCATGAGATTATTGTGCTCTTCTTGATCGTTCTCTTTGTTAAGAAAGCCATTGATCATTGAAAGATTGGTAGAATGCGAGCGTAAGTTGTGCGAAACAATATGTGCAAAATTCATTAGACTATCATTTTGCTTTTTGGTAACATATACCATATTGTCTAGCTCTTTAGCGGCTTTTATTCGATCAGATAAGTCTACAACTTCACCTATAACGTGTTCAATATTACCATTGATATCTTTTACCGCTGTAACGGTTAAGAGAGCATATATAATATGGCCATTTTTATGGTAATAACGTTTTTCGAGTTGATAACTCTCTCTTTCGCCCTTACAAATTTCGTTAAACAGGGCAATATCTTTGTCTAGATCGTCGGGGTGAGTAATATCTTGAAATGTTAGCTTCTTTAATTCTTCTCGTTGATAGCCAACTATTTCGCTAAAACTATCATTGGTCTTAATTAATTGACCATTTAAAGCTACCAAAGCCATTCCGGTGGTGGAGTTTTCAAAAGCTCCTTGAAATGATTCTTCGCTTTTTTGTAGCATCATCTGGGTGGTCTTCAGTTTTGTGATATCCCAATTGGTACCGATCATTTTGATCACTTCGCCCTTTTCATTTTTCTGCGTAACCGCAATAGCGCGAATATAGCGCACTTCACCGTTTGGCCAAATGATTCTAAATTCAGTATTAAAATCTTTCTCTCCAGAAATTGCCATTGCTATTTCCTTATCACCACGTTCTTTGTCATCAGGATGTAATCCTGATCGCCAAGCCTCGTATTCTCCTAAAAAATTTTTCTTTGCGACACCATATAATCGATACATACTTTCATCCCAGACCAGTTTGTTATTGACGATATCGTAATCCCAAATACCTATTCTTGATCCTGTGGTTGCAACTTTGAGTCGTTCAGCGATCTCTTGATATTTTAATTTAGCCTTTTTTTCCTCGTCGATTTCTTGAAAAGTACCAAAAATACGAACGCAGTTTCCATCTATTATTTCTGCTTCTCCTTTAGTTCTAATCCATCGCTCATTCCCTTTGGCAGTAACTATAATTGATTCGTCATCCCAAGGTATTCCCTCGGTCATTGCTTTAGTTACTAGCTCGGTTATTCTCTCTCGATAGTAACCGGCTTTATAATAATTTAAACCTTCTTCAAGAGTAGGTTGGTAGTCTTCCGGCTGTTCATGAATTTCTCGAGTGATTTGTGTCCAATACACCTTGTTGGTGGCAATTTCTACTTCCCAGCCACCGATACGAGCTACACGTTCTGCTTTTAAAAGTAATTCCTCTTCACGTTTTCTCTTGCTGATGTCTTCTTTGGTAATGATTAAACCAGCAATTTCGTCATCGGTGTCTTTCCACGGGTTAATTTTCCATTCTAGCCATTTAATAAGACCATTAGGTTCAACAATCTTTTGAATATTAGCTTCATGTAACGTACCCTCTAAAGACTCACCGTGTATTTTTTTTAGTTTTTCTGAAGTGTTGGGCATAACATCGTAATACGATGCCCCAATAATATTCTTACCATCTAAATCAAGGGTAGAACTCCAAATATTTGAGCAGCTGATAAAGCACATATTTTTGTCCAACACTGCAACAGCAGCAGGTGAATCTTTAATAAGAAAATTAACTGGCACAGTTTCCAAATTCTAGAATAGTTTATGTGAGTGTAAAATAAGCTTTTTTAATAACGTAAGAAAATACTTATTAATTGTATAGTGACAAGAGATTTGGCGATATCTTTCATTAGCCTTATCGTTTTAATAGCTTCAGGGGTTTATTCGCTGTTCCTTTTAATTTAATAGAACATGTGAAAGATATTCATAAAAAAAGGTGACCTATTGTTAGGTCACCTAAATGTAAATTACTTTAATTTAAGCTATGGAATACTCATTTCTAAGCCAAATCAAAACGATCTAAGTTCATTACTTTAGTCCAGGTTGAAACAAAGTCGTTTATAAACTTTTGCTCAGCATCATTACTCGCATAAACTTCGGCATACGCGCGCAACTCTGTATTCGAACCGAAGATAAGATCTGCTCGGGTACCTGTCCATTTGATATTGCCTGACATTCGATCGCGTCCTGCGAAAAGAGTTTCTTGGTCAGAAGTATCCTCCCATT
Source organism: uncultured Flavobacteriaceae bacterium (assembly GCA_937936275.1). GTDB lineage: Bacteria > Bacteroidota > Bacteroidia > Flavobacteriales > Flavobacteriaceae > Maribacter_C. The sequence continues at coordinate 6,929 of CALHCJ010000192.1, forward strand.
GAACACTCAAATCAAGAAGGTTAGCAAAGAAATCATTGCTCAACACTTCACGGCGATCCGTCAAAACACCATGTCTAGATTTGTCAAAGTTGGTATCAAGAACACGCATTCCACCAATTAAGACCGTCATTTCAGGTGCAGTAAGTTTCATCAATTGAGCGCGATCAACCAACATTGCTTCGGCAGATGCCTTGTAATCAGAGTTTTTATAGTTTCTAAATCCATCAGCGGCAGGTTCAAGAGCTTCAAAAGAATAAGCATCTGTTTGCTCCTGCGAAGCGTCCGTTCTTCCTGGAGTGAACGGTACGGTAATGGTATTACCTCCATTTTTTGCCGCTTCTTCAATACCAGCACTACCACCAAGAACTATTAAATCCGCTAATGAAACTTTTTTATTTCCGGATTGAGCATCGTTAAATTCTTTTTGAACTCCTTCTAACGTATTTAGAACTTTAGACAATTCAGATGGGTTATTCACTTCCCAACTTCTTTGTGGTTCTAAGCGAAGACGAGCACCATTGGCACCACCTCTTTTATCTGAATCACGATAGGTTGAAGCAGATGCCCACGCTGTAGAAACCAATTGAGAAATTGATAATCCTGACGCTAAAAGTCTTTTTTTCAACTCTTCAATATCTGCTTCGTTAATTAATTCGTGATCTACAGCTGGAATAGGGTCTTGCCAAATTAATTCTTCTTGAGGTACTTCTGGCCCTAGGTATCTAGACACAGGCCCCATATCTCTATGTGTTAGTTTAAACCAAGCACGAGCGAAGGCATCTTCAAACTCAGCCGGATTCGCATGAAAACGTTTTGAAATCTCAAGATATTCAGGATCTAGTTTCAAAGCCATATCTGCATCTGTCATCATCAGATCTTGAGTTTTAGAAGCATCACCCGCAGTAGGCGCTTTTTTAGCAGCAGACGCTGCCGTAGGCCTCCACTGATTAGCGCCACCTGGACTTTTAGTTTGTTCCCATTCGTAACCTAACAGTACTTCAAAGTAATCGTGATCCCACTTTGTGGGGTTCGGTGTCCATGCTCCTTCAATACCACTTGTTATGGCATCATCTAAAACACCAGTACCAAAAGAATTTTTCCAGCCCATGCTTTGTTCAGCCATAGTTGCTCCAGCTGGTTCTGGTCCAACAAATTCATCTGGGTTCGCTGCCCCATGAGCTTTTCCGAAAGTATGTCCACCAGCAGCCAATGCTACGGTCTCTTCATTATTCATAGCCATACGCCCGAAAGTCTCTTTCATCAACTTTGCGGTTCCCAAGGGATTAGATTTTCCATTTGGTCCTTCGGGGTTAACATAAATAAGCCCCATATGAGAAGCTCCAAGATTTGCTTCTAAGACATATTCGCCATCAGAAAAACGCTCATCGTTACCCATCCATTCGGTCTCAGATCCCCAATAGATATCTTCTTCTGGCTGCCAGATGTCTTCGCGACCACCAGCAAAACCGAAAGTTTTGAAACCCATTGATTCAAGCGCACAGTTTCCTGTCAAGATCATAAGATCTGCCCAAGAAAGTTTTTTGCCATATTTTTTTTTGATTGGCCATAAGAGTAGTCTTGCCTTATCAAGGTTTCCGTTATCAGGCCAACTATTCAACGGTGCAAAACGTTGTGAACCTGAACTTGAACCGCCGCGACCGTCACCAATGCGATAAGTACCAGCACTATGCCAAGCCATACGAATCATAAATGGTCCATAATGACCATAATCTGCCGGCCACCAATCTTGAGAAGTGGTTAATGCATCCACAATATCTTTTTTAACTTCAGATAAATCCAAAGACTTGAATTCTTTTGCATAATCAAAATCTTCGTCCATAGGGTTTGTCAAAGAAGAATTTTGACGAAGCACATTCAATCTTAATTGATTTGGCCACCAGTCTTGATTAGTAGTTCCACCACCAGCTGTTTGTTTTAAGGTACCTCCCAAATAAGGACATTTGCTTGAATCATTAATATCCCAAGCATTTCCGTGGGAGTTATTATTTTCGTTATTATCCATTGTACTAAGTTTTTTCATGTTCGCAAGGTAAATCTAACAAAATGTTCGTTGAATTGTATAGCCGAGATCTTGTTTTGTATTATTTCAATATTGAAAATATCTATAGTTAAGTTGAGCGCCCATACGAAGGACGAATTGCTCGATAATATTACCAGAGAATTATTTGGTTTTGAAAGCCTTCCTAGTTTTTATTACTTTTAAAATTCAATAGATAACAATGAACGAAATTCTATTTAACGCAGTTCGAAATAATGATATCGAGCAGATACGAGAAATTCTTAAGAAAAATTCTGAACTTGTCGATGCTAAAGATCAAAGAGGATCTACACCTTTGATTTTGGCAACCTATTATAATCAGCTAAAAACTACTCAGTTTTTATTAGAGCAAGGTGCTCAAATCGATATGAAAGATGGTTCTGGAAATACGGCTCTCATGGGCGTTAGCTTTAAAGGTTTCACTGAATTAGCTCAACTATTAATCGAAAAAGGTGCAGATCTTGATTCACAAAATGCTATGGGAAGCACAAGTTTGATTTATGCTGTTACTTTTAAACATATTACTATCGCAAAGTTGCTTTTGAAACACGGGGCAGATACTTCTATTAAAGATGGTAGAGGTCACTCAGCTCTTGATCATGCTAAACTTCAAGGAGATCCAGATCTTATTGATTTATTAGAGTTAACTAAATGAAAACCGCTTCGTTATTCTTTAAATACATTTTTTATTTTGTTTGCCAGCTGCTCTTTGATCATGAAACCTAAAATTACTCCAGCTAATAACAAGGTTATTGAATTACCTAGAATAATAGGTATTTGCTTGTTAAGCAATCCATAAATAAGCCATAGCGTTACCCCTAGAACAAATAATAAATACATGGGCAATGATAAGCCTGCGGTATTCTTTGTTTTAATCGTTTTTATTGCTTGCGGCAAGAAACTTGTTGTCGTTAGTATTGCCGCTATATTTCCGATAATCGTTGTATTATCCATAATTTAAAATTTAAGTAGGTTTATTAATTGTAGGGCAAAGGTCATTAGAAATGATTGGCTTCACTACATCAGAATACACCAATATATATGGTATTTTATCTTCACAAAGAGAAAATAACTATTTTCAAAGTTAAATTATGACATAAAGGTATAGATGAGTGAGAAAACTATTTCGTTTAAACCAATCACTGATACAGACTTGATATACTCAGAATATGTTTACGATTAATATGCGATTTGAAGATCTCAGCGAGATTAGTCTTATTTTATGACAAGCGATTTCATCAATATCCGCCACCGCCTTTTTATATTTTTAAAGTAGTGTTCTCTTATAGTATAACGCGGGGCGACTCTAAAATAGGTTTGGACATACTTAGTAACAGATTTTTTCTCATTATATCAACTTTCGGAAGGTGCTGTAATCGTATTTTTAAACCACCATTAGAATAAATATTTGAGCTTTTAAAAGCCGAAGCTCTAGCATATTTTGATTAATTTCATTGTATGGCTCAAGAACTAAAACTAGCGCTAGTACAGGGTATTTTAAAATGGGAAAATCCTGAAGCGAATAGAAGTTATTTTTCTAATAGAATTAGAAGTATTTCTTCGGATGTAGATTTAATTATACTTCCAGAAATGTTTACTACAGGCTTTACTATGACCCCCAAAAATCTGCAAAAGAACGAGGGGCTTCTTACTTTGAAATGGATGCAACAACTATCCAAAGAAAAGAAGGCGGCCATAATAGGAAGCCTTCCATTTTACGAGAACTCAGAATATACAAATAGATTATTCTTTGTATTACCCGATGGAAATTATCATACCTACGATAAACGACATACGTTCACTTTAGCAGGTGAGGATAAGGTTTACAATGCTGGCACTAAAAGGCTAATAATAGAATACAAAGGATTTCGTATTTGCCCTATGGTATGTTACGATCTACGATTCCCAGTTTGGGCCAGAAATACAGAGAATTATGATCTGTTGATCTATGTTGCAAATTGGCCAAAACCACGAATTACCGCTTGGGATGTTTTACTAAAAGCAAGAGCAATCGAAAATATGGCGTACTGTGTCGGAGTCAATAGAATTGGTATTGACGAAATGGGTCATGAATATCCAGGTCACTCAGCAGCTTATGACTGTTTAGGAAAACAGATCACTTATTCTGAAAACGAAGAAACTATTTACGCTTCTATCTTAAAAAATCATATCGATCAAACGCGTTCGAAATTAAAATTTTTAGACGATCGAGATCTATTTTCAATTCACTGAGCGGCGTTATTATTATCATTGTAAAATTGAAAAGCACGTATGAGGTCAGCTTCTTTTTTCAAAGAGAGCTTCTCC
>CALHCJ010000193.1 GCA_937936275.1 uncultured Flavobacteriaceae bacterium
AAAAAAGGGCTTGTTAAAAGACATAACAAATGAAGTAGGTGGTATTGCCATTAAGAAAGAGATTAATTTTATGGGAACGCATCGCGATCTCTACCCCTTTTTGAAAGAGGATGCTAACTTTGAAAAAATCTTAACGACTGAAAAGGAACTGGCGGAACAAACCTTTTGTTATCTCCCCAAGCAACAAATCGAAGCTAACGAACATCTTATTCAAAATGGCGATATTATCGCGTTGGTAACTTCCATAGACGGACTCGATGTGACCCACACGGGTATTGCTAGTCGTGAAAAGGATGGGAGGATTCATTTGTTACATGCCTCCACAGGTTCTATGGAAGTTGAAGTTTCAAAACTTCCATTAGCAAATTATCTGAAAAACATCAAGAACAATATTGGAATTCTGGTTGCGCGACCTTTGGAAGGTCTCTAATAGTTATTAATTAGCAAGTCCCATCAAGTACTTTTTCGGTGTAGTCCCGAATTTCTTTTTAAACGCAGCAATGAAATGACTGGAGGTACTATACCCCACTTTAAGTCCAACCTCACTTACATTATGCTTTCCTGTTTCTAACATTTTACGCGCATATTCCATTTTGTAATCAAACAGAAAACTATACACTGAGTCTCCATAAATCTGCTTAAAACCTTCTTTGAGTTTTTTAAGAGATAGCCCTATCTCATCAGACAATTCACTTAAGCTAGGAGGTTCAGCCATTCTTGAAATTACAATCTCCTTAGCTTGACGAATACGTCGTACGTTATCTTCGTCTACCAGAAACGGACATTGTTCTATATCCGCATCAGAACTTTTATTGAAGTATAAAGAAATAAGCTCGTAGACCTTTCCTTTGATATACAATTCTTTTATCGATGGATGTAAGTTATAACTCATCATTTGACTTAAAACTACTGCAATCGCAGGACTAACTCCCTCCTGTGTATAGTATTTTTTATCCTTATTTTCAGCGCTCAAGAAAGGAATATAATTAGCTTCCTTAGAAAATAAAGAATGAAATTTTCGAATGGTCATGACCACAGAGACCATCCATGAATTTGGGTTAAGTTCTAAATTCAAAGGCAAATCGAGCTGTGTGTTATATAATAATAATGAGTTTTCCTCCGATACTTCTAATGCATATCGACCGTCATTAAATACGAACTTCGCATTACCTTTCAAACAAAAATGAAATTGAATGAACGAACTATCGATTTCTCTTGTAACCTTCTGAATATGAGCGGTATCGTTCTGAATTTTTAAGACATAAAACCCTTCTTCAATAAGTACTTCTTCAAATGAACCTTGAGCGACATTTTTTACTTCCATTAAAACCAATATTTTAAATATTTTATTTAGAAAGGTTCTAAATAAAATATTAATTAAGCCTTGAAAATGGTATAAAAATAAGGCAATTCAACCAAGAAATCACGAAATACGTCTAAAAAAACTTGCAACGACACTAATTGTTCCGCTAGCGTTACTTTTTTTGAAAAGATGCCCCTATTTTTGCTGTCGTTCGCAAAACTTGCATGAAGAATTATCACATTTCAAGACATCCTTCTTTTTACACCATAGGGCTGAACTACAAAAAGGCCGATGCCGTACTTCGTGGTAAATTCAGTTTGGAAGAAACTGCAATGAAAAAATTACTCGAAGATGCAAAAACGCAAGGTATTGATGGTTTATTAGCTACTTCGACATGTAACAGAACAGAATTGCATGGTTTTGCTCAACATCCTTTTCAACTCATAAAATTACTATGCGATCATACACAAGGTACGGTAGAGGAGTTTCAAGAGGTAGCTTATGTGTATAAAAACAACGATGCCATCAGTCATTTGTTCAAAGTTGGCACCGGACTTGATAGCCAAATCTTAGGTGATTTTGAAATTATTAGCCAAATTAAGCAGAGCTTCAATAGATCGAAAAAAATTGGTATTGCTAATCCGTTTATTGAAAGGCTTTGTAACTCTGTCATACAAGCCAGTAAACGAATTAAAAACGAAACAGAAATTTCTTCAGGAGCCACCTCAGTAGCCTTTGCTTCAGTGCAGTATATTCTAAGAAACGTTCCCAATATTTCAGCGAAAAATATATTGCTTTTCGGAACTGGAAAAATTGGTAGAAATACCTGTGAAAATCTTATTAAGCACACCAAGAATCCGCATATAACTCTTATAAATCGCACCAAGGGAAAAGCTGAAAAAGTAGCTGGAAAGTTTAACTTGACGGTCAAAGATTACGGAGATTTACAAACAGAAATTAGAAAGTCAGATGTATTAATTGTTGCTACGGGGGCGAGTGCTCCGACGATCTCCAAAGAATTGATTTACACTAAAAAGCCACTTCTAATTTTAGATTTGTCTATTCCCAAAAATGTTGCTGATAATGTGAATGAGTTATCCAATGTGACAACAATTCACTTAGATCGTTTGTCTCAAATGACTGATGAAACTTTAGAACGTCGCAAGCAATTCATTCCCCATGCAGAAGCTATCATCGAAGACATCAAAGATGAGTTCATTCAATGGCTTGAAACCCGCAAGTTTGCTCCAGTTATCAAAGCGTTAAATAAAAAGCTAAAGACGATGAAGGAGGAAGAAATAGATTATCATTCCAAAAAGCATTCAGATTTTAACGAAGAACAAGCGGATGTCATCTCCAATCGTATTATTCAAAAAATCACCAAACAATTCGCTAACCACTTGAAAGATGACTCCGTTGACTCAGATACAAGTTTAGCACTTATTCAGAAAGTCTTCCAATTAGAAATTGACACCCAGCAATGAGCAAAGTAATAAGAATCGGTACACGCGATAGTGAATTAGCATTATGGCAAGCGAATACCGTAAGTGATAAGCTCAAAGCTTTGGGTCACCAAGTGCAAGTAGTTGCGGTAAAATCTACCGGAGACTTGGTTTTAGATAAACCGCTCTATGAATTAGGCATCACTGGAATTTTTACAAAAACCCTAGATATTGCCATGTTAAATGGCGAAATTGATATCGCTGTTCATTCAATGAAAGACGTCCCCACTGCTTTACCAAAGGGTATAGTTCAAGCGGCGGTTTTAGAGCGAGGCAATTTTCTAGATATACTTGCTTTCAAGAACAATGAAGAATTTTTAGGTCACCCAGAAGGTGTAATCGCTACTGGAAGTCTTCGTAGAAAAGCACAATGGCTGAATCGTTATCCAACACATACCATAGTTGATTTGCGTGGAAACGTGAATAGTCGCATGCAAAAATTACAAAACAATGACTGGAACGGAGCAATTTTCGCTGCCGCAGGATTAGAGCGAATTGGTTTAGAACACGAACACACCATTGGTCTTACTTGGATGGTTCCTGCCCCAGCGCAAGGTGCTATTATGGTGGTTGCTATGGAAGCTGATACCGAGACTAGAGCTATTTGTGCTGAACTGAATCATGAGCGAACCGCGCTATGCGTTCATCAAGAACGTGAATTTCTAAGACTGTTAGAAGGCGGATGTACTGCGCCTATAGGAGGCTTGTGCTACATCAATAATGATGACAAAGTCGTCATAAAAGGTGTTTTATTGACTGTTGATGGCACCAAAAAATTAGAAGCTGAAATCACGGCAAATTTAGGCGAACATCAAAATTTAGGTCGTGATTGCGCAAATAGTATTTTAGCGAGAGGTGGTAAACGCTTGATGAGTGAGGTACATAATGCTACACTCCCCACACACATTTATGCAACTAAAAAGCTTACTGAAAATCAAAAAAGACTTTTTCACGGTGCGATTGGTGTCAAGTCTGAAGACTTTATAAAAATAAGCCCAAATAGACTTTCACCTAAAGTTCTAAAATCAGAATTTCAGAATGTAGTTTTAACAAGTCAGAATGCCGTTGAAGCGCTATTATCTAATATTTCCGCAGACGAATTGAAATTCAAAAATATCTATTGCGTCGGGCGAAAGACCAAACGCTTAATCGAAAATAGAATCGGTCCTGTGAAACAGGTCAAAAGTAGTTCTAAAAAATTGGCGACCTATCTAGTAGAATTTATTGAAGGAACTGAAGTAACCTACTTCTGTAGCGATCTTCGCATGGATGATTTACCCACCATTCTGGCCGAAAATAATATAAAGGTAAATGAGATTGAGGCTTACAAAACTAAAAAATCTGCTATCAACGTGGATGAGTCCGTAGAAGGAGTTTTGTTTTTTAGCCCGTCAACTATTGATAGTTATTTACAAACAAATACCACTGATAAAATTGCCTACTGTATTGGAGAAACTACCGCCGCACATGCTAAAAAATACTTTTCAGAAGTGCGAGTTGCAGAAATTCCGACTATAGAAAGTGTTATTGAATTGGTAAACGAGAACTATAAGAAATGAGCATTAAAAACGATTTATTCCTCAAAGCTTTAAACGGTGAAACAGTTGAAAGACCTCCCGTTTGGATGATGCGTCAGGCTGGAAGATATCTACCTGAGTTTATGGAAATCAAAGCAAAATATGATTTCTTTACACGCTGTCAGACTCCGGAATTAGCTTCAGAAATTACAGTACAACCCATTCGCAGGTATGGTATGGATGCCGCTATTTTATTTTCTGATATTCTAGTCATTCCACAGGCTATGAATATCGAGGTAGAGATGAAACCTAATTTTGGCCCGTATTTACCAAACCCAATTCGCTCTCAAAAAGATTTAGACGGGGTGATCGTACCTGATGTGAACGATGCATTAGGTTACGTTATGGAAGCCATAAAAGCTACCAAGGAAAAATTGAATGATGAAGTACCATTAATAGGTTTTGCCGGTTCACCATGGACTATACTGTGTTATTGTGTTCAAGGACAAGGCAGCAAGAATTTTGATAAAGCGAAAGAACTATGTTTTACACAACCTGTTGTTGCGCATGAGTTGCTGCAAAAAATTACAGATACAACTATCGCTTATTTAAAAGCTAAAGTAAAAGCAGGTGTAAATGCAGTTCAGGTTTTTGATTCATGGGGCGGTATGCTTTCACCAACCGATTATCAAGAATTTTCTTGGAAATATATTCAACAAATCATAGATGCATTGAAAGATGAAGCTCCTGTTATTGTTTTTGGAAAAGGATGTTGGTTTGCTCTAGGTGATATGGCCAAGTCTGGTGCTTCGGCCTTGGGTGTTGACTGGACCTGCTCTGCTCGCAATGCACGTTATCTTACGGGCGGAAAGATTACACTTCAGGGTAATTTTGACCCGTCGAGATTATTGTCTCCTCCTTCAGATATCAAGAAGATGGTTACTCAAATGATTAACGAATTTGGTAAGGATCATTATATTGTAAATTTAGGTCATGGTATTCTACCAAACGTACCTGTTGAAAATGCAAAAGCGTTTATTGATGCTGTCAAAGAATACGGTAACTAATATTAAATATCATGAGTTTGATTAAAACTTTTTCGGGAAAATATCTTCGATTTAAGTTAGGTCTTACCCCCCAACAAAATCTTTTTTACGGTTTTCTGAGCTATGTATTGATGGGTACTGTTTTACTCTCCATTCCATGGCTGCAAAAGACGCCTGTTGCTTTTATAGATAATTTATTTATTTCAACATCCGCGGTTTCCACAACAGGCTTAGTAACAGTCTCTATATTTGATTCCTATACCACTTTCGGACAACTTATCATTATGATTCTTTTTCAGTTGGGAGGTATTGGATATCTCACCTTTACCACGTTTATGATACTTTCAACAACACAAAAAATAACGCATTGGCATCAAAATTTACTCAAAACCGAATTCACGCTTCCTGTAACCATACGTATTAAAGACTTCCTTAAATCTGTAATATTTTTCACCCTATTCATGGAGATAATTGGCGTGGTATTATTTTACATTGCCTTTAAAGCAGATGGTATGACTACGGGTGAATCTATATGGTCTGCCATATTTCATAGTATTAGTGCTTTTTGTACAGCGGGATTTAGTTTGTTTAATTCTGGTTTTGTTGACTATTCAAACAATGTTCTTATTAACACTACCATCTCTATTCTTGCCATCGCTGGCTCTTTAGGCTTTATAGTGGTCACCGATTTTACACTTTTTTTTAAAAAGAAGAGTCACCGATTGAGCTTTACCACTAAAATTGTATTCTACGGCTTTTTATTGCTACTGTTTTTTGGTTTTATATTTTTCTTTTTCTTTGAACCAACCATTAGTGCCTTATATGGCAGAGAACGCGTACTTACTGCTTTTTTTCAAAGTATGAGCGCAATGACAACTGTTGGTTTCAATACCATTGACTTTGGTGCTTTTCTACTACCCATGTTATTAGTGTCCATATTCTTGATGTATATCGGAGCATCACCTTCTGGAACTGCTGGTGGTATGAAGATAACGACCCTTACGGCGGTATGGGCAATCATGAAAAGTAGATTGCAAAATAAAAAGCGAATTACGTTTTTGGGAAAAGTAATTCCTTATGAACGCCTTTACATTGCTACCTCATCATTTATTTTTTATACTTCTTTAATCGCTATTGGAACCTTCGTTCTATCTTTTTCAGAACAGTTTGAGTTTGATCGTATATTGTTTGAAGTGGCCTCTGCACTGGGAACGGTAGGAATTAGTACGGGTATCACTGGTGATTTAACGACTATTGGTAAAATTACAGTAATAATACTTATGTTCATAGGTCGACTTGGTGTATTAACCTTTGGTCTCGCGATTTGGGCTCGTAAAAATGATAATGAAGATCAGTTTTTAGAAGCTGACTTAGCGGTCTGATCTGATTTTTAACTATGGTATTCTTAGAGTTTAAAGATTATTATGTAGATGCTATTCATGAAAAATATGCATGGCGTATCTGTGATTTTTGTGTCACGAATACAGAACGCTTACAACGCTTCTTTCCTAAAACGCTGGAGCAAAATCTCACTCCAGACTTATCAAAGTATTTTGTAGAGCAAAAAATTAAAGAGTTTGAAACCAAAGAAGAATTTCTTTTTGTTTTGAAGGAAAAAGAAAACCATACTGTTATAGGTCTTGTTTATCTGAAAGAATTAGACTGGATAAAAAAACAAGGTGAACTTGCCTATGCGATCGGGTATCAAGAGGAAGGAAAAGGCTATACTACGGAAACCGTAAAAGCAATAGCCAACTGGGCTTTTGAAGAGCAACACTTAAAAACGCTTCAAATCATTGCCCATAAAACTAATAGAGGAAGCATAAGAGTTGCAGAAAAATGTGGATTTACATGGCAGAAAGTTTTGAAGGCGGCACACACACCTCCGGGTGAAGAAGCTTTAGATATGGAATTGTATGAACGTTATGCATAAGTTGTGAATATCATAGAAAAGTACAATCACCAGTTTAAATATGCTGGTATGCTGATGACAATTCTCATCGCCTTTCAATTTTATAGTATTTGGCGAAACCCCATGATGGGTGACGCACCAAAAATTAGTACGATGGCTTTATTGATAGCTTTTGAGTTCATAATGGTACACTCGGGAGTCTTTATGTCGGTGATGCCAAAAAAACTTTCTTTATATGTGCTCATTCCTTTCTACGGTCTTTTTGCTTTAGCATTTAATGCTGTTGCTGAAGACTATACCGTATTAATTCTTTACCTATTAGTCGTTTTCAACAGAATGAGATTTGCTTTTTCCGATGTGCCTAAAATTTTAAAACAACGTGCCATTTTACAATCTGTTTTGGCGGCTTTGACCTATTTTGTACTAATCTTTCTCTTTGTTTTTGGTTCTGAGTACGTTCCAAAATGGGGAATGACCACTGACGCGATGCAATCTATTCATTACCCCAGAGATTCAAATGCAGCAGGAGTTTTAATTGAAAAACCACATGTTGCCATTGCATTCGGATTTACTTACTATTGTATTTTAGCTATAATCGAAGCGTTTTCATTGCGTCCAAAGTTTGGCTCACCTTTTATCAATTATCCCAGAAAATGAAAGATAAATTTTACACCTATATTCAAAATCTGCAAGACACCATCACAGCAAGATTAGAAGAAGTTGATGGTAAGGCTAAGTTTCAAGAAGACCTTTGGAAACGTCCAGAAGGTGGCGGTGGAAGAACACGTGTCATCGAAAATGGTAACGTGTTTGAAAAAGGTGGTGTAAATATTTCCGGCGTTCACGGCGAGCTTCCGAAAAGTATGCAAACTTATTTTGGCGTTGAAGACGCTGATTTCTTTGCTTGTGGATTAAGTTTAGTTTTACATCCTAAAAGTCCTATGGTGCCAACTGTTCATGCCAATTGGCGTTATTTTGAAATGTATGATAAAAAAGGAAACATTGTAGATCAATGGTTTGGTGGTGGACAAGATTTGACACCCTATTATTTGTTTGAAGAGGATGCGATTCATTTTCATTCGGTTTGTAAAAAAGCATGCGATTCACATCACTCTGAGTTTCATTCTAACTATAAAAAGCGCTGCGACGAATACTTTTGGAATACTCATCGCAATGAAGCTCGAGGTTTAGGAGGACTCTTTTTTGATTATTGCAAAGCGACAAATGAAATGAAAATGCAAGACTGGTATGACTTCGTCACCGAAGTTGGAGACAGCTTTTTAGAAGCATATATACCAATCGTTACAAAACGAAAAAATATTGATTTTACTCCACTTCAGCGCGATTGGCAAGAGATTCGAAGAGGTCGCTATGTAGAGTTTAATTTAGTGCACGATAAAGGAACTTTATTTGGTCTGAAAACCAATGGCCGTATCGAAAGTATTTTAATGAGCTTACCACCTCATGTGCAATGGCGATATGATCATCAACCTGAGGTAGGTAGTGAAGAGGCTAAATTATTAGCAGTATTACAACATCCTAAAGATTGGGTTTAAATCATGACAAAGAAGGGAAAGGCAAAAAATACTGTTAATAAAGCGAAACATACTAAACTGTTGAATCGGAAGAAAAATAAACTCAAAAAAGAGGAAGCTCTTCGTAAGGAAAGGCTAAAAAATATCATTCAAAAAAGCAAAAAGGATGGTCCTATCGTATAATACCATAACAAAAGCTGGACGCGCGCTGATTTTAGTTATTTTGTCTTTTATTTCTTGTACCTCCAAACAAACAAAAAGTGATATTGACATTGAGTTTATACCAGATACGCTCAACATTGGATACACATATTGGTGGGACCAATCCGGACCCTTTATCGGAAACTGTGGAGAAGAACTTTCACTAGTTTTTGAGGGAACATTGACCTCATTAAAAGAACCGACCGACGACCCTGGACCTTTATACGTATCCCAAGAAGGAATAATAGAAATTGACAAAGTATACAAAATCAAAGATTTAGGTTCAAAAACTTATTTAGGTCAAAAATTTGTGAGTGCTGATTGTTTTTATAAAAGTAAAATAGTAACAGGAGATAGAGTATTGGTTTTCTGTTATGACTACGAAGGTGCATATACGCTACCCGGTAAAAACTCCATCTTAAAAATAAACGAAGACAATTTAATAGTCAGTTCAATTCGAGCTTATATTGATTCTGATCAAGATCCAACCGTAATCAAAAAAGACAGGGTCGTCTGGCGAAAATACGGGCTTGAGAAAGATCTTTTACAGCTGCTTAATTGTAAAGAAGAAGTAGATTCGGCCATTCATTAGCCATCGCCATTTTCAATCGAATAGTATTAACTTTGGTTAAAACTTAAGTATGTATCCACTCCGACGAAATAGAAGACTTAGAACTAACGATGCCATTCGCCACTTAGTACGTGAAACTATAATAACTCCCAGTGATTTTTTAGTTCCCCTCTTTGTCGTGGAAGGAAAAGGAGTTAAAGAAGAAATTGCTTCAATGCCTGATTATTATCGATTGAGTCTTGACAATCTTGAAAAAGAGGTAAAAGAACTTTGGAGTACGGGACTCTGTGCTGTTTTGCTTTTTGTGAAAGTACCTGATAATTTAAAAGATAATAAAGGAACGGAAGCATTAAATGCAAGCGGACTCATGCAATTGGCCATTAAAACAGTTAAAAATGCTTGTCCTGATATGTTGGTCATGACAGATGTAGCATTAGACCCATATTCATCATTTGGTCATGATGGTATCGTTTTAGATGGAATGATTCTGAATGATGAAACTGCAGAAATCTTGGCAGAAATGAGCGTCAGCCACGCAGAAGCAGGTGCTGACTTTGTTGCGCCAAGTGATATGATGGATGGTCGAATTCTTACGATTCGTGAAGCCTTAGAAGATGAAGGACATATTAATACGGGCATTATGAGCTACAGTGCTAAATATGCTAGTGCATTTTACGGTCCTTTTCGCGACGCTTTAGATTCTGCCCCAGTAGACATGAAAAACGTGCCAAAAAACAAAAGCACCTATCAAATGGATGCTGCGAACCGTTTTGAGGCCATATCAGAAACCCAAGCTGATATCGATGAAGGGGCTGATATTGTCATGGTTAAACCTGGGCTTTGTTATTTAGATATTGTAAGAGAGATTCGAAATGAAGTTGACGTTCCTGTTGCAGTGTATCAGGTTAGCGGTGAATATGCCATGCTCAAAGCTGCCGCCGAAAAAGGGTGGTTAGACCATGACGCTGTTATGATGGAACAATTGATTTCGATTAAAAGAGCTGGTGCCAATATCATCGCGAGTTACTTTGCTAAAGATGCGGTGAAGCTGATGTCATAAGGACTTAATCTATCTAAAGATTAAATTTTCTTGAAAAAGATACTTTTTATACTATTTGGTTTATTTTTATGTAGTCTTGCTGCGCAGGAGGAGAGGACTCCAACCTTATTCGAAACATCTACGGATAAACTAACCTATGGTAAACCTGCTGAGGTTGGTCTTGATTCTGTTTATATTTACTCTAAAGTCGACTCCATCATGCTCTTGGGAATTCAAAAAGAAGCATTCCCTGGGGCACAATTGCTCGTTGCCAAAAACAATAAGATTATATTTCACAAAGCCTATGGGTACCATACCTACGATAGTATTCAGTCCGTAGGTCTAGATGATATTTATGATTTAGCTTCGGTAACTAAAATAGCGGCTGCGCTTCCAGCTATAATGAAGTTGCATGGCGAAGGTAAGTTAGACCTTGACAAGCCTTTTAGCACCTATTGGAAACCTTGGCAGAAATATGAAGATAAAAAGAAGCTTACGCTTCGTGAAATCTTAGCACATCAGGCGGGATTGAATTCGTATATCGTATTTCTTAACAAAGTCACAAGAAAGAATGGTAAACTGAAGCGCAGATGGGTTCGTAGCACGCCTAATTCAAAATATAGCGAACAAGCTTTCGAAAACTTGTACATCAAAGATCGGTTTAAGAAAAAAGTGTATCGAGAAATCAGTAAATCAAAAGTATCTGAAGAAAAGAAGTACAAATATTCTGGTTTAACTTTTTTGTTGTATCCTAAATTGATTGAAGACCTCACAGGAGTTTCCTATTCTGAATACTTGCGCACCAATTTTTATGACCCAATAGGAAATGAAACTATGGGTTTCCTTCCTAAAAAGAAGCATTTTCAAAACAAGATCGTTCCCACAGAAATAGATACGCTTTTTAGACATTCACTCACTAAAGATTGGGTTCATGATGAAAATGCAGCCCTGATGGGTGGTATTTCTGGGAACGCAGGTTTGTTCGCGTCCGCTGAAGACGTAGCAAGATTAATGCAGATGTATATGAATTATGGTGTTTACAATGGCAAACGCTATTTATCAGAAAACACCGTAAAAGAGTTTATTCAGGTACAGTATCCACAAAACGACAATCGTCGTGGGTTGGGTTTTGATAAACCATTATTGAATAATTCAAAGCTTACTTTAAAAGATGCTTATCCCGCGCCACAGGCGAGTGACGAAAGTTTTGGACACGCTGGTTTTACGGGTACTTTTGTCTGGGCTGACCCCAAAAACCAATTGGTATTTATTTTTCTCTCGAATAGAGTTTACCCTTCGCGTGAACATAGAACTCTTTATACGCTGAATATTAGAACAGCTCTACATGCTCTATTTTACGAGGCAGAACTACCCTTAAAAAATTAGTATTTTTCTTAGTACTTTCGTGCTATAAATCAATACCATGGGTCTCCTCATATTTTACGCTGTTATTTCTATTTTTTTCTCTTTTCTGTGTTCCATCTTAGAAGCAGTGCTTTTAAGTGTTACACCTACGTTTGTCAATATCAAAAAAAAAGAAGGCAAAGGCTATGCCGATACACTCGAAGAATTAAAAAATGATGTTGATAAGCCCTTAATTGCCATCTTAACGCTAAACACCATAGCCCACACGGTAGGGGCTATATTAGTCGGTGTACAAGCTAAGGTGGCTTATGCAGAACTATACGGCAGCACAACTAGAACTATATTTGGCATAGAATTTAGCGAAGACTTGATGGTCGGAGTTGTTTCTACTATAATGACTATTTTAATTTTAGTAGCTTCTGAAATCATTCCTAAAACCATCGGGGCAACCTACTGGAGAGGTTTGGCGAATTTCACTTCGAAGACCCTAAAAATAATGGTGCTAGCCCTTAAGTACACAGGACTATTATGGATTTTACAACTTTTCACTAAACTTGTTGGTGGAAAAGGTCATCATGGTAGTGTTTTAAGTCGTGACGATTTCAGTGCTATGGCAGATATTGCTCATGAAGAAGGCGTATTTGAGCAATCAGAGTCTACCATCATTAAAAATCTACTCCGGTTTGACGAGGTGTTAGCGAAAGATATCATGACTCCTAGAGCGGTCATGAAAATAGCATCACAGGAAAAAACGATTCAAGACTACTTTGCAGATAATCCTAAAATGCGTTTTTCACGAATTCCCGTATTTGGTGAAAAAGTAGATCATATTACTGGTTTTGTATTGAAGGATAATATTCTCGAAGAGATCATTAATGAAAATGGTGATGCACAATTGTTGGAAATCAAACGAGATATATTAATCACAAAGCGTAACACCCCCATTCCTAGACTGTTTGAAACCCTTATTAGCAAAAGAGAGCACATTGCACTCGTTGTAGATGAATATGGATCGGTAAGCGGTTTGGTTACCATGGAGGACATTATAGAGACCCTCTTAGGCCTCGAAATAATGGATGAAAGCGATAGCGTAGCTGATCTTCAAGAACTTGCCCGAAAAAATTGGGAGAACCGAGCACAACGCACTGGAGTTATTGACAAACCGCAGCAGCCCGAATAAATGAAAACTGCCTTTATACAAACTCCACTTGGTGTTGCTAAAATTGAAGGTGATGAAAGTGGTCTGCATTCGATATCTGTTCTTGATACAGATGAAGCATTAACGGAGGTTATACCAGAGGTTTTAGAGGATAGTATTTATCAATTGCAAGAATACTTCAATGGACAACGTGAAAATTTTACCTTAGAATTGAATCCGCAGGGCACGGATTTTCAAAAACGAGTTTGGAAAGCGCTTCTCGATATTCCGTATGGAAAAACAACTTCTTATTTAGAATTATCAAAAACTCTAGGTGACGTAAAAGCGATTCGAGCAGTTGCCGCTGCAAACGGAAAGAATCCTTTGTGGATTGTTGTTCCCTGCCATCGTGTTATTGGCAGTGATGGCTCATTAACGGGTTATGCAGGCGGTTTACATCGCAAAAAGTGGTTGATTGACCATGAAAATCCTGTGAAGCAGCAAAGCCTTTTTTAATCTTTAATTCCCTGAGATATTTGTGATTATTGTCTTGTCAAAAAATAAGTAGGTACAAAAGGTAATTCTATATTTTCGAGTAATTCGCCTTCAAAGGAAACTGCAATTACACCCCCATCAAGCGAAGTTGAATTATTTAAATTAGCATATCCTATTAGGAAAATACCATTTTCTTCATCAATACCTTGTGAAGTCAATTGAATATTCTTACCCAACTCATTCTCAACTTGCAATGCAATACTTATAAAATCAATCAAGGTCTCCTCATTGGAGTTTAAATCGAAATAAGCCGGACCAAATCTAAAATCTGCGGGCTGTGCATAAAAAACATAGTAATACAATTTATCTTCAATAAAACGACCGTTCAAGAATCCAGGGTCAAAATACCGCGTTAGAGCGAAAGAGAATTCAACACCAGGCTCCAAACTGTTTGCATCGTATATTGTATAGCTATAGTTTTCGCCCTGAATGCTTTTCAAAACAACAACATCATCTTCATCATTGATAAAAATATTGGGTAAAAACGCTCCAAAATTTAATAGTCTGGTGATACTAAAAGATTCCGTATCTATAATAGCTATTTTATAATTGTTTGAAAGATCTAAATAGGTGAGCCATAATTTGCCTCTATGGTAAACGGGCTGAAATGACATTTGAATAGCCTCTTCAATCGCTAAGCCTGTTCTTGAACCTGTAGTGTTATCAATTTGAAGTAATCCAAAATTTGAACTTCCTTCAGGTTCATAAAAACCTAAGTAGATGGTATTTTCATCATTAGTTCCCCACAAAATATTGCGCTCATCATTTTCCCTGTAAAAATTAGTTTCGGTAGCGTTAAACCCCGTCGCTATATCTTTTTGAATAAGTGAGAAATTGCCCGAATCAAATTCATAAAATGACAATAAGTTATCTTTCTGGCGTAAAGTAATATAGGTATTGCTCACGCCAAGCTCTTGGGTAAGATCTAATTGTTCTTCAATCTCATTGGCGGAGTTATAGCTGTATTGATATACACGTTCGGTATCTTCACCAATTGCAACAAAATCTATAACAGATTCATTGGGGCCATCAATGGTGCCACCGTCGTCTTTTGAGCACGAAAAGAGTATTAAAAATAGGAGAGCTGAAACGCTCAAACCGCATATTTTCATTGCTTTTTTTCTTAAAAATAGCTATTCTAAAATTCAAATTACTAGGATAAGCTTAAAATACGATCAAATTAAACTTATTAAGAGCTTAAGAAACCAAAACCTAGGCATTGTTTATAAGAATCAACAAACTGATTAGTCTGTTTCCTTTTACTCTAGCGACAAGCACATATCAAACCTTGTAGTTTATCGATAAAACATGAGAATAGAAAGATACTGGCAAATTTGTTTGAGGTTTTGCAGTATTTAAAAAAGACTCTTCAGTCGGTTTGACTTGAAATTACAATTTGTAAAAAATAATCTAGTCACATGTGATTTCACTATTGCTATTCTCCTCAGAAATAGCATCTGATTGGGTAAAACTATCATTGAAAAGTATAAATTTATCTATAGCGTGACCAGAAGATCTTGCAGATATTTCCATTAGATACGTTCCAGGGTTTTCAAAGGTCACATATACCTTGTGTGCACTATTATCGAAAGTGGAGGCTTGCCATTTAAAGTCAAGGTTGTTGCCACTTCTGTATATTTTAAACCACCCCTCTTTAGAAGCTCCTTCAGGATTTGGAGTTTTACCTGAACCCAAAGGATACACAACACTATCTCCATTCTCAGCGTAAAAGTCATCAGCATTATTAAACCTTAACCAAGTATCATTATGATCTGTTCCATTATCGCCAGTTTTTACCGAAGAATACCATAAAAATTGATATGTTCCGGCATTATTGATCTTGATGTTGAATGTGGTTTTTCCATTTCCAGGATTACTCAAAGACTGTGCTCCTTCCCACACCATATAACCATCTCCTGAAGCTAAGTTATCGTCATTCTTTAATTTCCAATCTTCTGTAAATACAGCATTTTCGAATTCCACACGTAAGAATCCATCCTGTTCATTAAAAACAAAGTTTCCTATATCATTACATGCCTGATTTTCACTGACAGATTCGTCTTCCATTTCTTGCTGGTCTTGTTCTTCTTCAATCGCAACTTCAGAATCACTCAACATAGTGTTATCCACACTACAAGATATTACAAAGGCCCCTAGAAGGCATGTTAAAAATAGGGTATTCAGTTTACTTAAAATCATACAGCAGAGGTTTAAAATAGAGAACGAGTATAACATTCGCTTTATTGGTATTCATACCGCAATTTCGATGTACTACATTCTGAAGACTTAAATGCAATTTTCGATATCTGTTGTACCAAAGAAATCCTATCATTTGTTTGTATATTTAAATAACAAACACCAACCTTATTGAACTATGTTACAGCGAATCAATCTTGAGCATATTTTATTCTTAGACATTGAAACCGTACCAGAGACGGCTCATTTTAACGATCTTAAAGATGATAAAAAAGAGCTTTGGGATCAAAAATCAAAATATCAGCGAAAAGAGGAATTCACAGCAGAAGAATTTTACGAAAGAGCTGGTATTTGGGCTGAGTTTGGAAAGATAATTTGTATTTCCGTTGGATATTTTAATTTTAAGGGAGATATCAGAACCTTTCGAACAACCACTTTTCATGGTGAAGAATCAAATTTATTAAAGGAATTCAAAAATCTGTTGAATAGCCACTTCAGTAGTACAAAACATTTACTTTGTGGTCATAATGCGAAGGAGTTCGATTTTCCGTATATCGCCAGACGGATGATTATCCATGGTATTGAACTACCTTATAAACTCAACCTCTTCGGGAAGAAACCTTGGGAAATTCCGCATTTAGACACCATGGAATTGTGGAAATTTGGAGATTACAAGCACTTTACATCTTTAAAGCTACTAGCAAATATACTTGGTATTCCTTCACCCAAAGACGATATTGACGGAAGTCAGGTACGTCACGTTTATTACGAGGAAAATAATTTGGATCGAATCATCACTTATTGCGAAAAAGATGTTGTTACAACGGCGCAAGTATTCCTGAAATTAAGAGGAGACGATTTGTTAGAAGATTCTGAAGTAAAGAAGGTATAATATACTCACAGTAAATCACGCTACTTTACTATATTTACGTTCTGATTTTTTAACTATGATGAAGTATTGCATTTTCACAGTCTTAACGTTTCTCTTTATTGCATGCGCTGATAAAACCACCACTGAACGAATAGATTTTACTGCCCAGAACGAACAAGAAATTACTGAATATCTTTCAGAGAATAATTTGACTGCTCAAAGGAGTGATACTGGTCTTTACTATGTCATCGACGAACAAGGTACAGGTGCGCAACCCAACGAGAATTCTAGTGTAACCGTAGCTTATAAAGGCTATTTCACGAACAAATCTGTATTTGATGAAAGTGATGCTGAAGGAATTTCTTTTAGCTTACAACAAGTTATTAAAGGGTGGACAGAAGGTATTACTTATTTTAAAGAGGGAGGTAGGGGAATTCTTTTAGTTCCTTCCCACTTAGGATATGGTAGTTTCGATAGTAGGGGAATTCCAGGGGGTTCGGTGCTTATTTTTGAAGTCACCTTAATTTCAGTAAACTAGCTATTATACTTTAATTGAATATATACTGGAAAATGGTCGCTATACCCACCAATATATTTGCGTCCTACATATGTTCTATATGGAGCTCCTTTATATTTTCCCTTGAATTCAGTTAAAAAATTCTCATCAAAAATATTGGCGTTAGCGAAGCTGTGTGTTCCTTTCTCATAATTGAAAAAATTATGAGACACGATAATTTGATCAAACAATAACCATTTCTTCTTATAACTAGCACTACCACGTTCGGGCGATAGTAGTTTTTCCATAGGATTATACAACTGACTAGACTGCATTAAACACCGTATGCTTTCAGATTCAGGCCCATCATTAAAATCTCCCATAATAATATAGTTTGGATTCGGTATTTCAAACTCAATCTTAGCCATATAGTTCTTTAAAGTTTCTGCAGCTTGAATTCTTTTTGCACTAGTTTCATCTTGACCATCTCTTCTAGAGGGCCAATGATTCACAAAAATGTGAACTTCTTCTTGGTTTAAATTTCCTTTAACATAAAGAATGTCACGTGTGGTATCTCTAGTTCCATCCTCCTCATATAGCAGCAAAGTAATAGGCTCAGAATATAACAGCTCAAAATTTTCTTTATGGTAAATCAATGCGGTATCTATTCCCCTTTCATCAGGAGAATCATAGTGCACATACCCGTAATCAATAGCTCGAAGTGGTTCTGCATTGATTAGGTCTTGAACGACTTCTTCATTTTCTACTTCAGCAACACCCATCAGAACAGGTGGTATTTTAGAAGTAGAGTGCCCCACATCAGAGATAGTTTTAGCCAGCTTATATAATTTTCGCTTGTAACGCTTCATAGACCATTTCTTAAACCCCTTAGGGGTAAAATCATCATCGAGTGTGTTGGGGTCGTCTTTCGTATCAAAAAGGTTCTCAAGGTTGTAGAACCCTATAGTATAATGGTCTTTGTTCTTTTTCTTTTTGAAAAACGAAAAATTCATGATTTTTGTAGTTGGGGAGCTAAATTTACAAAAATCGTTGGCTAAGTATTGCCTAGATTTGCACATTAAACAAGGTTTATGTTAGAAAAGAAATCTATTAATTATGAAAAGGCTGTTCTGATAGGTCTAATGAACCGAGAACAAAATGAGGAAAAGGTAAATGAGTACCTTGATGAACTCGAGTTTTTGACGTATACCGCCGGCGGTGAGGTGTACAAACGTTTTATACAACGGATGGATGTTCCTAATCCAAAGACATTAATAGGAAGTGGAAAAATGGAAGAGGTCGAGGCTTACGTAGACAAACATGAAATTGGTTCAGTAATTTTTGATGATGAACTTACACCTGCTCAACAACGGAACATTGAAAAGCAACTGCGTTGTAAAATTATCGATCGCACTAGCCTAATACTTGACATTTTTGCACAACGCGCTCAGACGAGTTATGCGCGAACACAGGTAGAACTTGCCCAATATGAATATCTATTACCTCGATTAACAGGATTATGGACCCACCTCGAACGTCAAAAAGGAGGTATTGGAATGCGTGGACCCGGTGAAACGGAAATTGAGACCGATAGACGTATTGTTCGTGATCGCATAACCTTATTGAAAAAAAAGTTATTGAAAATCGACCGCCAAATGGAAACACAACGCGGTAATCGAGGTTCATTAGTACGGGTAGCCTTAATCGGGTATACCAACGTTGGAAAGTCAACTTTAATGAATGTTGTCAGTAAAAGTGATGTTTTTGCAGAAAACAAACTCTTTGCAACTTTGGATACTACCGTAAGAAAAGTGGTATTAGGAAATCTTCCTTTTCTACTTAGTGATACCGTAGGATTCATACGCAAATTACCTACGCAACTCGTGGAAAGTTTTAAAAGTACTTTAGATGAAGTACGTGAAGCAGATTTACTATTACACATCGTGGACATATCGCACCCACAGTTTGAGGAGCATATCGAATCTGTAAATAAAATCTTAGCTGAAATTAAAAGTTCAGATAAAAAAACCATAATGGTTTTCAATAAGATTGATCAATATAAGCACGAAACGATTGATGAAGATGACTTAACAACGGAAAAAACAGGAAGACACTTTACCTTAGAAGACTGGAAACAAACGTGGATGGAACGTTTGGGTGATCGGGCACTCTTTATTTCAGCATTAAATAAGGAAAACCTAGATGATTTCAGAAAAAGGGTATATGACGAGGTTAGAGATATTCATGTAACACGTTTTCCGTACAACAACTTTTTGTATCCTGAACATTTGGATGAATATTAGGGTATGTTATAAAAATTAAAATATAGTTCGATGGCTTAAATGTTAAAAAAAGTGGTCGTTCATCGAAGAAATAAACGCCTTGTATTTTTCACAACAAGAAGAGGTCAGTTCACAACAATAATTTAGAAAAAAGTGGTTACTACTATACCTTTACATTGTAATTAAGGAATAGTATTGACCCCAAATCACCACTGTGAACTTAACTGAAATTTTAAAGTACTGATCCCAAATCGATACTTGAAAACTTAACAACTTACAAGCTACCCAAGTCTCAAACCTACTTGATAAAAAAAGCCTTCCAAATTTGGAGGGCTTTTTTTAATGGATCATAAAGATTTACATCCTTGGACTTTTGTCGAAATCAAATGTGAATTTGCTTTCAAAGTTTATTGAGTTTACCCTTCCCCCATTAAATCGTTAATTACCGCACCTAGCTCTGCCTCATTGTCTATTCTGCTAATTACTTTTCTCGTTTCAGTTAGAAATACATCCTCTTTTAGTTCGTAGGTATTGTATATTAAATAGGCCTCTATGCTTGTCAACGCCAACAAGGTAATAATTGCTATGGTAATTAACTTGTTTAGTTTTTTCATTTAGTATTTGGCTGATCACACTTCAAAAGTATAATAAACATCATGTTTTCAATAACCAAAGAACTTCGTTAACCCATCATTAACCTTAAAACAAGCCCATTTGAAATTTTTTGGAATAAAATAAACCTCAGATTTTTCTTTAAACCCGTGTTGGTACTGTTCTTTATCTGAGAAATAAAGCACTTCATCTGACACACAACAATATGGAGTTAGTTCACAACAATAATTTAAAAAAACGCGACAATCAATATACCTTTACATTGTAATTAAGTAATAGTGTTGACCCAAATCACGCTGCGAACTTAGCCGAAAATCAAAGTATTGTTTTAACCCAAATCGATACTTAACCAAAATATTATCCGAATTCGTTCGGGACTCAAATTTTTATTAACTACCTACTTGTTAAAAAGATACCCCAACTAGTGTTGGGGTTTTTTTATGTATTTCATCGATCATGCCACACGTTTTAACGGACTTCACCACAACTTTTGATCCGTTCACAACAAAAATTTATGGAAACGCTGAACCCCTGCTACATTCGTCATGTATTTGAGATTTAGTGTAGTCCCAACAACTTACTGTCTTAACTGAAATTATTATTATTTGGATTGTTCCTGAGTCTGTACTTGACCTAAGGTTTAATTATTGACTGTAATAACCAAATTTACGAATCCTACTTAACAAAAAAACGCCTCGACAATGTCGAGGCGTTTTCCATTTAGTCTTAAAAGTAATCAGCTTATAATGAGTAATTTAAACCGAATAACCAGTAGCTCTGAATGTCGTTATCTAAATTATCAAAAGATGCATTTGCGTCAGTTAGTAGGGCATTTGCCAAACCTTCTTGCTTGTTATTTCTTAAACCAAATTCAAACCCTAATCCAATTCCTTTCCATAAAGTGTAACCAAAAGAGTTTATCCATGTCCAGTTTGAAAGATCGCTACTTGAGTAGCTTTGAAACGTTGAGAAATTTGTTTTGAAATTGACTGCACCAAGGGATCTCGTATAGTCTACCAGTATTTTAGCTCCTGCCGAAGATTCATAAACAGCGTCATTTTCTGCAAATACAAAATTATAATTCAATGGGTGAATCACAACAACCATGTCTTTAATTGGTGTCCAAGTAGCACCAACACCAACATCTAAATATCCAGGATCGTTAAAGTTGTTGATAATTGATGTTCTATATTCTGCCAATGCAGAAATTGCAAATTTAGGACTTAACTTATAACCGTACAACGATGTTAAATTAAATACATCAGTTGTACCATTGAAGCTATCGTCGTCAGTATCGATGTCTTTATTGTCTAATTTTACCCATTGCGCATTAATGTTTCCAGAATTTCTCCAGAAAAATTTCTCTCTATCTAAATTTGCAAACCCATTTAAGGTGATTCCAATACTCCCCGAAGAGTTATTTGGCGTTCCTTGAGCGTACCAGTTTTTAGAACCTGCAAGATTTGCACCTAAGGTTCCGAACACTCCCTTTCTCCAACCGGGTAAACCATCAATCTCACCTTGGATTGCATCAATTCTACTTTGAATCGCAGCAATAGAATCAGCCTTAGGGCCCAATAAGGCCTTTAATTCTTCTGCCTTTTGCGCATCGTCTTGCGCAAAACTTAAAGAAGCTGTGAAAACAGCTAGTACAGCAAAAAATAATTTTCTCATAATATTTAGTGTTTATAGTTAAGACACGCAAAAGTAGTAATTGTCACTTATTTCTCTAAAAAAAATCACTTTCTTTTGAATAATGGTACCGCTGAACAAGCTTCACCGTACATCACACTTTTTGCAACTACTTGTATCTTAGTTGTAGCCCATAAATAAGCATTTGGAGGAACTGGCTTATTTGTGCAACCTTTAATGATTATGAGTTTATTTTGAAAATCAGACACATCAAGGTCGTGCAGCGTTTTTTGATAGAGCGTAGTTTCTAATTGCTCCAAATCACCAACCACAATTTCTTTGGCGTAGCCCTGAAGTTTAGAACTTAAAAGCATGTAAGCCCACCCCGGAATAATCGCTTCGGTAGAACAAGTGAGGGCTACAAAAGTATCTTTGTATTGCTGCCAATTATGTTCAGATAGTTTGGTTCTAAATTCTTTTTCACGGAGGATTAGCCCTTCAAAAAGCCAATCTTTTATGTCTAAAACCACCCTTTCTCCTTCAAGATAGTAATCTTCGAGATTAAAAGTAACTAGTTTACTTTCAGCAACTCTGTTTTTGATTTCAGTATTTTGATTTTCAGCTTTCATTTAAACTAGAAAAGCATTCTATTAATTTATTTAAGGGCGGGAAGGAACTAAAGCAGACCTAATTCTAATTTAGCTTCTTCACTCATTAAATCTTGTGTCCATGGTGGATCAAAGGTAATTTCTACTTCCGCATCTTTAACCATGTTGAGCGACTTGACTTTTTCCTCCACTTCGACAGGAAGCGTTTCGGCTACTGGGCAATTGGGTGAAGTTAGGGTCATTAGTATTTTAACGTCGTTATCTTCATTCACTAATACGTCATAAATCAATCCCAGTTCATAAATATCTACAGGAATTTCAGGGTCGTAAATCGTTTTGAGAACGTTTACTATTTTTTCACCTAATTCTAAGGAGTCTGGTGCTACTTCTTCGCTCATAACGTTTTAGTTGAGTTGCGTTTGATATGCGATCGCATATAATTTTAGTTGTTTTATCATACTAACCAACCCGTTTGCACGAGTTGGGGATAAATGTTCTTTCAATCCAATTTCATCAATAAAATCCGTATTAGCCTCAATTATATCTGCAGGTTTTTGATTGCTGAAAGCACGAATCAGAATGGCAATGATTCCTTTGGTGATAATTGCATCACTATCTGCAGTGAAAACTAACTTATCCTCTTCCAATTCAGCATGTACCCAAACCTTGCTTTGACATCCTTTTATAATATTGTCATCGGTTTTATACTGTTCATCTATCAAAGGAAGTGATTTGCCGAGCTCAATCATATACTCATAACGCTGCATCCAATCTTCGAACATGGCGAACTCATCTACGATGTCATCTTGTATTTCTTGTATCTGCATTTTCTTAATTCTTAGCTTTTGGCTTTG
>CALHCJ010000194.1 GCA_937936275.1 uncultured Flavobacteriaceae bacterium
TATACAAGGCTATCTTTGAAATATTCACAAGATATTTACAGGCTTGTATTTCTGATGCCAATATTGGTTTCAGAAAACTTTAAATACAAACAGAGCATAAACTATGGCTAGAGCACAAGAAACCTATGGTAAAAAAGAACGGGAAAAAAAGCGTTTGAAAAAACGTGAAATGAAAGCAAAGAAAAAGGCTGAACGCCAAGCGAATTCGACCTCTGGAGGATCGCTAGAGGATATGTTGGTTTATGTAGACGAGAATGGTCATTTTACAGATACGCCTCCAGATCCTACCAAAAAGGTGAAAGTTGATGCCGAGAGTATTGTTTTAGGTATTCCTAAAAAAGAAGAGCAAGAAGAAGAAGATCCTATCAGAAATGGAAAAGTAGCCTTCTTTGATACCTCAAAAGGTTTTGGTTTCATTACAGATACCGAAAATCAAGAAAAGTATTTTGTGCACGTTAGTGGACTTATAGATGAAATTGCTGAAAACGATAAAGTTTCTTTTGAACTTGAAAGAGGAATGAAAGGGATGAATGCAGTTCGAGTAAAGAAAGTCTAACTTAAATACCTTTTACTTCCTAATTTACTTTCTGGTACACACTAGTACCCAACTTTATAATAATAGCACCTATTTTAGTTTGTTTGACGAGTTGCGTATAACAAATATTCAGGTTGTTAAGAATAGTAAGTTATGCCTATGTTTTTCGTATAATCTTCAAGAGGAAAACCAATTGAATGTCTAGATGTATTCATATCATAAGAATTAAAAGGTGACTAGGAGGACCTTCATCCGCGAAAAGACGTACCGTTCATCGATTTTTTAGTTAAAATTTCGCCTACAGGGTTTTGGAAATCTGTAAAACACACTAAAATCTAATAGAATTACGTTGCTATAGATAATAGCAACTCCCACCTGTGTAAGAACAGGCTTAAAAGAAAATCGATGAATAAATTATTTAGTAGCACCAAATTAATGCTTCTTGGAGCATCAATGCTTTTTGTTTTTAGTTGTAGTAAAGATGATAAAGACCCTACCATTGAAGACCAAACCGTCACTTCGACAGAAGTACAAACAATTTTAGATACCGACGATTATTCTAGTGCAGTAGATCAGGTCATAACAGACCTTTTTGAAAACGGAGAATCATCTAAATCATCAAAAAATGACTGTTATGTAGCAGAATTTTCAGATACCGGATATTCTGTAACCTTCAACGATTGCAGTTTTGATGGTGGTGAGACCATAAATGGAAGCTTAACTGTAGTATACAAAGAAGGTGAAGAATCAACAGCGTTCACAGCAACATATAATAACTTAACTGTGGGCGAAATTACCGTAAATGGTACCCGAGCTTTTACCTTAGATGAGAATTCTCAAGGAGGCAGTGTATCTTTCGATATTGTAAGTGATATGAATATTGAGCTCGCCGATGGTTCATTGATTGAAGAAATGGGAACAAAGAGTTTTACCATTATTTTTGATACCGAAAATTTTGAAAACAGTCTTTTAACCATTGATGGAGATTGGACTGTTAAAGCAGATGGAAACACTTATACCGTGAATATTTCTGTTCCATTGAAAACATACTTCTTTGATTGTTCATATGCATCAGAAGGAGTTATGAGTCTGAATAAAAATGGTTTAGCGGTAAGCATCGATTTTGGCGATGGCACCTGTGATGATATTGCTGAAATGACATACCCCGATGGTACTGTTGAAGAAATTTCTTTGAGTGATAATTAAGTATAACCTTCAGTTTATAGAATACAAAAGCCTCACTATATTTAGCGGGGCTTTTTTTATTTACCTCTTTCAGCCACTTGTCATAACTATCAATTTGAGTACATAAAAGTCTCCCGAAATTAGCAATGGGTATAGCCATTGAATTTAAGGTAGTATCAGTACTTCTTTAATTGCGCCCTAATTTCTAACCTTTAGAACGAATACTTGAACAGTTTTAACAGAATAGTTCTGTAAACCTATATAAAGCCGTATTTTTGCAATCCCAAAAAGAATAAGGATCACATGTCGGAAATTGCA
Organism: uncultured Flavobacteriaceae bacterium; assembly: GCA_937936275.1. Classification (GTDB taxonomy): domain Bacteria; phylum Bacteroidota; class Bacteroidia; order Flavobacteriales; family Flavobacteriaceae; genus Maribacter_C. Next base: position 2,039 of record CALHCJ010000194.1, read on the forward strand.
CTAGAACTTCAAGATAAAAAATCAGACAAAGAGCTTTACGAATATCAACAAGGCGCTATTAGTCAAATTTTTGAAAAATTTGATACCGCTCCAGATGATCATCATCTTTTATATCAATTACCAACTGGTGGTGGTAAAACTGTCATTTTCTCAGAAATGGTGCGTCAATATTTGAAAAATCATAAAAAAAAAGTGTTGGTAATGACTCACCGAGTGGAGCTTTGCCGTCAAACATCGAGTATGCTGACCGAGTTCGGAGTCATCAACAAAGTAGTCGATAGTAAAGCTGATTTAGATGATCAAGCTAACTATTCGTGTTATGTAGCAATGGTTGAAACTTTGAATAACCGATTGCAAGATGACAAATTAGATATCTCTGATGTTGGTTTAGTTATTATTGATGAGGCACATTACAACTCATTTACAAAACTTTTTAAATTCTTTGAAAACTCGTTTATTTTAGGAGTTACCGCTACACCATTAAGCTCAAACAAAGAGCTTCCAATGAAAGATAACTATGACGAACTAATTGTAGGTGAAACGATTGAAAATCTTATTGAAAATGATTTTTTAGCTCGTGCAGAAGTATTCCAGTACGATATGGCACTAACTTCTTTAGAGATTGGTTCTAACGGTGATTATACAGTGAAATCTTCAGAGGATTTATATTCGAGTCCCGCTATGCTTGAAAAGCTGTTAAAGGCATATGAAAAGCACTCCAAAGGAAAGAAAACATTGATATTCAATAACGGAATTAATACTTCCATTAATGTTTATCATACCCTAAATGCAGCAGGATTGCCTGTCATGCATCTAGACAATACGGCCACCAAAAAACAGCGAGCACAAATATTAAAATGGTTTAAAGAAACCCCTGATGCAATTTTAACTTCAGTTAGTATCTTAACAACTGGTTTTGATGAGCCCACCATTGATACAATCATTCTCAACAGAGCAACAAAGTCACTGACTTTATATTATCAAATGATTGGTCGTGGATCTCGTATTCTAAACAACAAGTCGAAATTTACCGTTATTGATTTAGGAAATAATAATTATCGCTTTGGGCCTTGGGGCGCAGATTTAGACTGGCAAGCAATTTTCTCTTCGCCGAACTTTTATATGGATCGTATCAAGGACGATGAATCTATTGAAGACCAGTTTAAACATGATATGCCCGAAGAGATTCGGGAAGAATTTTCTAAATCAGAAGATGTTTCTTTTGACATCAGAGATGTTTATCGAACTGCGACCAGTGCAGGAGAATCTTCCAAAGTAGTTTTAGAACGTTCTATCGAACAACATGCAAAGATTTGTATCGAAAATAGCGAAGACGTTTATGATGCTTTGGCCCTAGCTAAACTGCTAAAAGACGATATCAATCAGCGTATTTTGACCTATACCAAATGTATAAGTAGAAGTACCGGAAACTTCATCGTTTGGTTGAAAGACGATTATAAGAAAAAGCTAAATGCTTATTTGCGGCAAAACTTTGATTCGGTCTTTGAAGAAATACACGGGTATCCACCAGAAGAATAATCAGAATAAACACTTAAGGGTCGTACCTTTGGCATACATTAGTAAGATTAAGTCTTCAAAACAATATGATGTCAAGTTTCGATGAATTTAAAATTTCAAATCCATTACGGAATGCGATAGCAGATCTTGGTTTTGCAGCGCCTAGACCGATTCAAGCAAAGTCTTTTCCTGTCGTGTTATCTGGCAAAGATATGGTTGGTATTGCGCAGACGGGCACGGGTAAAACCTTTGCCTACATGCTTCCACTCTTACAAATGCTACCCTATTCGAAAGAAATTCATCCACGGATATTAATTTTGGTACCGACTAGAGAGCTTGTGGTTCAGGTAGTTGAAGAAATTGAAAAATTTGGCAAATATTCCTCAATACGCGTTGTGGGAGTATACGGTGGCACAAATATGAATCGTCAAAAAGAAGCCTTAGGTCAAGGAACTGATATAGTTGTGGCAACTCCAGGGAGATTGTATGATTTAGCTTTGTGTAATGCACTTAAACTAAAATCTATCAAAAAATTAGTGATTGATGAAGTTGATGTCATGCTTGATTTAGGTTTTCGTTTTCAGCTCATAAATATTATGGAACTGTTGCCAAAACGAAGACAAAATATCATGTTTTCGGCAACAATGACAGATGATGTCGATCGATTAATTCATGATTTTTTCATTGCTCCTAAAAAAGTAACGGTCGCAATTAGCGGAACCCCACTAGATAATATTTCGCAAAGCTGCTATGGCGTTCCCAATTTTTATACAAAGACAAATCTATTGCTTGACATGCTCAAGGATAAAGATGTATTTCATAAAGTTTTAGTATTTGTTTCTAATAAAAAAGATGCCGATCGCTTGTTTGAAGCCATGGAAGAAGATTATGGAAGCGAAACCTGTATTATTCATTCCAATAAAACCCAGAACTATAGACTTCGTTCTATTCGCCAGTTTGATGAAGGTCTAAATCGGATTTTATTGACAACCGATGTTATGGCACGTGGTTTAGATTTAGATAAAATATCACATGTTATCAATTTTGATACGCCATCATTTCCTGAAAACTATATGCATCGTATTGGTAGAACGGGTAGGGCAGAAGAAAAAGGCAATGCCATTTTATTTTTTACAGAAAAGGAAGCTGAACATAAAAAAAATATCGAAGAATTAATGGGCCTTAGCATTCCAGAAGTAGTGCTTCCTGAGCATATTGCAATAGCGACAAAACTTACCCCAGCAGAAACTCCAAAGATAAAAGAACGCGATAATCCAAATAAAAGAAGTATTGGTGAAGATGTCGGTGAGGGTTTTCATGAAAAAAAAGATAAAAACAAACGCACCAATCAAGGCGGTTCATATCAACGTACCATAGCTAAGAAATATAAAAAGGCGAAAACGAAAGGTGATAAGAACTATAACAAAAGAAATAAGCGAAAATAGCTGAACTAAAGAAGTTTATGAATAAAGTTCGTCAGGATAACATTACAGAAATACGTGAGTCAGAAATTGATAAGTGTATCGCCATCTTAGAACAATTGGTTGAAAATACGGATGTTATTTTTGATATTCCGAAAGAAAAACGAACTGCTTTAATCAAGGCCTCGGGTCAATTATCAAGACCTAGTCGTGAAGAGTTTTCAAGGCGAAAAAAGGATGCTAAAAAAGCTCAGAAACGAAAAAAAGCTGCTAGAGATAAAAGTGCTAGAAAGGAAACTGGAATTCGGAGTGCCCGAGAGGCGGTTGTTTTTATTGCTCCTAAGTTACTACCGAAAGCACAACTGAAAGATAAAAAACTTGCAGATTTAGAATCTCCGCGAAATTGTTATGTATGTAAAACCTTATTTACAAAGCTTCATCACTTCTATGATACCATGTGTACAGCATGTGGGGATTTTAATTATGCTAAACGCTTTCAAACTACCGATTTAAAAGATCAGGTGGCTATCATCACTGGATCGAGACTGAAAATTGGGTATCATATCACCTTAATATTATTACGGGCAGGGGCAACTGTTGTTGCCACCACACGTTTTCCTGCAGATGCTGCATTACGTTTCTCAAAAGAAGAAGACTTTACGCAATGGGGACATCGTCTTAAAATTCACGGTTTAGATTTACGACATATCCCTAGTGTAGAAATTTTCTGTAATTATATTGAACAGAAATACGAGCGTTTAGATATTCTTATTAATAATGCCGCTCAGACAGTAAGAAGGCCTGCTGGTTTTTACGAGCACTTAATGGCTAATGAAGAGAGACCTATTGATAGCTTACCGAAGTATGCCGTTCATTTATTAAAAGATCATGTGGATTGTTTAGATGAATTAAAGCAACTCACCACAGCCGCCTCCTCAAATCAAAATATGCCCGTTACGTGGCACGGACCAGAGCCAGGCATCGGACTACGCGCTTCTGCTCAATTATCCCAAATTCCTTATAGTTTTGATAATTCTTTACAGGCGAAAGAAGTGTTTCCTGAGGGAGAATTAGATGCCGATTTACAACAGGTTGACCTTCGTAAGACTAATAGTTGGCGGCTAAAATTGGGAGAAATAGAAACCACAGAAATGATTGAGGTGCAATTGGTAAACTCCGTTGCTCCATTTGTGCTATGCAATCGACTATCGGAGTTAATGCAAAAGGAAAATACAGGTATGAAGCATATAATC
>CALHCJ010000195.1 GCA_937936275.1 uncultured Flavobacteriaceae bacterium
GCTTCTGCCAACTTTATGATCAATGAAAAATTCACTTTAGGTGCAGCTTACCGTTGGGATGCCGCATTAAGTGCGCTCTTCGGATTTCAAATCACTGATCAATTTATGCTTGGCTTAGCTTACGATAGAGAAATTACAGAACTAGGCAATACTGCTTTCAACGACGGATCTTTCGAAATACTTTTACGCTACGAACTACTAGGAAAATATAAAAACGTTATCGCACCAAGATTCTTTTAAAAATAACTCATGGTAAATAAAAAGTTAATCTATATAATATGTATTTCATTAATGGTAAATACCTTAATGAACGCACAGGATAAAAAATCTGATAAAGCTAAAAAAGAATTTGACACCTATTCCTATATTCCTGCTATTGAGGCCTATGAAGCTTTAATAGAAAAAGGCTATTCAGAAGAAGATATTTATAAAAATTTAGGTGATGCCAATTATCAAAACGCTAACTACAGTGAAGCTGCCAATTGGTTCAAAAAACTATTTGAACTGAATGATGCTACCATTGAGGCCAATTATTTGTATTTGTATGCTCAATCTTTAAAATCGACAAAAGACTACAATGCTGCTGCATTGTGGATGGATAGATACGAAACCGCTAAAAATGCAGAAGAACGAGCCAAAAAAAGTATAGCAAATCCCGATTATTTAGATCAAATTGAAAGCTTATCGGGTAGATATGATATTAAAAGTTTAAGTATTAATTCTGAAGCTTCTGATTTTGCACCGGCATTCATGGGTGAAGAATTAGTGTTTTCTACAGCTAGAGATAGTGGTACCGTAACAAAATTTGTTCATACTTGGAATAACAAACCATTTACCAATTTATACAGAGCAACCGAAACCTCGGAAGGTGATTTTGGAAATCCTACAAAGTTATCCTCTTTAAATAAAAAGACCCATGAAACCTCCGCAGTTTTTACTAAAGATGGCTCCACGGTATACTTTACTAGAAACAATTCTGTGAACGGTAAGTTTTCGAGAGATAATCAAGGTGTTAGTCGCTTAAAAATCTATCGCGCTAACCTAAATGATGGTAACTGGACTAATATCGTTGAATTACCATTTAATAGCGATGAGTACTCCGCAGCGCATCCTACCTTAAGTCCTGATGAACGAAGCCTTTACTTTGCATCAGACATGCCAGGAACTCATGGTGCATCTGATATTTTTGTCGTAGAAATTAATGAAAATGGAAATTTTGGAGTTCCAAAGAATTTGGGCAATACCGTCAATACAGAGGGTAGAGAAACCTTTCCGTTTGTAACCGATACCAATGTTTTATATTTCGCTTCAGATGGTCATCCAGGTTTGGGAGGTCTCGATGTATTTGCTACGAAACTTGATGATATGGACAATCTATATGTCGTAAACACAGGTAAACCAGTGAATAGCGAATTAGATGATTTTTCATTCATTATCAATTCCGAAACACGAAAAGGTTTCTTTGCTTCCAATCGAGAAGGCGGTCAAGGTAGTGATGATATTTATGCATTTACCGAAAACGAACCTATTGACTTAATCTGTAATACCATTGTTTCAGGTATTGTTAAAGATGAGAAAGATGGCTTACCATTGGTCGGGGCTCGAGTTGCCCTTGTAAATATTAAAGACGAAACTTTATCAGAAGTTATTACAAATGCGGATGGTTCTTTTGTTATGGATGGCGATTGTCGAGATGGAGACTACAAATTAATAGCTGTTGCTGAAGGTTATAATCGTTCAGAGGTTGACTTTACTTCAGTGGATGCCAATGATAATACCGGTATAGAAATCTTATTGGCTAAAGTCCTTCAAGAAGCACCTGTTGGAACCGATTTAGCTTACTTTTTAAACCTGAATCCGGTTTATTTTGATTTAGATAAATCGAATATTCGAGCAGATGCGGCAACAACATTAACCGCAGTTATTGGCTATTTAAAAGAATTTCCTAATATGAAAATTCAAGTGCAGTCACATACTGATGTTAGAGCAAGCAAGTGGTACAACAATAGGCTTTCAGATCGAAGAGCGAAAAGTACCGTTGCATACTTAATTGAAAATGGAATCTCGGAATCTCGTATCAAAGGCAAAGGATTCGGAGAATCAAAACTAGCAAACGATTGTACTTCAGTAGAAAAGTGTAGTGATAAAGAACATGAAAAAAATAGACGATCAGAATTTATTGTCATGGAATAAGGTGTTTTAACCAACATTCTAAAAGGGGGTGCATTCAATATGAGTACACCCTCTTTTTTATATTAAGCGTTAAATTTTTCATTCGATAGTTTTAGAACAACGTAAACATCATCTCTCTTTTCTGTAAAAAAGACCAAACAAAGTATTACAATAAAGTTATGCTAAATACAACACATTAGTAGTCAGAGAATTTTTAATGGTTCAAATTTTATACCAATTCAAAAATAACAATTATGAGATTCCCCCTTCTACCCGTTTTCATTATACTCTTTTCTTGTACCATAAGTTTTGGTCAATTAAGCGACGCTCACTATTTACCGCCGCTTAAACAAATCTCCAACAACGCTGCGATAAGACAACAAGCGTTTTATCTATCAACACCAGAAACGAGCTCTTTTTCAGTTCAAGTTTTTCGTGGTACAGGTACAACACCGATAGCAACATTAAATATATCCAATGCAAGTCCAGGAAAATATGATGTTGTTGATGGCGATAATAATATAACCCTTGTTAATAATACAAATCCTGGTATCGTGCTGAGCA
>CALHCJ010000196.1 GCA_937936275.1 uncultured Flavobacteriaceae bacterium
TATACTATTGGAACTAATTTTTTGACTAAAAACAAGCATGGGTTATGGGAGATGTATGTGAAAGGCAATCCTATGGAACTGGGTTTATACCAAGGTGCACTAAGTCAAGAATTATTTAACCAACAGGAAGCTGTTTTTCTCAAAAAAATTGATGACTTGGTACCTTCCAAGGGGTATCAAAATATACTGCGAAAGTTTTTGGCATGGTTCAATCGTAAAGTGTATTTACATATTGATGAGCAATACAAAACAGAGATTTATGGTATCTCTCAATATGCCTCTCCCAATTACGATTACATCGCGGAAGAATATCCTCGTGTGCTCTATTTTCATGGAGCGCATGATATTGGTCACGCACTACAAGATTTAGCCTTAGTAGGTTGTTCTTCTTTTGCCTCTTGGGGAGAAAACACCAAAGACGGCAAACTATTAATTGGACGAAACTTTGATTTTTATGCGGGCGATGATTTTGCGAAAAACAAAATTATTGCTTTTGTTGCACCTGATGACGGATACAACTTTATGTCAGTTACCTGGGGAGGTATGATCGGCGTCGTCTCTGGCATGAACGACCAAGGTTTAACCGTGACTATTAACGCTGGAAAATCGCAGTTTCCTTTAGTAGCAAAAACTCCCATTTCATTGGTTACTCGTGAAATACTGCAATATGCGTCTACGATTGAAGAGGCAATTACGATCGCAAAAAAGCGAGAGGTTTTCGTTTCAGAATCTATTTTCGTCGGAAGTGCCAAGGACAAAAAAGCAGCTCTGATAGAAGTTTCTCCTAAAAATTTCGGTGTGTACGAAGTGCCAAACACAAGTAATCAACTTGTGTGCTCTAACCATTTTCAGAGTGCTGCATACGCAGAAGATGAAAAGAATAAAAAACATATTTTAGAAAGTCATTCGCAGTATCGCTACGAACGGATGGAAGAATTACTAGGCGAAACTGAAAAGGTTACTCCAAAAAAAGTTGTCGATATCCTTAGAAACAGAGAAGGCCTATCAGAAGATAAGATAGGCTACGGTAATGAAAAAGCCTTAAACCAAATGTTGGCTCATCATGGTATTGTTTTTCAACCGGAAGATTTGTTGGTTTGGGTATCCAGTAGTCCCTATCAAATGGGTGAGTTTGTAGCTTACGATTTGAATGAAGTTTTTTCGAAAGACATAATTGAAAACCGAAATATTTCCAAAAGTGAATTAAATATTCAACAAGATCCGTTCTTACAGTCGGAAGCTTATCAAGATTATGAACGTTATCGTAAAGTTCGAGATGAAATTCAAAAAGCTATTTCCGAGAAAGTACATGTAGAACAAGAATTACTTTCAGAATTTATTTCACTCAATCCTGATTTTTGGGAAGCATATTATCTAGTTGGAAAATATAACTTTGAAAAAGGCTACGATCGCTTGGCCCTCAACGCATTTTATATTGCTAAAACAAAAGAAATCACTACGGTACCCGATAGAGAAATGATTGAAAAATATATCAAAAAAATTAAAAGGTGAGATCAAAAATCAAGTTAAAAAAAGTTCGATTATATGACTTAATACTCCTTAAATATTTCAAGATGAGTCAATTGCGAATAAGTGAGTTAACACTTATGATTTTTTAAAATTTTAAAAAACTAGACATCTTTTCTTTCTTATTTGACATCTTTTTCTTACATTTTTACAACATTTTTTTTTCAAATTAAAGGTTATGTGCTAATCTTAGATTTCCAATTTGAACTAAGATGTCTCGTTTTACCAAAATTCTTGTACTCCTTCTCTTGTGTAATACTTTTACTTACAGCCAAATAAAAATTGGCGATGACGTGAGTACTATCGATGATGCTTCCATTTTGGAGTTAGAAAGCACCTCAAAAGTGTTAGTACTCACGAGAATGACTAATGAACAAATGCTTGGTTTAGCACCCTTACCTGGCGGCATGGTCTTCAATACCGACACCAACTGTATTCATTCTTATAACGGAACAAACTGGATTAGTCTGTGCAACGACGGTATTGATATTGAAGTAGCACAACAACAAAGTGTGATTACCGCTAGTGAGGGGCAAACAGAATTTACCACTCCCGTTGCAATTGATGATAGTGACAAAATTGAAGTTTATCGAAACGGAGTTCGAATTGATTTCACAACTGTAGATACGAACACCATTCGATTAGAAAGCGAAATTACCTGTTATCAAAATGATAGAATACGAATCGTTCAAATCCTATAATACATATTCATTAATACATTCTTTTTACCAATAATTTGAAATCATGAAAACAAAACAAACATTTCGAAATTTTAAATCCATTGCATTCCTTTTTTTGGTGTTTACAGGCATTACACTAAGTGCACAGCAAACCTCTGGTGACGTAATAAAAGAAGCTGACATTGATCCAGGCACCACCACTACGGGTGGCGCAGTTCGTGTTATAGATAACAAAGGCACCATTAAATACCTTCAGTCGCAAAATGGTATTACAATGCTTTCGAATACCACTGATGATGTAACCACAACGACATGGCAATTGGGAGGTACCTTGACCGACAATACGTTTATAGATACAGACGGAAATATCTTTGCGCTTAACGGTATAGCATTAGTTACTACAGAGACAGCTTCTACCGACGCAACTACCGAGTCTGATGCTGGCACAGGTTCAGGATACACATTTTTAGTACGTGATGAAGCTACCGGAGATACTAAGAAATTGCTTGCTTCTGACATTGACATTATTACCAGTGGTCAAGAAAGCTTTACTGCAAATACAACCGATCATGGTGCAAATTTAACAACATATCCACTCACAGGGAGTCCTACACTACCCACATTTAGCCAAGTTTGGGTTTATAGAAATGGAGCTAAGCTTATTGCTAATGTGGACTATACGGTATCGGCCTCAACGGTAACTCTAGATATATCGAATGACTTTATTGTTTAT
>CALHCJ010000197.1 GCA_937936275.1 uncultured Flavobacteriaceae bacterium
TGGCTACGTTTTTCCGTCCATCATGATAGATGGAAAATTTGATGCCTATATTGGTGCTTATGAAAATATTCGTATGGAATTTATAGATGAAATTTATTTCGATCGGGCCACCTCTTGTTCAGCGCTTGTTGTTGTATTTACAAATGAAAAATACAAAAACCGACCCTTGGTTGAAAGTGAAAAGAAGAGTAAAGAATTTATTGTTGATACTGGCTATGACATACCGACTGATTTCGAACGACCCGATTATTTCAATACCACTGATGCTACTTTTAATAAATTTGGAATTCTATCATGGACACCTTCAACCACATACGATCATACAACTCCAATAACGTTCGTCGCTCCGCTAAATAGTCAAAATTCTATAAAAGTTACCCTTGAAGGAATGACTGCTAAAGGTGAACTCATATCGCAAGATATTTTAATAGATCTTGATGAATAAATATATCTTGAGGTGATAGGAAGTAAATTTTATAAAAAAATACGACTTTTACATCTAAACACTTTTAACTGATCATAATGTTTGAAAAATTAGAGCAACGTGTAATTTCTATTCTTGAAAAAAATACCGACTCAGATGAAGCATTACAACATATCTGTAACCTGCTTCGTAAAGAGATTACCTATTACGATTGGGTAGGCTTCTATTTTAAGAATGGAGACAAAAACGAACTTAAACTAGGGCCGTATGCTGGGGAACCTACCGATCATACAATCATTCCATTTGGAAAAGGGATTTGCGGTCAGGTAGCAGTTTCGAACGAAAATTTTGTCGTGCCCGATGTAAAAGCGCAAGACAACTACATAGCTTGTAGTATTACAGTGAAGGCAGAAATTGTAGTTCCCTTATTTGTAAACGGAGAAAACATTGGTCAAATTGATATCGATTCTAACACGGCGGACCCGTTTACAAAAGAAGATGAGCGTTTTCTTGAATTTGTGAATGAAAAAGTAGCAGAAATTTTAGTCTAAATCGTTTAAAACTTTCCCATTTTGTTGATAACCTGACGAATTTCATCCCATCAAAAAAAGTATTTTTGTTTGCTTATTAATATAATCACTAGCACGCAAAAAATGAGTTCCAAAAAAGCTACTTCTGCCCTTATTTCAGTATTTCATAAAGATGGATTAGAGCCTATCGTTCGTAAGTTTGATGAATTAGGAATCACAATATACTCGACTGGAGGTACTGAAAAATTTATCAAGGATTTAGGTATTGATGTTGTGCCTGTAGAGGATGTTACGAGTTACCCCTCTATTTTAGGAGGTCGTGTAAAAACATTGCACCCAAAAGTATTCGGAGGAATTCTAAACCGTCAAGATCATGAAGGCGATGTTGCTCAACTGGAAGAATTTGAAATTCCGCAATTAGATATTGTAATCGTTGATTTATATCCTTTTGAAAAAACAGTTGCCAGTGGTGCTTCGGAACAAGATATTATAGAGAAGATAGATATTGGGGGAATATCATTAATTCGTGCGGCCGCAAAAAACTTCAAAGATGTACTTTGCGTTTCTTCTATGGAAGATTATGAAGAAGTATTAGAATTAATCACTAGTGGAAATGGAACCACTACGATTGAAGATCGCAAGCGTTTTGCAGCAAAATCATTCAATGTTTCCTCGCACTATGATACTGCTATCTTTAATTACTTCAATCATAACCATGAAATAGCGGCACTAAAGGTTAGTGAAACAGATGGAAAAGTACTTCGTTACGGAGAAAACCCGCATCAAAAAGGATTTTTCTTTGGTGATTTTGATGCTATGTTTTCAAAACTTCATGGAAAAGATTTATCCTACAATAATTTATTAGATGTTGATGCAGCTGTAAATCTAATGCTCGAGTTTAAAAACGACGCTCCTACCTTTGCTATTCTAAAACACAACAATGCCTGCGGTCTTGCACAAAGAGATAATTTACATCAAGCTTATATTGATGCTTTGGCTGGAGATCCTGTTTCTGCTTTTGGTGGCGTATTGATTAGCAATAAAGAGATTGATAAAGCAACGGCAGAAGAAATTCATAAACTTTTCTGCGAAGTGGTGATAGCCCCAAGCTATGCTGACGATGCCCTCGAAATATTGAAAGGAAAAAAGAATCGTATCATACTAATTCAGAATGAGGTTGAAATGCCCGATATGATTGTGCGAACTTGCCTAAATGGCATGCTATTACAAGAAAAAGATTATAAAACAGATACTGTTGCTGATCTTTCAAATGCCACTACTAAAAATCCCTCTAAACAAGAAATTGAAGATTTAATTTTTGCTTCAAAACTCTGCAAACACACAAAATCGAATACCATTGTGCTTGCTAAGAACAAGCAACTCTGTGCTAGTGGAACTGGGCAGACCTCTCGTGTTGATGCCTTGAACCAAGCTATTCACAAAGCAAAATCTTTCAATTTTGACTTGAATGGAGCGGTTATGGCAAGTGATGCATTTTTTCCATTTCCAGATTGTGTAGAGATCGCGCACAAGAGCGGAATCTCTAGTGTAATACAACCTGGTGGGTCTATAAAAGACCAATTAAGTATTGATTATTGTAATGAAAATGGAGTTTCGATGGTGATGACAGGCACACGTCATTTTAAGCATTAATTTCTTTGAAAACTTCTATTTTTTTGTATTCAAACTTCAAGTCTTGACCGTTTGGTAACGCTTAGTTATAAATTCACAACATAAAACGCCAAAGAGTAGCATATTTTACTACTTTTGTCGATGAAATGCACCCCACGCATACATGTAACATAACCAAACGAATTAATAATGGGATTTTTTGATTTCTTAACTGAGGAAATCGCTATCGATCTAGGTACTGCGAACACCCTCATCATCCATATGGACAAAGTAGTTGTCGACAGTCCATCGATAGTTGCTAGAGACCGTATTTCAGGTAAAATTATTGCAGTTGGAAAAGAAGCCAACATGATGCAAGGTAAAACTCACGAAAATATAAAAACGATTCGCCCACTCAAAGATGGCGTTATTGCAGATTTTGATGCATCTGAAAAGATGATCAATATGTTCATCAAAAATATTCCTGCTTTAAAGAAAAAGTGGTTTCCACCAGCATTGCGCATGGTTATTTGTATTCCTTCAGGAATTACTGAAGTTGAGATGCGGGCGGTAAAGGAATCTGCTGAACGCGTAAATGGTAAAGAAGTATATTTAATTCATGAACCTATGGCAGCAGCCATTGGTATTGGTCTAGATATCATGCAACCGAAAGGTAATATGATTGTCGATATTGGTGGTGGTACTACAGAAATTGCAGTAATAGCTTTAGGTGGAATCGTTTGTGATAAGTCCGTAAAGATTGCGGGTGACGTATTCACAAATGACATTATTTATTACATGCGAACACAACACAACCTATATGTCGGTGAGAGTACTGCTGAAAACATTAAAATTGAAATTGGTTCAGCCACTGAAGATCTACAAACACCACCAGATGAAAAATCTGTACAAGGGCGTGATCTATTAACCGGAAAACCTAAACAAGTACAAATTTCATATCGTGAAATAGCTAAGGCCTTGGATAAATCTATACTCCGTGTAGAAGATGCTGTGATGGAAACGTTATCTCAAACGCCGCCTGAATTGGCTGCAGATATTTATAACACTGGTATTTATTTGGCAGGTGGTGGTTCAATGTTAAGAGGACTAGACCGGCGACTTTCGCAAAAAACAGATTTACCCGTTTACATTGCTGAAGACCCTTTAAGAGCAGTTGTAAGAGGCACAGGTATTGCATTAAAAAACCTAGAGCGTTATAAAAGTATATTGATTAAATAAACAGCTTTTAAGCAAGCTTTTGATTCTATCCTACTTGCTTTTTAGAATGCTTCTGTATCGATAGCGTCCCATAAAATTCAAATGCATGCAGCAGATTATCAATTTTATCTTAAGATATAAGAATTTCATTCTTTATCTCTTTTTGATGATCTTGTCTTTGGGTTTTACCATTCAATCACACTCCTATCACCAAAGCAGCTTTTTTAATTCTTCAAGTTGGATTGCTGGAAACATATACCAAACTTCATTTGGCATTACCTCCTATTTTAATTTAGACGTTGAGAATGAAAAGCTAGTTGAAGAAAATAAAAGACTTCGGAAACTTCTTTTTAACAAGGAAGAACCTTATGATAGTGAATTAGATTCTCTTCAACTAACATATACTATTAGCTCAGGTAAGGTTATTAAAAACAACTACGCCAATCCTAGAAATTATATTACCATTAACAAAGGAGAAAAAGATAGTATTAAACCCGATATGGGTGTAATTACTAGCAAAGGTATTTTAGGAATTATAGAAAACACCTCGAATAATTTCGCAACCGTGCAGAGTATTTTAAATGAAAAATCAAATATCAATGCCAAACTCAAAAACACTAATCATTTTGGATCTTTAGTTTGGAACGCGAATACATATAATGTAGTTCAGCTAATTGACATTCCGCGATTAGTACCACTAGTCATCGGCGACACCATTGTTACTGGTGGAATGAGTAGTATTTTTCCTGAAAACATCCCTATTGGTACGATTCAAAAATTTGATTTAAACGATTCTAAAAGTTTTTGGAATATTGAAGTTGCATTATTTAACGATATGACTAATATCAAAAACGTTTATATCGTAAATAATATAAATAGAGCAGAAATCACAGCACTACAGAAAGAAACTGAGAAGCAATGATAAGTAACTATTACTTTATTAATGTCATTCGATTCTCACTATTAGTTTTAGTGCAGGTTCTCGTATTTAATAGATTGAATTTCTTTGGATTTATTAATCCGATGGTATACATTTTGTTCATTTACTGGTATCCTATCAAACAAAATAGAGCCGCCTTTATCGCACTAAGTTTTGTATTAGGCTTATGTATTGATTTCTTTTCAGACACCATGGCTATAAATGCCGCAGCCACAGTAACTATCGCCTATTTACGACCTGCAATTATGCGTTTTGTATTTGGTGTTAACTATGAATTTCAAAGCTTCAAATTGGGGAATGCTACGCGTGTACAACAATTCACCTTTTTAGCGTTATTAATTATAGTACATCACTTGGTTTTCTTTACTCTAGAAATTTTCAGTTTTGCAAATTTGCTATTAGTTTTGAAAAAGGTTTTTTCCATCAGTTTGGCAACACTAGTACTTTGTTTACTTTTTGGATCACTCTTTAGCGTTAGAAAAGAATAATGAAAAAACTACTTCTTTCATCAATTATCGTACTCATAGGAATCACCTTTATAGGGCGGTTATCATATTTGCAGATATTTAGCTTTTCACCTGATCAACTTTTAGAAGACCCCGCAATTAAAGCTATTTACGATTATCCTGAACGGGGATATATTTATGATCGAAATGGTAAATTGTTAGTAGGCAACGATCCTGCCTATGATGTTATGGTTATTCCGAGAGAAGTGAAAGCTTTAGATACACTAGAATTTTGTGGCCTCTTAGATATGACGAAAGAACGTTTTGTAAAACGATTGAAAAGAGCCCGAGTTTACTCACCCCGCCTACCTTCCGTACTTGTACACCAACTTTCTAAAGAAGACTACGCACGTCTACAAGAAAAAATGCGGCGATACCCTGGTTTCTATATTCAAAAGCGCTCATTGCGATATTATGACACTCCAGCGAGTGCCAATGTTCTTGGCTATATTAGTGAGGTAAATGAAAGAGACCTTGCAAAAAACCCAAACTATGTACAGGGAGAACTGACTGGTCGAACAGGGGTAGAAAAAGTCTACGAAGATACCTTGAGAGGTAAAAAAGGAATACAATATATTCAGAAAGACCGATTTAACAGAGATATCGGCAAATATAAAGATGGAGAATTAGACGTTCAACCGGAACAAGGAAAAGAGATTAGTCTAACCATAGATAAAGACTTGCAAGAGTATGGCGAAAAATTAATGCAAGGTAAATGGGGAGGTATAGTAGCCATTGAACCTTCCACTGGAGAAATTTTGACCATGATATCTGGGCCTACCTATGAACCCTCTCTTTTGGTAGGTCGTAAGCGTTCTGCTAACTATAGTAAGTTACATTATGATTCCATATCAAAACCAACTTTCGATCGATCAATATCTTTTGAAAAAAGTCCTGGCTCTCCCTTTAAAGCCATTAATGCCTTAATCGGACTACAAGAAGGAGCAATCACACCATCTACTTCCTTTACTTGCCATCATGGTTTTTATATCGGAAGAAGTAAAAAGGGATGTCATTGTGGCGGTGGTACTAGAAGACTTAATGACGGTATATATAAATCATGTAATGCTTATTTTGTAGGCGTTTATAAAAAGATTTTTGACAAATATGAATCCAACGCAAAAGCTATGGATGCTTGGGAAGAGCACGTTAGAAGTTTCGGTCTTGGTTCTTATCTAGGGTCCGATCTCCATACCGGACGACGCGGCAGTGTTCCAAGTACTGAGATGTATAACAAATGGTATGGCGTTGGTGATAAAAGATGGTCTGCTGTGACCACATATTCAAATGCAATCGGTCAAGGAGAGGTAAACGTAACCCCCATTCAATTGGCAAATATGACTGCAGCTATTGCGAATCGTGGACACTACTTTACACCTCATATTCTGAAAAAGATTGAAGGAAAAGATATTACCAATCCTGCTTTTACACAACCGAAATACACCACCATAGACAAAAGACATTTTGAGCCTGTAATTCAGGGTATGGCAGACGTTTACAAAAAAGGAACCGCCAGAGGTGTCCAAATTGCCGATATTGAAATAGCCGGAAAAACTGGAACTGTTGAAAATTTCATGAAAATTGATAGTGTCAGAACTCAGCTTACCGACAACTCCGTATTTGTAGCTTTTGCTCCTGTTGACAATCCTA
>CALHCJ010000198.1 GCA_937936275.1 uncultured Flavobacteriaceae bacterium
TTATAAAAAACTAATTTACTGGGAAATGCGTCTAGAAGATATTGAAGATACCGGTATGTTTGAAATTCTGGAGTCTCAAAAAGTGGAGGCCAATAATCAATTCGGAAAGTTTGTTGAAAAAAACTATGAAGATTGGTTTACTGACCCCAGCGGTCCAGTAATGTCTCATACGTTGTTTAAAGAATGGATTCAACCTGAAATCAAAGATACACCCACATTATTAGTAGTCGTGGATAATCTTCGTTACGATCAATGGTTCGCCTTTGAAGACACGGTGAATTCTTTTTTTAAGAAAACTAAAGAGGAATCTTATCTCAGTATACTACCTACTGCTACACAATACGCTAGGAACGCCATATTTTCTGGTTTGACACCATTAGCTATGGAAAAGAAACATCCAAAATGGTGGAAGAACGATACTGATGAGGGAGGAAAAAATCTATTTGAAGACCAATTTTTAGGGGATCAGCTTAGGCGTTTAGGACTACATTTAAAATGGGAGTACCATAAAATTTCTAGTT
Source organism: uncultured Flavobacteriaceae bacterium (assembly GCA_937936275.1). Lineage (GTDB taxonomy): Bacteria > Bacteroidota > Bacteroidia > Flavobacteriales > Flavobacteriaceae > Maribacter_C. The sequence goes on from CALHCJ010000198.1 coordinate 522, forward strand.
TAAAGCAAGGCAAGCACCTTTCTCAAAATTTTAGAACTCAAAAGGGCAATGACCTAACCGTAATTGTCTACAATTTTGTTGATATGCTTTCGCATTCCAAAACCGAAATGGATGTTATCAAAGAACTTGCTTCTAACGATAAAGCTTATCGATCGTTAACGCAAAGCTGGTTTCGAAATTCCCCCTTATTAGAAATCATTCAACAAGCTCAGAGCATGGGTATGAAACTAATTATTACCACCGATCATGGCACCATAAATGTGAAACACCCTTCTAAGGTTATTGGCGATAAAGACACTAGTTTAAACCTGCGTTATAAAACGGGTCGAAGTCTTACCTATGAAGATAAAGATGTGCTCGAAGCTAAAGACCCAAAAAGTATACATTTACCAAGCATCAATATGAGTAGCTCATTCATTTTTGCTAAAAATGATCTCTTTTTTGCTTATCCTAACAATTACAATCATTATGTGAGCTACTATAGAAATACATATCAACATGGTGGAGTATCTCTTGAGGAAATGATTATTCCCTTTGTGGTTTTAGAACCTAGATAATTAGCTGTCTTGCTTTAAATCAATCAAAATGAAGCTCTTAACCATATTTTTTTTAAGCCTTTTTACCGTAGGTGTTTTTGCGCAACCTGTTATGGAAGTGCGCGCAAATTCTACAGATATGATAACGTGGATTCCTGGTATAAATGAGAGGGATTATGATGGAATCGAAGGTTCACCATACCTGCAGGATGATTTTTTGCCAGCAACTATAAATGATCTTAATAAAACCCAATTTGTACGTTTTAATGCGGTTGATTATGAGGTTGAGGCAAAGACCTCAAAGGGTATTATGAGGCTTGATTTGAAGAAAGAATACACCATAACGATGTTGGATGGATCAGATAAAAAATATGTAGTAGGAAGTTTTATGAATGAGGAAGAAAATATCAAAAGAACATTTTTTGAAGTTTTAGATAGTATAGGCAGCCGAACATTGTATATGCTAGAACAAAAAAATTCATTAGAAAACAAAAGAAACAAGCGTACCAAGATGATAAAAGGGATAAGTTTGTCGTAGTGAATAATGCCTACTACCTATTAAATTTGAACACCCACGATAATAATTTTATTGAAATACCAAGAAAGAAGAAGAAATTCTATAATTTCTTTGCAAATCATTCTAAGCAAGTAGCTCAATTTGTAAAAAAGGACAAGCTAGACATTTCTAATGAAGACGATTTAGTACGAATTTTAGCATATTATTTTTCTCTTCAGAAATAGTTTTTGGTTTAATTTTGATACCACTAAAATAGAGAGCAACTATGGTGTATGAAGAAGCTGAAATTAGAGAGGTAGCGAAACACATAATTAAAAATAGTAACGCTCAGATACTGTGCTTTTACGGGCAAATGGGTGCTGGAAAGACAACATTGATTAAAGCATTGGTACACGAGCTTGGTGGTGGCGAATCAGCGAAAAGCCCAACCTTTGGTATTGTTAATGAATATCAAACCAAAGACCATAAGGTTCTAGGATATCATTTTGATTTTTATCGTTTAAATGATGAAAATGAAGTTCTTGACTTGGGTTTTGAAGATTATTTGAATCAAAACAAATGGATTTTTATCGAATGGCCAGAAAAAATTGCATCTTTTTTACCAAAAGATGCAATGAATGTACAGATTGAAATTGTTGATGAACAAAGGCGTAAAATTTCTATTTAAGGAATAGGTTTATCTTCTTAATCACTCCCCTACTTTTCTTTTTTTTGTTGAAATAGAACGCTCTCCATATCGTTCAGATTCAATTTTTATTGTGAACTTTTCGATGAACTACAAAAAAATCGATGAAGTGTAGCATTCTTAGGTTGAAATGCGTAATTTTAACACCTTTTGGCTATAATTTAACTCGCAAATACTTACATTTGTACATATTTATAGCCCGATTTCTAACAAAAACCTTATGAAAATGAAAGCAAAAAGATTTATTTTCGGCCTTATGGCTGCCGTTACCTTATTAGCTGTTTCTTGTGAACCAAATAATACAGCTGAGGAAGATGACTTATACGAAATAGGTGTGGATAAGACTAAAATTCCTTCTCAAGGTAAGTAATAGTCCTTTTCAAAATAAAATTTAGTAGAAGAGCAATCAATAAATTGCTCTTTTTTTCGTTACAATAATTCAAGATATATAGTTCCCAAGTGTATTTGTAATGAAAAAATTTGAATCAAGTCCGAAAGCAAAAGCTAGGAAAAGGTTTGTGATAGAAACCTTTGCCGTTTTCTTCATTATAATTTCTCCTTTTATTTTTAAATCTCATCAATATTTGTCTGTTGATCCAGATGCTACCATTAACTTTTTTGGATTTGTAATTGATCGAAACGGGTTTGTTGATTTAAATACTTACGCTTGGTTCTTACTGGGTAAATTTGTTCCGTTCTATTTGCTTGTTATATGGTTTTTTACTTGCAAGCACTGGTGGTATCATATTTTATTGATTCCAATGATGATGTACGCTTTTCAAATTTTTGAAGTTTTATACTCTGAAGATAACATTGTAGACACAGATAATATCTGGTGGTTAATTCCGGTATGTATGGTGGTCATACCGTTTGTTTATCTTATCAGGGTAAAACTTTATGATAAGCATGTTCATGGAATAGATCTCGAAGCAATGGAAGCAGAATTACATGCTCTAAAACAGAAGCAGTCTAAGGTAACACAAGTAAAAGAATATGAAGAGTTGCCTCAAACAGTCGAATATCGGTCACTTTCAGAGTGGTTAAATCAAAAACTTTCTACTGGTAACTTAGAATTTATGTTTCGACAATTTCAAAACAATGTTCGAAACTGGCTTCATCTCAAGTTTTAAAATAGAACTTCCTTTTACGACTTTTTGATAGCTTCCTAAATTTCATTTAAAAATTGTAATTTTGAATAGATGCGAATTGTTAAAGAGCATCGAAATGAATTATGGATCAGCCTACATCTCCTTTTAGCAAGCAACAACTGCTTCCCCAAGAAGAAACTCTAGAAGTTTTAAGGCAAAAAGGGGAACTCTTTATAGGTATTCCAAAAGAAAATCAATATCAAGAGAAACGTATTTGCTTGACGCCAGATGCAGTGAACGCTATTACAGCAAATGGTCATCGCATCATGATTGAATCAGGTGCAGGCGATAGTGCTTTTTATAGCGACTTAGAGTATACAGAGGCTGGTGCTGAAGTCACTCGAGATACTAAAAAAGTATATTCTTGTCCTCTAATACTAAAAGTTGAGCCCCCTACATTTGCAGAAATAGAATTAATGAATCCGCAAAGTATCATTATTTCTGCTTTGCAAATTAAAACACAAACGAAGAAGTACTTTGAAACCCTTGCCAATAAAAGGATTACGGCTGTAGCTTTCGAATATATTCGCGATGAGGATGGTAAGTTTCCTGTGGTGCGTTCGTTGAGTGAAATTGCGGGTATTTCTTCCGTGCTCATAGCCTCTGAAATACTAGCCGCGACAAATGATGGTAACGGACTCATGTTCGGGAATATCAGCGGTGTGCCTCCGATAGAAGTAGTCATTATTGGTGCCGGAACGGTAGGAGAATTTGCAGCTCGTTCGGCAATCGGGCTAGGCGCAAATATTCGACTTTTTGATAATTCAATTACAAAGCTTCGAAACATTCAAACCAACCTTCAGAAGACAATTTATACATCAACAATTCAACCCAAAAATCTGAAGAAAGCATTGCGACGTTGTGATGTTGCTATTGGTGCCACACGTGGCAAAGATCGATCACCAGTTGTAGTGTCAAGCGGAATGGTCGAAACCATGAAAAAGGGTGCCGTAATCATTGACGTTAGTATCGATATGGGCGGTTGTTTTGAAACAAGTCAAATTACCTCGCATGAAAAGCCGACAATAGAGAAGTATGGCGTAATTCATTATGCTGTGCCCAATATACCTTCGCGCTATCCAAAAACCGCATCCATATCTATAAGTAATATTTTTACACCTTATTTGCTCAAACTAGGAGAAGATGGTGGACTTGAAAATTCTTTGCGTTTTGATAAAGGGCTTCGAAATGGACTCTATATGTATCACGGTATCTTGACTAACAAATCTGTGGTAGAATGGTTCGACTTACAGTATAGTGATATCAACTTTCTTATTTTTTAATTCGAATCTATGTTCATAAAGCGCTTAGGCTATTTTATGGTAGGTCTTTCTATCGGAATTGTATTCTTGACTTTCTTTCTAAAGAAAAAAACCGAAGAAACTGGTGTTTCTTTTTGCTACTTACCCAATTGCAGAGTGCTCAAAGACATGCGTTCGAAACCTTTGTATTATTCAGATGTTATTTCAGAAATGTTAGCAAGTCAAGAATTAGATTCCCTGTCTTTGGCTAATCTTTTTAATGAAGGAGATATCAACTTTGGAGATAGTGATACAAAGTCCAAACCTTGTAAAACATATCGTATTGAAGGTGAGATTGCGCAGAAACCTATTATTATGGAAGTCAAAAATTGTCCTGAAAGCGTAACAGTGCTTAGCTTAAGATAAATTCTAAATTGTACGTCGTTTTTTTTCTTTTTTGAGAAGTGATAATTCCCTAGTTGTTTGACCTGCGACCGAGGTATTCTCTTCAGCTCTTCGAATCAGATATGGCATCACATCTCTTACAGGTCCAAAGGGCAAGTATTTGGCAACATTGTACTGTTTATTTGCAAGGTTGAAAGAAATATGGTCGCTCATTCCAAACAATTGACCAAACCATATTCTAGTATCGTTGTTAGATATACCTGCCGAATCCATAAGTTTCATGAGTTGGTAAGAACTCTCTTCATTATGAGTGCCTGCAAAAAGTGAAATGGTATCAACATGCTCAACCATGTATTTAACTGCTGCATCAAAATTTTGGTCGGTCGCTATTTTACTAGCGCAAATCGGTGTGGCATACCCTTTTTCCTCGGCTCTTTCATTCTCTTTCTCCATATACGCTCCTCGAACTACTTTCATTCCAATTCTAAAACCTTCATCCTTGGCTTTTTGATGTAATTGTTTCAAATAATCCATACGGTCCCAACGATACATCTGTAGTGTATTAAAAACTATTGCCTTCTTCTTGTTATACTTGCGCATTAAATCTTCTACAATTTGATCGGCCGCATCTTGCATCCAACTTTCTTCACCATCAATTAATAAGCTGACGTCTAAATCATATGCCTTTTGACAAACTTTATCAAAACGCTTGATAACGCGGTTCCATTCTGCAGTCTCGCTAGCATTCAACTTCGCTCCTTTTCCCACTTTCTCATATAAAGCAAAACGTCCAAAACCTGTAGGCTTAAACACGGCAAAAGGAATGGCATCTTTCTCTTTAACAAAATCTAAGATTTTTAAAATTTTTGAAAGTGCGCTATCAAATGGATCATCTCCCTCCTGCCCTTCCACAGAATAATCTAAAACCGAACAAACGCCTTTTTCAAACATTTTATCTACCACTGGCAAGCAATCTTCTTCATTTACACCGCCACAAAAATGATCGAAAACCGTGGCGCGAATGAGTCCCTCAACAGGAAGATGTGCTTTAATCGCAAAATTGGTCATCGCCGTTCCTATTCGTACTAGAGGCTCGTTGGCAATCATTTTAAAAAGAAAATAGGCACGTTCTAATTCTGAATCGGTTTTCAAAGCGAAGGCAGTTGCAGTATCCTCAAAAATATGGTCCATTATTTCTTAATTTATTACATCCAAAGATAAAGACACGTTTTCTATTCTTTGGATAAAATTTTAGGTTTATTTTGCACCTTAGTTACCTAGAATTCTCAACACGGAAAAGAAAAACACCATTTATGGATTCCATCATCACAGCTACCTATGCAGTTCACTTTAACGACATTGCGTATCAGAAAATTAACGAACATCTTTCTGCTAAGAAATATTCGAAAGTTTTTGTATTGGTAGATGAAAATACCAATACAGCATGTTTATCGAAGTTCATGAATCGAATGACTGTTAAAGTGGATTTTCGAATTATAGAAATTCCATCAGGTGAAATTCATAAGAATATTCAAACATGTATGCATGTTTGGGAAGCACTATCTGAGGATAATGCAGACCGTAAAAGTTTATTGATTAATCTAGGGGGTGGAGTTGTCACGGACTTGGGTGGTTTTGTTGCATCTACTTTTAAAAGAGGAATCTCTTTTATTAATATACCTACAAGCCTTTTGGCCATGGTCGATGCTTCAGTAGGTGGTAAAACAGGAGTGGATTTAGGTCCTTTAAAAAATCAAATAGGTGTAATTAACCAGCCAGAAATGGTACTCGTTATTTCTTCTTTCCTAAAAACATTAGATGAGCGCCAATTACAAAGTGGTTATGCAGAAATGCTAAAACATGGGCTCATACAAAATGCTGATTATTGGAACGTGCTAAAACTAATACAACAATTTGATAATTTGGACGATTTAATTTATGACTCTGTTGTCATTAAAAATAAGGTGGTTCTTGAAGACCCTACGGAACAGAATTTACGTAAGATTTTAAATTTCGGACATACCCTAGGTCATGCCGTAGAATCTTATTTTTTAGAAAGTACAAAGCATGAAACCTTATTACATGGTGAGGCTATTGCCATTGGAATGATTTTAGAAGCCTTTTTATCTCATAAGCTAACTGGACTCTCAGCGGATGAGCTGTCGGATATAAAAAATACGTTCTTAACCCGATATACTAAAGTAAATTTTACCAAAGCAGATATTGATGCTATACTATCATTATTAAAGTTTGATAAGAAAAATTCCCATGGCAAAATAAATTTCGTACTGCTTAATCGTATTGGTGACCCTGTCATTGATATTCAAATTCCACACGATTTATATGATGAAGCTTTTTCATACTACAAAGATTAATAACTTCATATACTAAAAATAGCGTTTGACAACTCTTTAAAATTTAACTTCAAAAAAAAGCATAGATTAGGTTTATAATAGAAACCCAAACCAAACCTACAATTATGCTACGTAAACTTGTCGACTACAAAAAATTAGATCACAACTTAGCGGCTTTACTGATTGAAACGTATCCTGACGGCTACGGTGACGATGATATCATCGTCTTCAGAAACGCTCACGGTGAAACTATTGAAGCGGTTGAAATTCAGACACCTGAAACACTGTATCTAGTTAAAATCAGTAAGAGTTTAGCCAACTTTATCTCAAATTTTGAAGATAACATCGAGAAAGAACTAGAAAATGGCCCCAAACCTATTCTTGAGGAAGTTGATGCGCAAGATGCAGAAATGGAATTTAACTCTGATTCAGAATCGGAAGAAGATATAGACGATTAATTTCAACTAAAAGTATCGTTCCCGCAAGATATCTCTGTGGTGTCTTTGATGACCACAGAGTATAAAACCAATCGCAGCAACGCTCATTGGTGAATCGCTTGCGGTTCCAATTCGTAATAGCGCTTTATCGTCAAAGGAAGTAAATAAACTCAGCGTTGATGCTCTAACGGTTTTATATTCCTCAATGAGCAAAGCAATATCTTTTTGATTTGCACCAGAAGATGGTACAAAAACATCTTGATCAAAACCTGGTAAAGGGGTTTTGTCGTTTCTTGAAAATCGCAAAGCTCGATATTGAAAAATACGCTCAGTATCCACAATGTGCTGCAGCACTTCTAAAACTGTCCATTTTCCGTCTCCGTAAGCATACAGTAATTTTTCTGCAGGAATACTTTCCATAAATCGAGGAAAATTTTCTAGTTGTTTTTCTAAGTGTGGCAGTAATTCTACATCTCCTATAAGATCGATATAGGTTTTATAATAGGGATTGTAATCTCCGGTTTTTAAGGCTGTTGCTTTCATAATTCCAAGTACAAAAAAACCCTAGTGATGGTCACAAGGGATTTTTTTATTCGCTATAATTTCTAATTCTTTAAAGTTCGTTGAAGATCATATGCATCAGACGTTTTTTGTCATTAAAGCTTTCTTCTAAAGAAATCATCGTCTCCGTTCTGCTTATACCGTCTATATCATCAATCTTAAAAATAATATTTTTGGCATGAGTAGTGTCTTTAGCGCGTATTTTACAAAAGATATTAAATTTGCCTGTCGTAATATGTGCTATGGTAACATTTGGTATCTGCTCTAAACGCTCGATAACAAATTTCGTTTGATGGGTTTTTTCTAAGAAAATACCAACATAGGCTATAAAGGCATAACCAAGTTTTACATAATCTAGGGTAAGTGAAGAACCTTTAATTATTCCTGACTCCTCCATTTTTTTTACACGTACATGAACTGTACCTGCTGAAATCAGAAGTTTTTTCGCAATATCGGTAAAAGGTGTTCTAGTGTTGTCAATCAACATATCTAGTATCTGGTGGTCTATTTCGTCTAATTTTACTTTAGCCATGAAAATTTTCTTTAAGCAGCAAAAATAAATATTTAAGAAATAATATGCATCAAATCTTTATTTTTTTTAACAAAAATGTAATGATATCACAAATTTGGGAAGAAATTTTCATTTTTTCTGGTTTAATAAATTCCAGTAAGGTGTATTTTTAAGTGCTTTTAAATCTGATATTTGAACACAATCATATACATGATGTCCAAAATATTCTGAGAGTTTTCCCCTTTTTTCGATATGAGGTTCAAGGTGAATTTTTCCTTTTTTTAAAACTTCTTTAAATACAATTCCGACAGATTCACTGCAGGTAGTATTGATTGTTTTCGCATTCTTAATTAAAACATCAAAGAAGAGCTTTTGATTCTCAGGAATATCAAAGTAATCTTTTTGACTATATCGGTAAATTTGTTTCTCAGCAATGCATTGTATTGCTGTTAGTAGCGAATAAAAAATATACTTACGTGTTACTTCCCGTTCATAATCACGAACAAAATGACCTGCTTCAAAAAGAATGGTCGGCGTTTCTAACATTTGAAAGGTATCACCAACACAATTTGCATTAAATGCATCATCATAGCGACCAACTTGACCTGGTATCAAGTTTTGTAAAACGTTATTCATGGCAACAATAAGTTTCATACTTATGTCACGTGTTTTTGAAATACTTCTTTTCGCATCATGCGAAGGTGCTAAGAACGAAACCGTTGCAGGTTTAGAAGTCTTGCCCACGTTGAATATAGTACGTTGATCATGTAAGTTGAAACAAAAGTCTGGTTGAAAAGTGTCATAGGTTTCGCGCAATAAAATGCTCTCAGGCTGAGAAAGAATTTGTGCATCTCGATTCAAATCTATTCCATTTGCGTTCACCCGAGTATAAACCTCTGCCCCATCAGGATTCAAGATCGGAATAATTTTCAAAGTACAGTTCGTTAAAATTGCTTTTGAAATTGATTCCTCTCCGTCAATAAAATTTAAAAAATCTAAAACAGCTTTAGTAGTCGTTGACTCATTACCATGCATTTGCGACCATACTAATATTTTGTATTTACCTGTACCTATGGTTACCGATTGTATAGGCTTTTTTTGAACAGAATAGCCAATGGTTTCTACGAGCAAAGCTTCGGCATTAGTCACTTTTAGGAAATTTGTGACCTGCTTATTCGTAACGTATCGCCCCTGTAAAGACTTCTCTTTATAATCTAAATATGTACTTTCTGTAATCATAAGTTGGGTTAAATATACTTACAAAATAAATGCTCTAGAAATAATAAACCCATTTGTAACAAGAAGATTTTTTACGTGAAACTTCCAATCAATAACTATGGAAATAAAAGCGTAATTACGTAATTTGTAAAGCATATGAAACGATATTTATATTTGATTTTTATGGGAGTTTTAATGAGCTCTTGTTATCATCCTGAAAGGATTTGTTCAGAGTATAAAACTGGAGAATTTAGTTTTACCTATACTGTGGACGGAGAAGAAAAAATAGGCCGATTTACCCGTGATAGCATCTATAGCGTAGAATATTACGATAATAAAATTGATAGCGCCACTGTGAAATGGGTAAATGATTGTGAGTTTGTTTTACAAGACATAAAGACCAAATCTTCCGTACATATGAAAATATTGTCTACCACAGATAATTCATATACATTTGAATACGGCTTGGTCGGAGAAGTTAAAAAAGCAAAAGGCACTGCCGTAAGAACCAACTAAACACGCATACCATGTTTGAAATTTTCGCTAGCCCAGATGCTTGGATCGCACTTTTAACGCTTACTTTTCTTGAAATTATCCTCGGCATTGATAATATCATTTTTATTTCAATCGCTGCTGGCAAACTACCGGAAACACAGCGAAAGAAAGCAACCAATATCGGGCTCGTTCTGGCGATGGTTATGCGTATTGTTTTGTTATTCGGTATCACTTGGTTGACTGCAGCTAGCAAACCGTTTTGGGTATTCGACAAGGGGTGGATAACGGGAGGCATTAGTGTTCAGGCACTAATCTTATTTGCCGGTGGATTATTTCTACTCTATAAAAGTACGAAAGAGATTCATGAAAAGGTAGAAGATCGGGGTCATGATGAACGAGAAGTTACCAAGGCGAGAGGTAACACCTTGAATAAAGCCATCTTACAAATTATGGTGATTAATATTGTATTCTCATTTGATTCTATATTGACTGCAATTGGTATGACGAATGGTATCTCCCCAAATCCCAACGATGCTTTAATTCTAATGGTTGTAGCAGTTGTTATTTCAGTAATTATTATGATGTTGTTTGCTAACCCAGTTGGTGAATTCGTGAACAAGCACCCGTCTATTCAAATCTTGGGACTTTCCTTTTTAATCTTAATCGGATTTATGCTGATTTCGGAAGCTGCTCATATAGGACATTTAGTGGTTTTTGGACAAGAAGTAGGTTCAATTCCTAAAGGTTATTTATACTTTGCGATAGCCTTTTCTTTGATGGTTGAATTCTTTGATCTTCGAATGTCTAAAAATAGAAAGGTTAGATCTGGCAATAACACCCTAAAGGACTGACCGTTTGTTTTTAGAGCAAGAAGAAATTCTGTTGCTCCAAGATAGTCGGTATTTAACTTCTAATATTTTGTTTATTAAAGTTTAATTCGTGTTGACTACATTTTATACCAGAAATGGTGTTGGTTTTGTTTGGTTCAGTTTACTTGTTGATAAATAATTTTTTTTAAATGACTAATAGGTATTTAATTTTTGCTGCATGCTTAAGCGCTTTTAGTCTTCTAGTCGCCTGTGGTGGTGGAAGCGACGATGATTTTATTCCAATAGACACGACGGAAGAAACCACATGGCAATTTAATGATTTCGAATATGAAGGAGGGGTTTCAAGTCAAGGAAATGGGGATACCAGTGATGGCCCGTTTGGTGTTCTGGTTATTACTACTGAAGAAGATGAATCAAATGGTGATTTTTCGGGATCTGCACTCACCTTTACCTATGCTGATGTAGGAGCTGGCAACTATAATGTTGTGACGGCAAATGATTTCGCCAGTATGAGAAGTGAAGATTCATCGGCCAAAGTTATCGTAGTATCTTGTACCGTAGGTTCTGCTACGAATAGTGCCACAAGATATGATGCTTTAAGTAATGGTACTGCTAGTGTGACAGTTGATGCGGAGGGTAAATATCATATTGGCATCACCAGTTTAACCGTAACAAAAACAATCGAAGTAGGTAACGGTGTACCCAATGCACCTGAAATTGGCACATTGAATGTAACTAATGCATTCGATTTTTCAAATTAAAAAGTGGCATATAACTGAAGCTGAATTTTAAGCTTCAAGGAAGCTATTCACTTTGTAAAGTCCTCAATTCGGACGACTAAATGCAACCTCAGGGTTTTCAGATTTTTGTTTCTTAAACAACCGTTGCTGCTGCTTTACGGTCATGGTACTCCCATCGTGACTCCATCCTGGAGGGCCAAAAACATACATAAATTTATGCCACCAGTTTGGCGATTTTTTCATGTCATTCCAGATATCTTTATACTCGTGAGTAAGTATAACTAGAGGGTTATAAGACTGTGGGGCGTGGATCACACCAAACTTAACATCCACGTCATCATCTAGTTCTTTCCAAGTCCCAAAAATTTTATCAAAAATGTTTAAAAAACCGCCATGGTTTTTATCGAGGTACTCCACGTTTTGGGCGTGGTGTACTTGATGCATGGTATGGGTGTTAAAAATTTTCTCAATCCATCACATTTTTGGTACATATTGTGTGTGCAACTGAAACTGCCAAAACGATTCGATGGCCAACGCAAAAATTACGATTTCAACAGGAAAGCCTATCGCTGGCATCCACATGTAAAAGAATGGTTTATATAACAACGTGAACCAGCCATTACGAATAGCCGTTCCTAAATTGAAGTGATCTGAAGAATGGTGTACAATGTGCGCCGCCCATAAAACTCTTATTTCGTGATTGGCTCTATGAAACCAGTAGTATGTAAAATCATCAGCCAGTTGTGCTAATAAAAAAATATACCATTCAAAACCGAAGGTTTTATACCCTAAGATATTTTCACGAGCACCCGTAGCTACATCAACCACTGGATTAAATAACTCAAAAGCCCAATTGAAAACAACTATTAACAAGGTAACCTTTAATAAGGGACCGATAATAGCCGAACCGATACCCATCGCACCGCTAGCCATAAAGTCTTTCCACACATAAAGTTCTTTGTTATCATGAGAGTGGCTATAAGCGATTTCAGCAAGAATAAAGGCAATAAAAGCGGGTGCTCCGTAAACTAGGGGGTTTGTTAAGTCCATTCAGTACTTTAAATTTTGATAAATATAGGAATATTAGAATCCAATAAACAACTTGTTAAACGTTTTAGCATATGCCAGTATAGATATGGACTATTTGTTGAACAAAAGCTTATTCTTTAAGCTTTCTTAGAAGTTCATTTTGCTCTTTCATTAATTTTTCTAGATTGGAAAGCAGTTGAATATTCTGTGGGGTTTTGACTTCAGCATCTTCAGGATCCTCTGCCTTATCCCGAAACCGATTCATCCCTTTGATTACGAGAAAAATGGTCATAGCCACAATTATAAAATCGATAAGCACATTAAATAAATCACCATAACCTATAGCTACTTCTTCTAGCCCTTCAGCGGCTTCCCTTAAAACATACTTTTTATTCTCTAAGTTTACTCCTTCAGTGAGTAATGATAAGGGGGGCATGATGACCTTTTTAACCAAAGAATTAATCACTGCATTGAATGACGCGCCAATAATTATTCCAATGGCCATATCGACCATATTTCCTTTGATGGCAAAATCTTTGAATTCTTGAATAAAGCCTTTCATATCGTACTATTCATCAAATAGCTTAGTTTGTCCTTCATCTTCATCATCTTCCGCTTTTTTCTTCTTGATGCTATTTTTAGGTTTTTCAGTTCGTAGTTTTTCCTTTCCTTCAGGTTCAACAGAGAGTTCTTGTGTGACTATATTTTCTTCGTCAACTACCTCTATCTCATTAGTTTCAACAGGTTTTGGCTTTTCAAAAGGAAGTGGAGACAAAGCATTAATTTCCAAAACCTTGTCTTTGGTTAATTGGTTACCCATAGCGGATATACCTTTTACCGCAATAAACTGTTCAAGATCTACTTCTAGATTATCTTGGCGGTCTTGTCCTCGTTTTTTAGCAAATATAACTTCAGCTTGAGGGCGATAATCGGTAAAGACTTTTTCTAAATATGACTTTGGATGGTCTGTAATAATCGACTCTACCTTATCAGGTTGCTCAATCAAGAAACGTTTTACATAAAAGAGTTCTTTCTCGCCTTCCCAATAAATCGCAGAAAGCGGCTTTTCAGGATCCCACTTTTCAAGCACAATCATGTCATCATTAAATCGAAGTGTTAACTCTGGAATTACGGTGCGAACAACACCCTTTTGATCAATGATTAAAAGCCGATCTTCACTGGTAAATTCCCCAAGAAAATCACCTCTGTCGTCCATATTTAGTCGTTGTACAGCATCGTCAAACCACAGTTTGCGGGGTTTGAGAGTAGAAAGTCCTTTTTCTTTTAACTCTATACGCTTGACCGAATATTTTGTGACTAGGTTTCCTTTTGAACCCCTACCCTTTATTAAAACATCTGCAAAATCAAGATCCCATTTCAGTTTTTTGACGCTGCCTACTTGGCGTAACAAAACGGTAATGACTTCAGCCTCACCATTAGGATTTGCAGAGAAATACATGACCTCGGTACCTGCTTTTCCCGTTCCAATTTCGTAAAGTCGGTCACGTGTTATACTCGTCACATTAAATCGCTTAATATAACTGGGTCCACCTCGGCCGTCTTTATAAATCATATTATAGGTGGTACGCTTATCTTTCTTCTTAAAGACTGCAACATGAATGATATTTTTACCAATAAATGTCTTTGAATCGACTTTGGAGACCATCATTTGGCCACCTTTAGTAAAAACGATAATATCATCAATGTCACTACAGTCTGTCACATACTCATCTCGTCGTAATGATGTACCCACGAAACCTTCTTCGCGATTAACATATAGTTTTGTATTGCGTATGACTACTTTTGTGGCCTCAATATCATCAAAAATTCGGATCTCAGATTTTCGTTCTCGACCTTTTCCATACGTTGTTTTTAGTCGTTTGAAATAAGCAATGGCATAATCTACCAAATGAGCCAAATGATGTTTGACTTCAGAAATTTTTTCTTCTAAATTGTCAAGATGTTCTTGTGCTTTTCCTAAATCGAACTTCGAAATTTTCTTGATTTTAATTTCCGTTAAACGCAAGATATCCTCTTCGGTTACTGGTCTCTTTAAGTGTTTCGTATGTGGTTTTAAGCCTTTGTCTATTGCTTTAATTACACCCTCCCAAGTTTCCTCTTCTTCAATATCACGATATATACGATTCTCTATAAATATCCTTTCCAAAGATGCGGCATGCCATTGTGCCTCCAACTCTCCGAGTTGAATTTCTAACTCCTGACGTAACAATTCAACGGTCGCATCTGTTGAACGCTTCAGCATTTCGGTTACGCCAATGAATAGCGGTTTGTTGTCTTCAATAATACATCCTAAAGGAGAAATCGAAGATTCACAAGACGTAAATGCATATAGCGCATCAATCGTTTTATCTGGAGATAATCCTGATGGAAGATGAATTAATATCTCAACATCTGCCGCTGTATTATCTTCAATCTTCTTAATTTTTATCTTTCCCTTGTCATTTGCTTTAAGAATGGAATCAATTAAAGAAGATGTGTTTGTTCCATATGGTATCTCACTGATAACCAGTGTATTTTTATCTTTTTGAGCAATTTTGGCTCGTACGCGAATTTTCCCTCCTCTGAGCCCATCATTATAGTTTGATACGTCAATAATACCTGAAGTAGGAAAATCGGGATATAGTTTAAAACGCTTTCCTTCTAAATGTTTTATTGAGGCATCTATTAATTCGTTAAAGTTATGTGGAAGTACTTTGGTGGAAAGTCCTACAGCAATACCTTCAGCACCCTGGGCTAAAAGTAATGGAAACATTACCGGGAGATTGACCGGTTCTTTTTTACGGCCATCGTACGATTGTTGCCACTCCGTAATTTTGGGACTAAAAACTACATCCAGTGCAAATTTAGAAAGTCTAGCTTCTATATATCTTGAGGCTGCGGCTCTATCGCCTGTTAGAATGTTACCCCAGTTACCTTGCGTATCAATTAATAGATCTTTCTGACCCATTTGTACCATTGCATCGGCAATGCTGGCATCACCATGTGGATGATACTGCATCGTATGCCCCACTACATTCGCTACTTTATTGTAGCGCCCATCATCTAACTCTTTAAGCGCATGCATGATTCGACGTTGTACAGGCTTAAACCCATCTTCGATAGCAGGTACAGCACGCTCTAAGATTACGTAGGAAGCATAGTCTAAAAACCACTCCTTGTACATGCCAGTCACTTTGACCAAAGCATCATCTTCGGAGTCTTCTATAGTTTCTTCATCAGCTGCTAATTCACCTTCTAAAGTGTCATCATCATTGATAGATTGGCCTTCACTACCTTCTGTGTCAGCGCTGGTGTTTGAAGTGTCCTCATCCCCTTCGGGTAAGCCCTCTTGGTCATTGGGTACGTTCAAATCTTCATCATTCTCTTCCATAAAGGATACTTTCCTTTTTTGTGGTTTTACTTGGTTATTCTTGGACTTCTTCCACTAAATCAATCTCAACTTTAAGATTTTCAATAATAAATTTCTGTCGGTTTGGTGTATTCTTGCCCATATAGAAGCTCAGTAATTCTTCAATAGACATTGCTTTATCAAGCATCACGGGCTCTAATCGGATATCATCTCCTATAAAATGTACAAATTCATCAGGTGAAATTTCACCTAAACCTTTAAATCGAGTAATTTCTGGTTTTCCTGTTAATTTTTCAATGGCGTTTCTCCGCTCATCTTCACTATAGCAATAAATAGTTTCTTTCTTATTTCTGACTCGAAACAGGGGCGTTTGCAATATATACAGGTGGTTTTCTTTAATTAGTTCTGGAAAAAATTGCAAAAAGAAGGTAATCAATAGTAATCGAATATGCATTCCATCAACATCAGCATCCGTAGCAATTACAATATTATTGTAACGCAAGTCTTCCATAGACTCCTCAATGTTTAATGCTGCTTGTAGGAGATTAAATTCTTCATTCTCGTAGACTATCTTTTTAGATAACCCGTATGAGTTTAGCGGCTTTCCTTTTAAACTAAAAACTGCTTGCGTATTTACGTCTCTTGACTTGGTAATAGAACCTGAGGCTGAATCTCCCTCCGTTATGAATAAGGTACTTTCTAGATTTCTATCTTTTTTCGTATCGCCTAAGTGAATGCGGCAATCACGTAATTTCTTGTTGTGAAGATTTGCTTTTTTAGCACGGTCTTTCGCCAATTTACGAATACCTGACAATTCTTTTCTTTCACGCTCTGCTTGCAAAATTTTACGCTGTAAAGCTTCTCGAGTATCTGGATTTTTATGTAAATAATTATCAAGATACTTTCGTACAAAATCATTGATATATGTTCTTACCGTCGGTAATTTGCCGCCCATATCCGTAGAACCTAACTTTGTTTTCGTTTGACTTTCAAAAACGGGCTCCATTACCTTAATTGAAATGGCAGAAATTACAGACTTTCTAATATCTGATGGGTCATAATTTTTTCCGTAGAACTCGCGAATGGTTTTTACCAAAGCTTCACGAAAAGCAGTTTGGTGTGTACCCCCCTGAGTGGTGTTTTGACCGTTTACAAAAGAATGGTATTCTTCACTGTACTGCGTCTTGCTATGGGTAATTGCTATTTCAATATCATCACCTTTCAGGTGGATAACGGGATATAAAAAATCTTCTGTATTATTATTATCTTCTAATAGATCTTTTAGTCCGTTTTCAGAATGATATTTCTCTCCGTTAAAATCAATCGTTAATCCTGGGTTTAAGTATACGTAGTTTTTCAACATACGCTCTACATACTCATTCCGGTATTTAAATTTTTTAAAAATAGTTTCGTCAGGCCGAAAAGAAACTTTTGTTCCCTTACGTTGAGAAGATTCTAAAGGACCTTCTTCCTTTTGTAAAACACCTTGACTGAATTCCGCTACTTTGATTTGATTGTCACGAGAAGATTGTACCTCGAAAAAACTAGACAAAGCATTTACAGCTTTGGTACCTACACCATTTAATCCAACAGATTTCTTAAACGCACGGGAATCGTACTTTCCACCGGTATTCATTTTCGATACTACATCGACCACTTTTCCTAAAGGAATGCCGCGGCCATAATCACGGACTTTAACGAGTCCGTCTTTAATACGTATTTCAATCGTCTTTCCTGCTCCCATTACAAACTCATCGATACAATTATCAATGGTTTCTTTCAGTAAGATATAAATACCATCATCAGCTGAAGACCCATCACCAAGTTTACCAATGTACATACCAGGACGCATGCGAATATGCTCCTTCCAGTCTAACGAACGGATGTTATCTTCGGTATATTGGGTATTTTCAGCCATATAGCGGGGTTAAAATTGAAAGTGTGGCTAAGATAGCATTAGTTCAAAAAAAATGAAACCCCTCTGTTATAAAGTAATTAACAATGAAATCAGGTGTTTTGTTGATATTTATTAGTGTAAAAATGTAAAACTCTTACCTTGATTTTTGCCTTGAAACTAACGTAACACCAACAATGACTACAAACATTCCGAATACTTGCAAATAGGTAATTCGTTCGTTTAAAAAGAAGAAAGCCAAGATGATTGTTGAAACAGGACCGAGACTCCCGAAAATAGAGAATGTAGAAGCTCCCAAGCGCTTTATAGCTTCTGATACCATAAACGACGGGAGTAAAGTTGAGAAGATAGCCATTGCAAAACCAAGATAGTAAACCTCTTTTGGATAGTTTAAAAGGTCGAATTCTGAAGTCAGGGCATAATGGACAATAATGCAAAGCGTTGAAACCATCATCGCAAAAGAAGTAAAACGTAATACTCCAAATTTAGGAATGAGCCAACCGCTACCGACCAAATAACTTGCATAGGTTAAAGCGCTTAAAAAAATTAAGAAAGCTCCCCAATACATCGTTTCATCTGAAATGCCGATTTCACTCCAAAAGGTGATTATTACTCCGATATAAGTGATGAGAATAGCCAAAGATTGAGTGCGATTGAGTTTCTTTTTAAAAAATAACCAAGACAACAATACGACTAAGGTTGGATATACAAATAGGATAATTCGTTCAAGGCCAGCTTTTAGGTACGCTAAACCCATAAAGTCAAAAAGACTAGCTAGATAATAGCCTAGAAAACCAAAAAGGAACAGCCATAAATAGTCTATTATATAAATCTTTTCAGCGGGTACTGGTTTGGTACAAATCGCAATCGCCAGATAAAAAGGAAAGGCAAAACCCATTCGAAACAAAAGCAAGGTCATATGGTCAACACCATAGGTATAAGCTAACTTGACCATAACGGCCTTAGCAGAAAAGAGAACCACTCCACAAATGGCCAAAAATATTCCTATTCCAGTACTAGGCGATTTACTTAGCATGAATTGAAAGTACTATACTTCAGAAATTGAAACCGCAGCTTTAATAAAATAATACGAAGTTCAAAAGGCTTTTACAGGCTATACATTAAAACGGAAATGCATCACATCTCCATCCTTAACAATGTATTCTTTACCTTCAACTCGCATTTTACCAGCCTCTTTGACTTTTGCCTCGCTACCCAAGGTAACATAGTCGTCATAAGCGATAACTTCTGCACGGATGAAGCCTTTTTCAAAATCAGTATGTATAACACCTGCAGCTTGTGGAGCAGTTGCCCCTACAGGGATTGTCCAAGCACGGACTTCTTTCTCACCTGCGGTAAAATAGGTTTCTAAGTTCAATAGTTTATAAGCGCCACGAATTAATTTTGCTGAACCTGGTTCAGAAAGTCCCAAATCTTCTAAGAACATTTGGCGCTCGTCATAGGTTTCCAATTCTGTAATATCGGCCTCCGTACCCACCGCCAAAACAACTACTTCAGCATTTTCGTGAGCAACAGCTTCTTTTACCTTCATCACATAGTCGTTTCCTGAAACAGCAGCCCCTTCATCAACATTACAAACATACATGACTGGTTTATCCGTAATAAATTGCAACGGATTTACATACTCTGCTCTATCTTCCTTTGAAAGTTCCACTGCTCTTACTGAAGTACCAGCCTCTAGCCCAGTTTTAATGGCTAATAAAACCGCTTCTTCTTTTTGAGCATCTTTGTTTCCTGTTTTTGCAGCGCGTTTTACCTTGTCTAATTTCTTTTCAACCGTTTCTAAATCTTTTAGTTGAAGCTCCATGTCAATAGTTTCTTTATCTCGAATAGGATCTACTGAACCATCAACATGAACAATATTATCATTATCAAAACACCGTAAAACGTGAAGAATGGCGTCGGTTTCACGTATATTTCCTAAAAACTGATTTCCTAGACCTTCTCCCTTACTTGCCCCTTTAACCAACCCTGCGATATCAACAATCTCAACAGTAGCGGGCATAACACGTTCAGGATTTACCAATTCCTCCAATTTCTGTAGTCTTCCATCTGGAACATTAACTACACCTATATTAGGTTCAATAGTGCAAAAAGGGAAATTTGCACTTTGCGCTTTTGCATTTGATAAACAATTAAATAAGGTTGATTTGCCAACGTTGGGCAATCCTACAATACCTGCTTTCATTTTTTTAGACCTTAGAGACTAGACGTTAGATGCTAGATGATTTAAATTTTGCGCAAATATAAGCGTAAAAAGACATTATGACTGAATAAAATCAAATGCTAATCACAACACTATTAAAAGATAGTACCAAATCGCTAAATATTAAAAAACCCAAGCAAAAGCTCGGGTTTCAATTATCGTTATTTTTCTAGAAATCAACTATCCATCAGGATGCATAAAAGCTTGTTTTCCTAAAAGAACTTCTTCAGTTTCTATTCGGTCTTCATCCGGTACACAGCAGTCTACAGGACATACGGCCGCACACTGTGGTTCTTCGTGAAAGCCCATGCA
>CALHCJ010000199.1 GCA_937936275.1 uncultured Flavobacteriaceae bacterium
GGATGCTGAGGCTTTATTGCCTAGTGTAGTTAGCATGATTGACCGTTTAGCAAAACGTAATATCATTCATTCTAATAAAGCAGCGAATTTAAAGAGTAAATTGGCAAAGCACGTAGCTGCGTTGTAAATTGTCTTTTATCAAATTAAAATGCCCTAGCGAATTTCGTCAGGGCATTTTTTGTTACGCACTGATTTTTTAAAACTAAATTCCGTCTCTAGTAATTCTCCGTTTTAGGCCTAGCAGGCCAGTAATAAAGCATAAGTACATAAGTACTATGATTACATGGTGTACCTGTCTTAAACTCCATGCTTGGTATACGTCGTAGTTGTACATGCCGAAAAACATTATCGGTTGGTATAAGAAATTAAAAATTAACAGACCAACGCTTATCCATATAAGCAAACCACTCTTCCTTTTTGTTTGTAGGACACATTGTTTAAAATATAGAATAATGCTAATGATTAAGATAATCGAACCTGTAAGGGAAGCATAAAGCTGTGGCCAAATAATGAAATTTTCAAGATAAGCATTAATGAGGGTGATCAGAAAATATAGTATTGCGCCATATTTAACAATACTCTTTTTCTTTTTATAAAGTACGTTCCAATAGATAAACAAAAAGTATCCAAAGAAAATTAATTCATAGATATTGAAAATGAGACTATTGAAGTTCGCATATCCTTCTATATAAATGATTTGAATTTCGTTCACCTCTAGAACTAACAATCCCATGATTTCTGTCAACAGCGTATAGGCAATAAAAATAGGAAGATACTTGAGCAAGGTGTTGTAATAAAAATGATACTTCATCAATGAAGTCGCAAGTGCGATACCATAAATTAGCATGAAGCAGTATTCTGATAAGAACTGAAAAATAGTATTAGAACTCATCTAGTTTGGTCTCCATTTATTTTTAACTAAATGAGCGTCTCTTTCCTTTAACAAAACCTATGATAAAAATAGTATACATTAAAATAATACCGATTCTTAATACAGTAAGCAGATTGTAGGTCGCCCATGTTTCGTATTGTAGAAAGCCAATCAAGTATATGATAGGAAAAACGTTGTAAAAAATAAAAAGACCCAAGCTAACCCAGAACATTAGATTATTAGTCTGAACTAATTTATCGTTGTTGTTAAGCTTATCGAGAAAATAAAGAACAATACAAAAGACAAGTGCCCAAGAGCTAAATGCAGTTGCATAAAATAAATTCATCTCAAACGGATTTTGGAAAAACAAGCTGACAAGGTGGGTCAAAAAAGCAATCAAGGCTGCAATTACTATTCTTTTTTTAAAAGTCTGATTGGTGATTAATTTCCAATAAAGGAAATAAAAAAAACCAAAATAGAATATATTATAAATATTGTAAATAATATCATTGTGTGTGTTTTTAAGGAAGTCTTCAAACAGTGCAAAATTGGGGTTGTACCTAATGAAATAGCCTAAAAGTTCATTAAAAAAAGTATAAGCAATTAATACCGGAAAATACTTGAGCTCTGTGTCATAGTATTTTTTATACGTTATAAAGGCTATGGCAAGAGTTAGCCCGTAAACGACGACAAAATAACTTTCTTTAAAAAAAACTATAAGTTCTTCAGGCATATTCTCTAAAAATCTCCTGTTGGTGGCGGGCCACCATTACCATGGTTGTATGTCAAGCTTTTACCTGCTTGGGCGCTATTACTGGTGAAAAAATTCGGAATAATGCCGGCGTGCTGGGTTTCCTTCTTCATATTCAATGACCCCATTCCTTTTTCTATTCCAGAATTCCAATCTCGAATCAATTTTGCTTTTCCGTTTTCACCAATATAAAAGCCGTAGTCTTGATTGTTTTTTTCTAGAGTTGGAAGTATGAAAATTGAGTTTTGTCTAGGGTGTACTACATCTTTCCCATCTTTAAATTTTTTTTCATTTGGGTAATTGGCAAAATATAATCGAAGTTTGGTTACCTTTTTCACTCCGCCATTTGCGGCTTCTTGATCTATATATGAAATATATTTTTTGATAGAGTCATAATCAAAATCCACAAATCGGGCGGCCTCAAATTTTTCAGATGGTGCTCGTTGTTTGATTTCGTAGTTTGTAATAAGCGGAATGCGATGTTTGGTGTAATTATTATAAAGAGCATCTGCTTCTGCTAATGTTATAATGTTTTGTGGTGCTTCTACGACTACTGGTTTTTCTTCAGTAGGCCTTTGTTTGTTATCTCCACAGCTGAATACTCCGAAAGCTAGAATTAGGGAAAGTGTGAATTTGCACATTCCTCTTTTTGCGTTTTTCATGATCAAATGTTTAAAGGTTAACTAGGGTGCAAAAAGGAGGGGGGAGGCATTATTTTGCCCTTTAAAGATATTTTAAATTATTAGCAATTAAAGAATCTTGCTGACTAAATTTGAATTTGTTTTTATTCAAAAAACAAAAAATCTCAAAAACCAAAGCAGAAAACTTTGGTTTTTGAGATTCATATTTTTACCTCAGCCTTTAGAAAAAGTTACTGATTCATAGTCATCAAAAACTCTTCGTTGTTTTTAGTTTGTTTAAATCGACCTTCAATAAACTCCATGGCTTCTACCGGGTTCATATCCGCTAAATATTTGCGCATGATCCACATGCGTTGGATAGTATCTTTTTCTAGTAACAAATCTTCTCTACGGGTACTTGAAGAAGTAAGGTCAATTGCTGGGAAGATTCTTCGGTTCGAAATTTTTCGGTCTAACTGAAGTTCCATATTACCCGTTCCCTTGAACTCTTCGAAAATCACTTCGTCCATTTTTGAGCCTGTATCGGTTAAAGCAGTAGCAATAATGGATAAAGATCCGCCACCTTCAATATTTCGAGCAGCACCAAAGAAGCGTTTCGGCTTATGCAATGCATTCGCATCAACACCACCACTTAATACTTTACCCGATGCTGGTTGTACGGTGTTGTATGCTCTAGCCAATCTTGTAATTGAATCTAAAAGAATAACAACATCATGACCACATTCTACCAAACGTTTTGCTTTCTCTAATACAATATTGGCTACTCGTACGTGCTCGGTAGGCTCTTTATCAAAAGTGGAAGCAACGACCTCACCTTGCACATTACGTTGCATATCTGTAACTTCTTCAGGCCGTTCGTCAATCAATAATATGATTTGATAAACTTCAGGGTGATTGGCGGCAATTCCGTTAGCAATATCTTTCAAAAGCATCGTTTTACCTGTTTTAGGTTGAGATACAATCATACCCCTTTGTCCTTTACCAATAGGCGAAAATAAATCGATGATTCGAGTTGATATAGTACTTTGACGTTCTGCTAAATTGAATTTTTCTTGAGGAAACAACGGTGTCAAATGCTCAAAAGAAACACGATCTCGTACAATTTGAGGATCGATACCATTGATTTTATTCACTTTAATTAGCGGGAAATATTTTTCACCTTCTTTTGGTGGACGAACATTTCCTAAAACAGTATCACCTGTTTTTAATCCGAACAAACGTATCTGAGATTGTGAAACGTAAATGTCATCAGGTGATGATAAATAGTTGTAATCTGAAGATCGCAAGAAACCATAGCCATCTTGCATAATGTCTAAAACACCTTCACTTTCAATAATGCTATCAAATTCGAATTCAGGAGCTTTATATCTGTTTTTCAGGTCTTTGTCAAAATTATTTTTGTCTTCGCGACCTTTTTGGTGCTTCTTTTGTTGGTTATTCTGGTTTTTGTGTTGATTATTCTTCTGATCTCTCTTTTGATTCGAGTTATTGTTGTTTTGAGGTCTTGGTCTCGGTCTTGGTCGAGGGGTTTCTTCTCCTTCGGTCTTTGCTTTGACATCGGTTTTATCCTGAACGGGTTTTGAAGTTTGTTCCGTAGATTTTACATCTTCCTTTTTTTCTTCTTTCACCACTCTTGCTCGAGGTCTAGGTCTTGGTTTTGGTTTATCTTCTGGAGGAGCACTTACAGCAGGAGCAACCTCAGCGGCAGCTTTTGGATTTGCTGCTTGTACATCTAAAATTTGGTAAACTAAATCTAGTTTCTTTTGGGTCTTGTACTTGGGCACATTTAAGCCTTTTGCAATTTCCTGAAGTTCAGGAAGTTTTTTTGATTTTAAATCTGAAATCTCAAACATTAAGTATAGTATAAATTATAAGTCAGTCTTTTAAGACCATAAAAAATATGAAGTGTATAAATGGAAAATTTAATAGGATAGATATTCCCTTGTGGTAGGTGTTTGTCTACTAACGCAACAATATTACAAATTATTTTTAAGGATTGCTGTTCTTTTTTTTAAAAAGACACGTATTTTTGCAGTCCGAGTATTGAAATAGCACAATGATACAACGAATACAATCGATTTATTTGGTAATAGTTGCTTTAATGGCGGCCTTACTTCCGTTTTTCTTGTATTTGTGGTTAGATGCCAAAGGCGAAGAATTTTTTGCAGCGTATGATATTTTAGTTTCAGCTCTGTTCTATATAATTGCAGGCTTAGCGCTTCTATCTATTTTTTTATTTAAAAACAGAAAAAATCAATTTGTAGTGAACAGGTTGAACTTGATATTAAATCTTTTTTTACTAGGATTTTTCGTTTACCGATCGCTATACTTATCCGGAGAGACTTTGGTTTCTGAGAAGGGTATTGGGATGCTCATTCCTGTATTTTCTATCGTTTTTTTAGTTCTGGCTAACAGGGCTATAAAGAAGGATGAAGATCTTGTAAAATCTGTGGATCGTTTGCGTTAAACCTAACATCTTAGTAGTATTAGTGCGTGAAACCCGGGGTTGTTCCCGGGTTTTTTATGTGCTGAATATAATTTTTAGCCTGTTTGTAGATTGCACTTTCCAGTTTAGCGTTTTCCTAACTCTACAATCTCTAAATCTTTTATCTCTGTACCATCGATTACAAAACGTAACATTGTTCGAACCTGGTGAAAGCCATGTTTTCCACAGGCTCCCGGGTTCATATGTAAAACTCCCAAGGGTTTATCCCACATTACTTTAAGAATATGTGAATGACCACAGATAAAAATTTTAGGTGGATTCGCCTTGATTTCTTTTCTAGTTCTGACATTGTACTTCGGAGGATAGCCTCCTATATGAGTAATCCAAACGTCAACACCTTCGCACATAAATCGATTGTTTTCAGGAAATTCTTTTTGAATCACATGATCATCAATATTTCCATGCACTCCTCGAACCGGTTTGATTTTTTCCAATGTATCAGTGACTTTGAGGCTTCCAATATCGCCAGCGTGCCAAATTTCATCCGCTTGACGGGCATATTTCAAAATTGACTCGTCTATATGTGAATGGGTATCAGAGAGTAGTAAAATTTTCTTCATCAGATAGGTTCTAATAATCTGGTATGTTGGATGTATTGATCTCTTGAACTTCAGTATATTTACCAATTACAAAACTAGAGAATACTATTGAAATATTTCCTTCAATTTTCTTACAATGGAAAAGCATATCACGGCTGGCAAAACCAACCCAATGCTATCTCTGTACAAGAGGTTCTAGAGAAAGCTTTTGCTACCCTATTGCGTGAAAAGGTTTCTTTGGTAGGTGCAGGTAGAACAGATGCAGGTGTGCATGCGAAGCAGATGTTTGCTCATTTTGAAATTGACCCCATTCAAGATGTTAAAGATTTAAAATATAAACTTAATGCGATTCTTCCTGAAGATATTGCTGTTCAAGAAATCATTCACGTTTCTAAAGAAGCTCATGCCCGATTTGACGCTGTCTCAAGAACCTATGAGTATTGGATAACGCAAAGAAAAGATCCTTTTTATAAAGATGGGGCTCATTATGTAAAACAAGATATCGAGATAGAAAGAATGAATGAAGCTGCTCTTTTATTATTAGAGCATGATGATTTCGAATGTTTTTCGAAATCCAATACAGACGTGTACACATACTTGTGTGACATTACAGCGGCGAATTGGGTTATAGAAGATGATCTTTTGATCTTTACGATTACAGCAAATCGCTTCTTGCGAAATATGGTTCGAGCTATTGTTGGTACACTCTTAGACGTTGGTGTTGGAAAGTCAAACATAGATGATGTTAAAGCAATCATAAATAGTAAGAACAGAAGCAATGCAGGTACTTCTGTACCTGCAAAAGGGTTATATTTGACACAAGTTATCTACCCAAAAAGTACCTTCTTAACACATGGATAAAGATTCAGGTAAAGCTTTTGATAAACGTTTGTTTCAGCGTTTGTTAGCGCATACAAGGCCATATCGTATTACCTTTTATGGAGTCGCACTTGCGGCAGTCCTGCTTTCTGCCTTTGCTGTTTTGACACCATTACTTCTTAGGGAAATTATAGATGGTGCTATTAAACAGAGTAATGAAGAAAAGCTATTATGGTTAACCTTAGCAATGTTGGGAGTGCTATTGGGGCAGGTGGTTTGTCAATTACTTTTTAACTACTATGCCAATTGGCTTGGTGAATCGGTGATAAAAGATATTCGCATCAATTTATTCAAACATATGCTTGGTTTCCGAATGAAGTATTTCGATAGTTCTTCGCTGGGAGTACTGGTCACAAGAGCAGTTGCCGATATGCAACGTATAGGGGAAATATTTAGCCAAGGTTTCTTTGTTATCGTGGCAGATCTGCTAAAAATGCTAGTTGCTGCTGGCGTAATGTTATTCATAAACTGGAGGCTTGCCTTAATTGTTTTCGCTATTCTTCCGGTAATTTTATATGCTACACGTTTGTTTCAAAAAGCTATGAAAGTTGCCTTTACAGAAGTGCGTGCCAGAGTTTCTGAGCTGAATTCATTTGTGCAAGAACGTATTACAGGTATGAAAATTGTTCAGCTTTTTACACGTGAAAAAATTGAAAGTGAAAAGTTTAGAGAGATCAATGAAAAACATCAAAATGCTTGGTTGAAAACGGTTTGGTACAACTCCATCTTCTTTCCAATAGCAGAAATTGTTTCGTCTATTGCCGTTGGTTTAATTGTTTGGTATGGGGGTCTCCAAAATGTATCTAATTTAGGTATTGAAGAGTTTGGTACCATCTTCGCTTTTATACTTCTGATAGACTTACTTTTCAGACCTTTGCGTCAAATTGCTGATAAGTTCAACACTTTACAAATGGGTATGGTAGCTGCCAATCGTGTGTTTAAAATACTTGATACCGATAGTAATATTCAAGATGTTGGCACGGTGGTAAAAGAAGATATTAAAGGCAATATTCGCTTTTCAAATGTTCGTTTTGGGTATTTAGAAGATGAAGAAGTGTTACATGGAGTTTCGTTCGATGTAAAAGCTGGGGAAACTATTGCTATTGTTGGGGCAACTGGTGCTGGTAAATCAACCATAATTAATTTATTGAATCGATTTTACGAAATTAATTCAGGCGAAATATTGATTGATGGCATCGATATCAAAGACTATAGCCTAATTTCCTTAAGAAAGCGAATTGCGGTGGTGTTACAAGATGTATTTCTTTTTGCAGATACTGTAGCGAACAATATTTCTTTAAAGGATAATGATGTTACCATAGCATTGATAGAAGAGGCAGCGAAGCAAATAGGAGTAGACGAATTTATATCTAATCTTCCAGATGGATACCAATATAATGTTAAAGAAAGAGGTACCATGTTATCTAGTGGTCAGCGTCAACTCATTGCATTCTTGAGAGCTTATGTAAGTAACCCTAGCATCTTAGTGTTGGATGAGGCGACCTCTTCCGTAGACACGTACTCCGAACAATTGATTCAAAGGGCAACCGAAAAAATAACGGAAGGAAGAACTTCCATCATTATTGCGCATCGTTTGGCGACCATAAAAAAGGCGGATAAGATTATCGTTATGGATGCTGGTGTAATAGTAGAACAAGGCACGCATAAAGAACTACTTAAAAAAGGAGGATATTATAGTAATTTGTATGAAGCTCAGTTTTTGGCAGAAGAGGTTGCCTAGAATTACTAGGTGGTCCCCATGTTTTTCAAGCCTTCTACGCCTTCCGTCATATAAGTAAATAATAATATGAATATTGTTGAAGCTATAAAAAGAACAATCAATAAAAGTAAAAACAAAAAGGTTTTCCAAATCATTCTTCCTATTGACATTTTAAATATTTTCTTCAATCCATAGGCAGTATATAACATGTAAAAAAGTAAACCGATATAGGTAATTTTCATGTAATTGAACCCCAGTGTTAGTAGTATTAGGTAAACAGAAAAGGAGGCAACTGTATACTGAGACAGGAGATAAAGATTTATAATGATATGACCTGTATAATTATGTTTCTTATTTCTAAAAAAAATAATCTTAGAAAATAAAGCATAAAGCGGTATGGATAAAACAGAAATAATTGATTGATACTTTATAGTATTATCAAAAGTTTCTTCACCTACCGAACTAGAATTGGAACCCGAAGTCATCCACTCCAAACTTGTTTGTTCCATAAAAAATTCACGTATAAAAAAGAAAAGAAGTCCTGTTAGCGTTAATGCTATTCCATAATAACTGATAGGGTTCAAATATTTTTTACGAACCCCATTGATATAACCTTCTATGACGACATCAGGTTTGCTGAATAAATGCCAAAATGTTTTTAAAAAAGTATTATCTACGTTAAAATAGCGTTCAGTGATATCATACCAAAGATTTTTGATGGTTAACGGATTGCGTATAACTTTTGCACCACAGTTTGAACAATAAGAGTGGTCAGATCTCATAGGGCGTGCACAGTTCTTACATTCCATATCGTTTATGCTAAATCAGGTCTTCTTTAAGAAGAGAAGATAGTTCCTCCATGTCTCTAAAGGTGACAAAATCTCCGTTTTTGAGAAAGGAAATGGCGCCTGTTTCTTCACTTACTACTAGAGCCAAGGCATCGGTTTTTTCGGTAATACCTACAGCAGCACGGTGACGTAATCCATAACGCAGCGGAATATTCCTTTCATTGCTCACGGGTAATATAACACGCGTTGCAACGATATAGTTATTTACAATAACTGCTGCACCATCATGTAACGGACTGTTCTTGTAAAAAATACTTTCTATAATGGGCTGTGTTATTTCAATATACATTTTGTCTCCCGTTGATTTAATAAAATCTAGAGAATGGGTTCGTTCAATAACAAAGAGCGCGCCGGTTAGTGTAGTTGACATATTTTCGCACGCACTCAAAACCGCATCAATATCCATACTGGCAGACAAATTTTCTTGTCGTAAAAACTTAAAATGTTTTATGAAATTTCTCTTGTTAGCAAAATTGGTAGAGCCAATCATCAACAAGAATTTTCTAATTTCCTGTTGAAAAACAACAATCAAAGCAATTAAACCTACCTGAAGAAATGGACCAACAATACTACTGATCATGTTCATGCCCAATAATGCTGTAAGTTTCCAAAACCCCCAAACAATTACGATACCAATGAAGATATTAATTGCTACAGAGCCGCGAACCAGTTTGTATACGTAGTAGAGCAGGATAGCGACAAGAATAATATCGATGAAGTCGGTAATCTTAAGATCGATAATATTAAAAAAATCCAAGTTGGTGGTGTTTTGGTAAAATTAGCAAAAATAGATGAACAAATAATGAAGCTAAGACGATCTTAGTTGTTTCATCAATACGGTACATTCTATTGCTTCTTTAACGTCATGAACGCGCAGTATATTGGCTCCTTGCCGTAAAGCAATCATATTTAGCGCAGTCGTTCCATTTAGTGCGTTCTCCGCATCTGTATTCAGAGTTTTGTAAATCATCGATTTTCTGCTGATTCCAGCAAGTATCGGAAGATTTAGGGTTTTTAATAAATCCATATTTTGAAGCAACTCATAATTTTGTTCTAAGGTTTTGGCAAAGCCAAAACCGGGGTCGATGATAATGTCCTTAATTCCTAATACTCTGGCCGAATGTACACGCTCTGAAAAATAAAAAAGTATCTCCTTTAGCACATCGTTATAGGAGGTGTTTTTTTGCATATTCTGGGGCGTACCTCGCATATGCATCATAATGTATGGTACTTTGAGCTTAGCAACTGTTGGTAGCATTTCAGTATCGAGTGTCCCCCCAGAGATGTCATTAATCATTGCTGCACCGTTCAAAATACACTGTCGAGCAACTTCACTTCTAAAAGTATCAACAGATAGGTTGATAGCTGGAATACGATTTACCAACAATTTTACAATGGGTATAATTCTATGCAATTCTTCAGTCTCGGAAACTGCATCAGCTCCTGGTCTTGAACTATAGGCTCCAACATCAATAAATGTTGCTCCTTCGCTCAGCATTTTTTCAACTCGCGATAGTATAGAATTTTCATCCTTGTACTTACCACCATCATAAAAAGAATCTGGGGTGATGTTAAGTATCCCCATTACTTTCGACTGGCGTACATCTATAAGACTACCCTTACAGTTAATGGTCATACAATAAATACGAATTAATGATTTTATTCAGGCTGTTGGTAAGCTTCCAACAAGTAATGCTTTGGAACTTTGACATTCACATAATTTTACACGAAATTTACGCAAATTAGATTGATATTCATGCAGAACACTTCTGAACAGTATGATCAGGTTATTCAGAGCTGTCGAGATCTCTTCCAAAAAAAAATGAAGGATTATGGCAGTGCTTGGAGAATACTTAGACTACCCTCTCTAACAGATCAAATTTTTATTAAAGCCCAGCGAATTAGAGGATTGCAACAGAATGATGTGCGCAAGGTTGATGAAGGTGAACGTTCAGAATTTATTGGTATTATCAATTATTCCATAATGGCTTTAATTCAATTGGAATTAGGAGTTGTCGAACAGCCAGATTTATCTACAGAAAAGGCGGTTAAATTATTTGACAAACATACTACTGCAACCAAAAGCTTGATGGAGAATAAGAATCACGACTACGGAGAAGCATGGCGCGATATGCGGGTAAGTTCTTTGACTGATTTAATTCTTCAAAAACTACTTCGCGTAAAGCAAATTGAAGATAATAAAGGAAAAACCCTCGTCAGTGAGGGTATTGATGCCAATTATCAAGACATGGTGAACTATGCTATTTTTGCAATGATTCACCTCAATGAAAGCCCCCAAAAACAATGAAGTATTTAGTAGGATTCTCAAGAATATTTGTTGGAGTACTCTTTATAATCAGTGGTTTTATAAAACTAAATGATCCCGTCGGATTTTCCTTTAAGTTAGAGGAGTATTTTAGTCAGGGTGTTTTAGATTTACCATTTTTTGAACCTCATGCGCTGACGATTTCAATTGTTGTAGTCATCTTTGAAGTTTTGGTAGGAGTGATGTTGCTTATTGGATTTCAGAGAAAATTTACGGTCTGGAGTCTGCTTTTAATGATCATCGGTTTTACCTTTCTTACATTTTATTCTGCTTACTTCAATAAAGTAACAGATTGCGGTTGTTTTGGCGATGCGATTAAACTAACGCCTTGGGAATCTTTTACAAAAGACATCATACTGCTCGCATTAATTATTATTTTATTTGTTGGAAGAAAACATATTACACCATGGCTGAGTGAGAGAACGAATCGGTTGATTTTGTTTTTTGCAGCGGTACTTTCTGGTTTCTATGTTTTTCACGTTTTAAATCATCTTCCGGTAATTGATTTTAGACCCTACGAGATAGGAAAGAATATTGAAGACGGAATGAACGTACCAGAAGGTGCGCCCGAAAGTATTTTCGAATATGCCTGGAAATTTGATATTGATGGTGAAGAAAAAATTATAGTAACCAATGGGGATTACCCAGTTGTTGAAGGAGAATTTGTAGACGTAGAGACTACAGAAATTCAAAAAGGTTATGAACCTCCCGTTCATGATTTTACCATAGAACAAAACGGCGAGGACTTTGCATCCACTTTGTTACAAGAGCCAAAATTACTAATGGTGGTAGCTTATGATTTAAGAAAATCCAATAGTGAAATGTTTACACAAGTAAAAAAAGTGACCAATTCAGCAATTAAAAAAGGGTATAAGGTGATTGGGGTTTCTGCTTCTAGTGATGATCAGAGTTCAAAGTTGATTAAAGAGTACGCTTTAGATTTTGAATTTTACTATACTGATGAAACAACACTGAAAACAATAGTACGATCGAATCCAGGTATTCTTGTTTTAGAAAAAGGAACGATACTCCAAAAAGCACATTATAACGACTTTGATAAATTGGAGTTTAAATAGAAAATTTTAAAATATAATTAAGTATTAGAAAATATGAGAAGTAAGATTGTAGCAGGAAACTGGAAAATGAATAAAAACCTAACAGAAACTGAAACCTTATTGGCAGCGCTTTCTGCAAAATTACCTGATACTGAAGCCGAGGTTATGGTGGCTCCTACTTATATCAACTTAACAAGCGCGGTACGACATTTAGAATCTTCTCCGATTGAAGTTATCGCTCAGAATATGCACTTTGCAGAAAGTGGGGCGTATACAGGTGAGATATCCGCTGATATGTTATTAAATGTGGGTATTGATACTGTAATTATTGGTCATTCTGAACGTAGGGCTTATTTTGGTGAGACTGACGAAATATTGGCAAAAAAGGTAACTGCTGCCTTGGCAAAAGGACTGCGAGTTATGTTTTGTTTTGGAGAAGAACTTGAAGATAGAAAATCAGAAAATCACTTTAGTGTTGTTCAGAGTCAATTGAAGAACGCCCTTTTTTCAGTAGATGCCAATTCATGGAGTAAAATCATTTTAGCATACGAACCAGTTTGGGCTATTGGCACTGGTGAAACAGCTTCTCCTGAACAAGCCCAAGAAATGCATGCGTTCATACGAAAAACAATAACTGAAGCCTATGATACTTCTATTGCTAATAACGTTTCTATACTTTATGGAGGTAGCGTAAAGCCAGCCAATGCAGTAGAAATCTTTTCAAAGCCAGATGTAGATGGCGGCCTTATAGGTGGGGCGGCATTAAATGCTGACGATTTTGTAGCTATAATCAAAGCAATTTAATCTATTTTCCAAGGATCTCTTTTCCTAACGAAGTATCTAATCTCAAAGCGAATATGGAAGAGCAGTTCAATACAATATATATTGAATATACCTTTAAAGTTAACCCACTGCAACCTGCTACAGATATTTTGATAGCAGAGCTAGGTGAAGTGGGTTTTGAAAGTTTTGTCGAGAATGAAGGGGGAGTTTTAGCTTATATTCAAAAAGAAGATTGGAACCAAGATTTTTTGAATTCGTTATCGATATTGTCAAATGAAAATTTCGATATTAGTTTTCAACAAAAAGAAATTGAGCAAGAGAATTGGAATGCGACTTGGGAAGAGAATTTCAACCCAATTCAAGTGGGTGAACATTGCGTTGTGAGGGCTCCTTTTCATCAAAAATCTGAAGTTGAATTTGATATCGTGATTGAACCAAAAATGAGTTTTGGTACAGGGCATCATGAAACAACACATATGATGTTGCAGCATATTTTGGATCATGATTTTACGAATAAATCTGTTTTGGATATGGGAAGCGGAACAGGAGTTTTGGCTATTCTAGCTGCCATGAAAGGGGCTACAGAAGTTGAAGCAATTGATATTGATAATTGGTGCTACGTTAACGCTAAAGAGAATGTGCTACGGAATCATTGCGATGCTATTAAGGTATATGAAGGCGATTCAGATTTAATAACAGGTAAAAAATATGATGTTATAATAGCGAATATTAATCGTAATATTTTATTAAATGATATTCCTAAATACGCCTCATCTTTGAATAAAGAGGGCATGATTTTTCTAAGCGGATTTTATGCCGAAGACCTCCCTTTGATCACCAGAAAATGCAGTGAGCAGGCGTTAAAATTTGAAAAAAAACTTCAAAATAATAATTGGGTAGCCGTAAAATATGTATTTTAGAACAGTTCCGACCTTGTTAAATCCTGAATAGCATGAGCACAAGAGAAAAAATATCAGAAGAATTACTTTTAGAAGAAGAGACGGTAAATCAGAATGAAATTGTTCTTTTTAATGATGAAGTAAATACATTTGATCATGTAATCGATACGTTGATTGATGTCTGTGATCATATGCCTGAACAAGCTGAACAGTGCGCTCTAATTGTTCACCATAATGGAAAATGTACTGTAAAAACGGGGGATTATAATGATTTAGAACCTCGTTGTAGTAGATTATTACAGGCTGGACTAAGTGCAGAAATTGTTTAGCCTAATTGCTTGCGATAAGACGTATTCTTTTTTTTTAAAGAAAGTAGAAAAAGGTCTTGGTCTGGTTTTAATAGTATGCAGTTCTCTCTTTTCTTTAGTTGCCCAAGAACATCCACCAATACAAAATTTCTCGCCTGTTGACTACCAAGCCCAAAATCAGAATTGGGGCATTGATCAATCTGATGAGGGCAATATTTATGTAGCAAATAATGATGGATTATTAGAATTCAACGGCGCTATTTGGCAGCTATACGGTTCTCCTAATGGTTCTACTATTCGTTCCGTAAAAGTTGTCGGTAATAGGGTGTACACGGGTTGTTATATGGAGTTTGGATTTTGGATGAAAAACTCAAGGGGAGAACAAGAATATCATTCAATTAGTGAGCAATTAGAGCTTTCGCTCAAAGAAGACGAAGAATTTTGGAATATATTAGAATTAGACCAATGGGTACTTTTTCAAAGTCTAGAACGAATATATATTTATAATGTCATTGACCATTCAGTGAAAGTGGTAGATTCTCAATCTACTAAAGCCCAAATCTTCGATGTGCAGGGTACAATTTATCATCATAGCCTCAATAAAGGACTTTATAAAATTGAAGACGGAGTTTCTAAATTGGTTTCAGACCATCCCATTATTAAATCTTCCATAGTCTCTGGTATTTTTCTAATAGACAATAAACCTTTGCTAGTCACAGAGAATGGAGATTTTTACTTTTTTGAAAATGAAATATTAGAACCTTGGAAAAAGGTGCTGAACGAAGAGTTGACCGCATTAAATGTGTATAGTAGTCTTCAACTTCACGACGGTAGTATTTTACTAGGCACGATTTCAAATGGCATCTATTGTCTAAGTAATAAGGGTGAAATACGTTTCAATATTAATCAAGAGAATGGCTTAAATAATAATACAGTACTCTCAATTTTTGAAGATGTAGATCACAATTTATGGCTCGCGCTTGACAATGGTATAAGCGCAATTAATATGGATTCTCCCTTTAATGAATATATTGATAAGAATGGAAAACTAGGAGTGGTCTACGCTGCGGCGAAACATAACAATTATTTATATTTAGGAACGAATCAAGGGCTATTTTATAAACCCGTAGATGGTGATCAAGATTTTATTATTATGCCCGGCACTGAAGGTCAGGTATGGGTCTTGAAAACTATCGATGAGGTTTTATTCTGCGGTCATAATAACGGAACCTATATCGTAGAAGCAGATAAAACAAGGCTTATTTCGAGCTTTCCTGGCACTTGGGATATTAAGCCAATTCCGAATCAAAACAATTTATTACTTCAAGGCAATTTTAACGGTTTAAGTGTCTTGTCAAAGACAGATACTAGCTGGGGTTTCCGAAATACAATAGACGGGTTTAATATATCAAGTCGTTTTTTTGAATTCTTAGAGGAAGACAAAGTACTTGTAAATAGAGAATTCAAAGGCGTATTTGAACTCAATTTTGATGCAGACTTCACTAAAGTTGTTGGGTCTCGAAATGCATCCTCAAGGGGCATTGGAGCCAGTATGGTTAGCTACATGGGCGAAATTCTTTACGCTTGTAATAATGGAATCTTTCGATACGACAGTGAAAAGACCCAATTGGTTGCAGATACTTTGATGACAAATGTTCTGTATCGCGGCGGTAATAAACCGCTCGGCATTTTCATTCAAGAGAAGAATGAAAAGCGCCTGTGGTCGTTCACAGATAGAAGTATTATGTACACGAGCCCAGGAAAATTTAGTAAAAGACCAGAAATAAATGAAATAGTAATTCCGTCTTCCGTTAGAAAAAATTTAGGGATTTTAGGTTTTGAAAATTTAACACCCTTATCGAAGAATAAATATTTGGTTGGAATCACGAACGGTTACCTCACCTTAGATTTAAATAAACTAATTACAAAGGAATACGTTGTGCGCATTGATGCTATTTCAAATAGGTCTAGCAACTCTAACTCTAGCACTCAAAAAGTTGCTTTAGATAGTACGGCCACGTTTGAATTTTTAAAAAACAACATCTCTTTTGCATATAGTGTCCCAGATTTTAATAAATACACGGAGGCCAATTATCAATATCGACTTTCAGGTATGAATGATGCTTGGAGCGAATGGTCTAGTACGTCTAGTAATTCTTTTGAGAATTTACCTTTCGGGAATTATAATTTTGAAGTAAGGGCAAGGGTCGCAGATACTATCACCGATAATGTTGCATCTTATCAATTCAGAATAGAACGACCTTGGTACTTATCAAATATTGCCATATTCTTTTATGTTTTGGCTTTTGTTTTATTGGCTATATTAATCCATAAACTTTATAAGAATTATTATAAAAAACAGCAGCAGCAGCTTTTAAAAGAGAATAAAAAGAAGTTAAAACGGAAAGAACTGAAAGCTCAGAAAAAGATTGTTCAGATTAAGAACGAAAAATTAATAGAGGAAGTTGAAAGTAAGAATAGAGAACTTGCAATATCTACCATGAGCATCATTAAAAAGAATGAGTTTTTAAATGCCATAAAAGACCAGTTGAAAGGTGAAATTGAAAACCCACGGGTAAAGGCTGTAATTCGCACTATTGATCGAAATATTAACAATGTAGATGATTGGAAATTTTTTGAAGATGCCTTTAATAATGCAGACAAAGATTTTCTTAAGAAGATAAAAGGAATACATCCAGAACTTACTCCAAATGATCTGCGGTTATGTGCCTATTTACGCTTGAATTTATCATCAAAAGAAATAGCTCCATTGTTAAATATTTCAGTTCGCAGCGTAGAAGTAAAGCGCTACAGGTTGCGAAAAAAAATACAGTTACCTCATGAAGATGGTCTAATTGATTACATCATGCATATATAAGTTCCACAACAAAGACTGCATGTACCACAACATTACCTATACAGCATAGCAATTTGATACGTCACTCTACAGGCTACATACGATTAAGAGTATTTAGGTATTGTTGATAAAATATTAGGGATTCCTTGTTTTTGTGCATCTTTTTTTGACATGTATGTTTTTTGTATAGGTTGATTCTAAGGATTCTTAAATTTCTTATAATACATTGCATGTGTCTTATTTGGTATTGGTGCTTTTACATAAAATATTACCATGTCATAAAAGGCACAAACTAAATTTAACGAAGAGAATCTATGAAAAATTTAAAGTACATTTTCGTATCGCTATTTGCGATTTTAACAAGCTGTGATGGCGATGACGTTGAAATACAAGATGCAATTACCCCCACAAATCTTTCAGTAAGCTCCGCAACCGCGGCTGACAATTCAGGTATGATTACGATTACTGCTTCCGCAACAGGGGCCAATTATTATCATTTTGATTTTGGAGATGGAACTTCAGCCTTATCAACAACTGGTGTAGTTTCTAAAACTTATGACATGATTGGTGACAACACCTATACGGTGACTGTAACTGCTGGTGCCGGTCAAGGCAAAACCATATCAGAAACAATACAAGTAAACGTTTCGCTTGCTTTTACAGACGAAGCAACAGTAACAATGTTAACAGCAGATAGTTCAAAAACATGGTTTTTGGCAGCTGCACAACCTGGACATTTAGGATTAGGTCCTGCTCGTGAGGGTATCGATGGTGACTGGTGGTATCCTAAGTGGTTCGTAGCAAGCGCTTTTGAAAAATGTAGTAGTGAAGACTCTGATTGCTTGTGCGATGATGAGTTGACTTTTTCAGTAGATGCAAACGGCGCATTATCATACGAGTTGGATAATAAAGGTCAAACTTTCTTTAACGTGGGTCATAAAGCGGTTGTTGGTGGAGCAGAAGACCAAGATTTTTGCTATGATTTTGACACTTCTGGATCAAAGGCTGTGGTGCTTTCAGAAGTTTCTGGTAATGTTCCAGAAGATCAAACTACTGGTATACAGATGAATTTTTCTGATGGAGGCTTCATGGGATATTACGTGGGTTCATCAACGTACGAAATTCTTTCCATCAGTGAAGATTTGTTATATGTGAGAACCTATGATACTGAAAATCCTGATTTAGCATGGTATCACAGGTTTACAGCTGAGCCATCCGAAGAGATGGAACCTGAAAATCTTGCTACGATCTATACAGATTTAGTATGGTCAGACGAATTTGATGTAGATGGTGCACCAGACCCTACAAAATGGGGATATGATCTTGGCGCAGGTGGCTGGGGTAATGGAGAAGCTCAGACCTATACAGACAACGCGGAGAATGTAAGAGTAGAAAACGGTATGCTTAAAATTACCGCAAAAGCCACTGGCGCTGGTGGAGGTGGTGCAACTCATTACTACGATGATGTAACGCTTATAGGTGCTACTGAAACTAATTTGCAAGATTTTGAAGGTGCCGCTCCTCAGTTCGAAGCTTTCGGTGGAAATTCAACAGAAGTTATCGCAAATCCTGATGCTTCGGGAATCAATACGTCAACTATGGTGGCATCATCTTTCAAACCCAATGGTTCTGAAGTTTGGGCCGGTTCTTTCTTTGACCTCGACGCCCCTATAGATTTAACAACATCTACCAGTATTAGTTTGAAAACTTGGTCTCCTGCAGTAGGTGCAGTAGTTAGGCTTAAGATTGAAGATCAGAGCGATAATACTAAATTTATCGAAATAGACGCAAACACGAGTGTAGCTGAGGCTTGGGAAACGTTGACTTTTGATATTAGCGCAGCAAGTCCAGCCGTGGACCCAACAGTGAGTTATGATAGAGTGGTACTCTTTTTTGATTTTGGTGTTAGTCCTATGGGTGATGCTGCATATACATCTGCACGAATCAAATCTGAAAACTTATATGAGTTTACTTACGGTAGAGTGGAGATTAGAGCTAAACTTCCGTCTGCAGGTGGTACTTGGCCTGCACTTTGGGCATTAGGTGCTGATTTCGATGAAGTTGGATGGCCTGCAACTGGAGAGATTGATATTATGGAACATGTAGGTAACAATGCGAATACAACTTCTAGTGCCTTACATTACCTAGGTAATTTTGGTGGAAATGCAGTTACAGATGATACTTCTGTGCCAACAGCAACCACGGAGTTTCATAATTATACGGTGGAATGGACCCCTGATTCAATCAAGTTTGTTGTCGATGACGAGCTTATCCACCTCAGTTTTGAGAATAATGCAACAACGCCATTTAATAAAGACTTTTTCTTTATTATGAATATCGCGATGGGTGGTACTTTGGGTGGAACTATCGATGGTGCCTTTACAGAAGACACAATGGAGGTCGATTACATACGAGTATATCAGTAGTTTATTATATGTTTATGAGAAGGTCAATGAATTCCCTCAATCATTGACCTTTTTTTATCTAGTGATGCCACTTATTTTTTATGTGCTATCACATTGTTAATAGTAGTTTTTCTGCTCTATTAGAATTTGATAAATCACCAACTACAATGTCAAAAAAATTAATTTTTATATCGTTCGTTGTTTCCTTAGGAGGGTTTTTATTCGGATTTGATGCTGGCATTATTTCTGGCGTCATGAACTTTGCTGGGCCCGAGTTTAATTTGACTGAACTACAGTCAGGCTGGGTGGTAAGTTCTCCATCATTTGCAGCAATGATCGCTATGATTGTTTCAGGTAGGTTAAGCGATTTTTACGGTAGAAAAAGACTATTGTTACTAGTTGCGTTTTTATATGCAATCTCCGCTTTACTCTCCGCATATGCAGTTTCTTATGAGATGCTTTATATCGCGAGAATGATTGGAGGTTTAGCATTCGGAGCAGCTTTGGTTTTAGCACCTATGTATATTGCGGAAATTTCTACGGCAGAAAACAGAGGTAAATTGGTTTCAATTCAGCAACTCAATATCGTTTTAGGTTTTTTTGCTGCTTTTTTAAGCAATTTCTTATTTAATAAATACGCTGCGGATAATTCTTTCTTTACTGAAGAGAATGTGTGGAGGTGGATGTTAGGCGTTGAATTAATTCCAGCTTTACTATATTTTACGGCTTTATTCTTTGTTCCTAGAAGTCCACGTTGGTTATATCTCAAAAGAAAGTTTGAAGAGGCCAAATCGGTACTTACTACGGTTCATGGTAACGAGGTAGGCTTGGTAGAAATAAATTCAATAGAACAAAGTATTAAAGCTGATAAGAAAACATCTAATGTCGCAATTCAAGATCTGTTAAAACCAGCATTAAGATTTGTTTTAGTAGTGGGAGTTATTGTTGGAATATTGCAACAAATAACTGGAATTAACGCTGTCTATTTTTACGCCACTTCTATATTCAAGCAAACGGGTATTGGTACTGATGCTGCATTTTCATCAGGAGTATTATTAAGTACAATCTCAGTAATCTTCACCTTTGTATCTATGTATTTAATAGATAGAATGGGAAGAAGGCCATTATTGTTAATAGGTACTGCCGGTATTGCGATTAGCCTATTACTTTGTGCCTACGGGTTTAACAACGCGACCTATGAATTGACCCCCGATGCAATTACTCAGTTAGAATTTAACGGGGCTGATAAGTTAGAAAAATTAGCAGGTCAAGTTTATAATAACGATGTTGATTTTAAAGATGCCATGAAAGCTACCTTAGGCAATCAAGTGTATGGTAAAAATGATGGTGCTATTTTGGAAGCTGCAACTGCTATCAATGCAAACTTGATATTAATTGGTATTTTAGGTTTTATTGCTTGTTTCGCTTTTTCGCTAGGCCCAGTGATGTGGGTACTATTGTCTGAACTATTTCCGAATAAATACAGAGGCTTGGCCATCGGTGTTATTGCTTTTATCAACTCTTTAATTAGTTCTTTGGTACAATTGGTATTTCCTTGGGAACTATCTAATCTAGGTAATGCTTTAACCTTTTTCATTTTCGGAGCAATTGCCCTTGTTGGATTCTTTGTTATGCTTAAAATATTACCAGAAACGAAAGGAAAATCCCTCGAAGAAATAGAAAGCGAGCTCGTAAAAAATTAATTATATAATCAAAAATTTAAAGAGACCCTAAAAATCAAATGATGGGTTTGTTACATCGCAATGACAAAAAATTCAATATTCATAGGAGAGAAGGAAGCTCAATTCAACGAGCATGAAATAGAAGGAAAACTTGTTGACTTCGAGAACGAGAAATATTATAAAATTTCGAATCATGACGCCATGAGACCATTTTTTATGAGTATCGTTAGTGATTCAAATCATTGGATGTTTATCTCTAGTAACGGCGGCTTGAGCGCAGGACGAAAAGATTCTGGATTTGCTTTGTTTCCATATTACACAGATGATAAGATAACAGAATCGGCAGATATTACAGGCAGCAAAACTATCTTACAAATTCAATCTGAAGGAAAAACGCACCTGTGGGAACCTTTTTCAGATCGTTATCTTGGTATGTACTCAATTACCAGAAATTTGTACAAGCATAGTTTCGGGAATAAGGTGGTTTTTGAAGAGATTAATCAAGATCTAGATTTAACGTTTCGATATCAGTGGTGTTCTAGTGACCAATTCGGATTCGTAAAGAAAGCTACACTCCTTCATAACGCTGAAAAAGAACTTAAGATTACTGTCTTAGACGGTATTCAAAACATTATGCCGTTTGGTGTTGATACCAACTTACAGGCCATGAGTAGCAATCTCGTAGATGCTTACAAGAAGAATGAATTAGAAAGTGATATCGGTTTAGGTATCTATGCTCTTAGTGCAATTATTGTTGATAAAGCTGAGCCGAGTGAAGCGCTAAAGGCTTCAACGGTTTGGTCTTTAGGTATCGAAAATCCAACATATTTGGTTTCTTCTCTACAGCTTGATGATTTTAGAAGAGGAAAACATGTTGAACAAGAAGAAGACATA
>CALHCJ010000200.1 GCA_937936275.1 uncultured Flavobacteriaceae bacterium
GTGATCTTTTTACCCACTTTAGGTTTGATTTTGACGTATTCTTCCATAAACTCAAACCCATCCATTATGGGCATATTAATATCCAAAAAGATAACGTCAGGTAAGTCTTGACTATTTCCCAAATTATCTAACATAAAATCAATAGCCTCTTCGCCATCGCGAAAAACCAATATTTTTTTTGTTACGTTCAGGTCTTTAAGTGTTCTCATTATAGAATAACGATAGATGTCATCGTCGTCAACAATACTAATTACAAATGGATTTTTCATGTGGATGTTTTAAAAAATTACTTTAAATGTTGAACCTTTGTTTTCTTCACTTTCAGCAGTAATGGTGCCGCCAAGTGATTCGATCTGTATGCGGGTCATAAATAAACCAATCCCGTGCGCGTCTGGGTGTCTGTGAAACACTTTATTTAAACCAAAAAGTTTTTCTTTATGACGTTTCATATTGATGCCCAAGCCATTGTCTGAAACAGATAAATGCGTTTTGCCATTTTTTATCTCTGATGAGACAAAAATTCTGGGAATACGTTCAGGAGATCTATATTTTAAGGCATTGGTTAATAGATTTTGAAAAATACTTTCTAAATATATACGATTATAGGGTAGGTTAGGGGCTTTAGAAAAGTCACATTGTATGTCCGCATCGCTTTCTAGTATTTGTCCTGATAGTGTTTGACGGGTTTGATCAAATATAGAGTTAAAGCGAATGTCTTCGATCTTGGTAGAGGTATCTGACTGTGTTTTAAGCGCTTCGACAAGCGTATTCATAGTTGAATTTAAGTGTGTTAGTGTCGTTTTGAATTTATCCATTAACGATACTTTTTCCATAGGATCTTTGGTGGTATTTACAAATTCTAACAACATATTTAAGTTGACAATAGGAGCCCTAAGATTATGAGAAGCTATATGGGCAAAATCTGATAATCTTCGGTTGGCGTGGAGCAGGGTCTTATTTTGGCGAAAGAGATCTTTAAAAAAGGGTAAAACTATAAAGACAAACTCACCAACTAACACGAGTATCGAAACTATTGATAGTAGCAAAGCAATACGTTTGGTATTTGCCAGTC
This sequence comes from uncultured Flavobacteriaceae bacterium, assembly GCA_937936275.1. Lineage (GTDB taxonomy): Bacteria > Bacteroidota > Bacteroidia > Flavobacteriales > Flavobacteriaceae > Maribacter_C. Next base: position 1,073 of record CALHCJ010000200.1, read on the forward strand.
GCGTTTCGGCATCCTTCTGATATAGGGCTACTATATGCTCCATGGTATGAAGAAAAGACCTGTCTGCATTGATAATGGTTTTGATAATGCCATTTAAAATAAGGCTATCATTGGTTTCAGTAACTTCTTTCGAAGCATTGACCATAGTAATAAAATCGGGTTCTACTACTTGAAATAACGAATCAATGGCAGCGTTGTGGTGCTTATCTCTGTTGTTAGATTTTAAAAAAGCTTGAGCAGTATTAAATTCGGCTGTTAATTTTCCTAATTGTTTGATGGTGTATTGGCGGTCAATACCGTAGGTTGAATCATTCCACAAAAGAAGGTGTTTAGAAATTCGCTGACTTAACATACGTTGTCTACCCGCTGTATTGATGATTGCAGCATCAGAATCTTGAAGACTTAAATTGTATCTTAGTATGGCGTCATTTGCTATGATAGTAATTACAACTGTGAGTATAAATATTATATACCGAATCTTGTATTTTCGCTTGTCGTGTGTCATTTATGCCGGAATCAAATAAATATGCCCTAGGTAAAAAAATATATGTCTTACGCGTTATATCTTAACGATAAAACAGTAAATTTCTTACAAATTTATACATAAAAGATTACAAAAAAATTTAATTTTTTCAACTTGATGCTGTGAATCTTTGAAAATAAATTGCTCTTATATGAAGTACTTCTCACACTTTTAAATACAGGAAAACATATCTTTGTTACCTCAAAATAACCCACATTGCTGCAACGATATTTCAAAGAATTTCGGTATAACATAAAACTTTCTGTTCCGGTGATTATGGGGCTGTTAGGGCATACACTCGTACAATTAGCAGATAATATTATGGTGGGGCAATTGGGCACTGCTGAATTGGCAGCCGTCTCTTTGGGAAATAGCTTTGTCTTTATAGCAATGTCTTTAGGTATAGGTTTTTCTACGGCGATTACTCCTTTAGTGGCAGAGGCCGATGGTGCGGGGAGCAAAGCTGATAGCAAGAGTGCTTTAAAACATGGTCTTGTATTGTGCAGCATCATCGGAGTTTCGCTGTTTGGCGTCATTCTTTTAGCAAAGCCTTTGATGTATCTAATGAAGCAACCTCAAGAAGTGGTTGCCCTTGCGATACCCTATTTAGATCTAGTTGCTTTTTCGTTAATACCATTGGTTATTTTTCAAGCTTTTAAACAATTTTCTGAAGGGCTATCACAAACACGATATCCAATGTACGCTACGATTGTCGCCAATGTGGTAAACATTACATTAAATTACCTATTAATTTTTGGCTCCTTTGGTTTTCCTAAAATGGGAATTGTAGGTGCCGCCATTGGCACACTGGTAGCGCGTATTCTAATGGTAATCTACATCTGGTTTTTGTTGAAAAGTAAAAAGAAGTTTCAAGAATATGTGACCAGATTTAATTTCAAAAAACTTGAAAAGAAGGTCTTGCGTAAAATAATCAGTTTAGGTTTTCCTTCTGCATTACAAATGTTTTTTGAAGTGGCGATTTTTACCGCTGCCATATGGTTGAGTGGTGTTTTAGGAAAAAATGCGCAGGCGGCAAATCAAATTGCTTTGAATCTTAGTAGCATGACTTTCATGTTTGGAATGGGATTGGGTGTAACGGCAATGATTCGTGTGGGGAATCAAAAAGGACTTCGAAATTTTACAGATTTAAGACGAATAGCGCAGTCCATATTTCTTCTCACATTTTTAGTAGAAATTGTGTTCGCATTACTATTTCTTTGGGGTAGAGATTGGTTTCCAACACTTTATCTAGATTTAGACTCAGCATTGAACTTTTCTGATAACAAAGAAGTAGTTTTCCTTGCGGGGCAATTACTGTTTGTAGCGGCTTTTTTCCAAATTTCTGATGGAATACAGGTCGTGGTTTTAGGAGCACTAAGAGGACTACAAGATGTAAAAATTCCTACACTTATAACCTTTGTAGCTTATTGGCTCATTGGTTTTCCTATAAGCTACTATTTGGGCTTGCATACCAATTTTAAAAGTTCAGGAATTTGGATCGGACTCTTAACTGGGCTTACCGCATCTGCTATTATGTTGTATATTCGATTTAATTATTTAACGAATAAGTTGATAAAAAAGTAAAATGAACTTTCCAAAGTTTTTGTTAGGAGACAATACAGATTATCCAAATGCAATATTTATTATTCACACAGAGTATCCTCGATTTATAATCAATCTAGAAAATGATGAGGTGGAATGGCTTGAAGATTTTACCAAAGACGATGAGAAGGAGTTAGAAACAGAGGCGGAAGGTTTAATTCAAGAGGCTACTGCTTTTTATGACCGTGAAATCGAAAGGTACGAGGATTAGTAATGCTAGAAGAACTGCTAACATATGATAAAGAGCTATTTTTATTTTTCAACACTTTAGGCAATAGTACTTGGGATAGTTTTTGGATGTTTATTACGAACAAGTTCAGTTCTATTCCTATTTATCTTTTGCTCATATTTCTTTCGTTCAAACAACTTGGGTTAAAAAAAACCTTCGTTCTTGTTGTTACCGCCATTCTGATGATTACAGTTACCAATGGCTTAGCTGATTTTTTTAAAAATGGTGTTCAGCGGTTGCGTCCTTGTTATGATCTAGATGTCAGTCAATTAACACGTCTTGTTAAGAATTCATGTGGTGGAAAATTTGGGTATTTTTCAGCGCATGCAGGTAATACTATGGCGGTGGCAGTATTCTTTTCAATCCTTTTAAAAACCAAATACAAATTTATAGGAATTTTACTGTTTATCTGGGCTGCTATGGTTGGATATAGCAGAATCTATATTGGGGTTCATTTTCCGCTAGATGTATTTTCTGGAATGGTAGTAGGTCTTCTATTCGGCTGGTTGTTTGCAAAGTTGTATATATTTGCTCTCCTCAAATTACCTTTATGATATCGAATACCAGGTATTGGTTTTTGTTGTTTTTGATCATTCTAGTGTACATAACTGGAATGTTCGTTAAGCTTTTTGAGAACGATTCTGCTCAGTTTGCGGTTATGGCTATGCGAATGGTTCAAGAGAATGATTTTCTAAACCTTTTTAAAGGAACGGAAGAGTATCTTGACAAACCTCACATGCACTATTGGCTTGCCGCCATTTCTTTTAAGATTTTTGGAATTCACGCATGGGCATATCGCATACCAGCAATTTTAGCCACTTTATTGGGTGCTTACAGCTGTTTTGGTTTAGGAAAACTTTTATACAATCATGATACAGGTAAATTAGCATCACTAGTATTTATGACTTCTCAAACGATAATGTTGGCTGCTATTGATGTCAGAACAGATGCGGTACTTACTGGTTTTACGATTTTAGCCATATGGCAGCTTGCGGCATATATTGAAACAAAAGCGATAAAAAATATCATCTGGGGTGCTTTCGCGGCTGGTATTGCTTTTTCTACAAAAGGTCAGATCGCGCTTTTGGTCATAGGGTTTCCTTTAATTTGTCATCTAGCATACACCCGAAAATGGCAACGTTTTTTTAGTTGGAAAGTATTGGTGGCCATGCTTGTTTTTGGAATAACGATAGTACCTATGTTATATGCGTATTATCATCAGTTTGATTTGCATCCACAGAAAATTATTAGAGGTCAAACGGACAGAAGCGGTATCTTTTTTATCTTCTGGGAACAGAGTTTTGAACGAATGAGTGGTGCTGGTATGGGAAGCAATAGCAGTGACTATTTTTTCTTTTTCCACACGTTTTTATGGGTGTTTTTACCATGGACAATTTTAGGTATTATTGCTTTTGGAAGTCGTGTCAAAACACTTTTTAAAGCGAAACTCATTTACAACCCCAAATATGAATTTTTAACCTGTGGCGGAATAATATTAATTTTTATTATCATAAGTTTTGCTCAATTCAAATTACCACATTATCTCAATATTACGATTCCATTATTTGCGGTATTGACAGCGTCTTACTTATATCAATTGTACGAGCAAGACAAAGGAAAAATGATTAAAATTATATTAGGAGTACAATACTTTATCTTGAGTATTGTTTTTATTGCTTCCGTATTGATTTGCTTTTTTGTTTTCAAATTTGAAAGTACATATCCCTATATTTTAATGGGAATTGCATTTGCTTTGATCATATATTACAGCTTAAAACGAGAGGCCTATTATCTTCGAATTATAACCCTATCGGTTTGTAGCTCACTACTTTTGAATATGGTGCTAAATACACATTTCTACCCTTCTTTATTACAATACCAAGCCGGTTCGTCAATGGCTGACACTATTGCAGCAAATAATATTCCGGTTGATCGAATTTATAAAGTATCGACACAATATACCTGGGCTTTAGATTTTTATAACAGAGCCCCTGTAAAGATTACTTCAATTAAGAAATTAAAAGGGCAAAAGGATGTGTGGGTATATGTTGATGATTTACAATTGAAAGAACTACAAAACATGGGCTATGATTGGGACCGTCAGTTCACCGAAAGGCAGTTTCGCATTACACGACTACAAGGCAAATTTCTTGACCCTGCAACGAGAAAAAAGGTATTAAAGCGCATGCATTTAGTGCATATCTATTGAAGCATTTAAAGTCTTACTTTGAGTTCTATTTCTTTAAAGTGGTAGATAACTCCAAAAAGTGAAACGATCGCCGTGATTATAAAGAAAAGCATACTTATTCCAACAGAAGTATTTTCGTTAAGTCCTAATAATGATGCGCCATAAAAGAAAGTAAGTTCTCTACTTCCGATGCCACCAATAGTCAATGGAATAACAGATACTATAGACGAAACTAAAAATATAAAAAGATACGCAACCGTATTCATTTCAATTCTTAAAGCCTTCATTATCAGATAAACACAAATCAATTGAGAGAGCTGAACAAAAGCTGAGTATCCTACAGATTTCCAAAAAACCGGAAGTACATATTTGAAAAGTTTTTTATTTAAAAACCAAAAAGTAAGAACGCTAAGCGGAAGCAAGATCATGGCAAGAAACTGATAGGTTTTGAATATGTCATTGGAAATAAATAAAGAAAGCAAACAGGCATAAACAAACAATAGAAGTAGGCCACTCAGGCGATCTAAAACTAATACAGCAACTACTTTTTTGGTATTGATTTCGAATTTTTTCTTAATCACGTAACCTTTATATGCGTCACCACCAATGCCCCCTGGTAGAAATAGATTATAAAACATCCCCAGCAGATAAAGCTTAAGATTGCTTCGCTGAGTGAGGTGAATTTTTAATTCATGAAAATAAAGGTTCAAGCGAAAGGCAGCAATAACCTTTGATAGTATAAAAAGAATAACGACTAGACCCAAGTACAAAAAGTTAGCCATTTTGACCGTCTGAAAGACTTCTGAAACATTGAGTTTTGTGAAGATAAAATAGAGTAGCGCTGCACTTACAATAACCTTAAGGGCTGCAATACCTTTCTTACGCAGATTTGCCACCTACTATTATTTTTTTGATTCGATATGGTCTTTTCTGCTGCGATTCGTAATATGTACGTATCAACAATTCCATTACAATACCGATGGTGAAAAGTTGAATACCTGCAAGAATGAACATGAGTCCGAAAATAAGCAAAGGTCTATTTCCAATATCTTCTCCCAAACCAAATTTGACAACAAGTAAATACATGTTAATCAATACTCCTATTATAATTAACAACACCCCAAGTATTCCAAAAAGGTGAATTGGTCGTTGAAAATACTTTCGAATAAAGAGTAGAAGCATCATATCAGCAACAACTTTGAAAACACGCTCTAAGCCGTATTTTGAGACTCCAGCATGTCTTGCATGATGCTTCACAGGAACTTGTTTGATTTGGGCTCCTTCAAGATGAGCTAAGAGTGTTATAAAACGGTGCATCTCACCATAAAGATTAAGATCTTTAGCAATATCTTTGGTAAATACTTTGAGAGCACAACCATTATCTTTAATATCCAGTTTGGTAACACGTCTTACCAGAAAATTGGCAATCTTAGAGGGAATTTTTTTGACTAACGAATCTTTACGTTTTTGGCGAATACCAGTGACAACATCATACTCTTCTTGAACAGCATAACTTAACATTTCTGGAATATCGCTAGGGTCATTTTGTAGATCACCGTCCATGGTAATGATATATGCTCCTTGGGCGTGATCAATACCAGCTGCTAAGGCTAAACTTTGACCATAATTCTTTTTCAGCTCTATCAAATGGACTTTAGGATCATTCATAGCTTTGACCACTTTTCTAGTATTATCAGTGGAGAAATCGTCTATATAAATGATCTCGTAGTTGTAACCAGCTAAGCTTTCATGAATTTTCTCGGTTAAAAGTATTGCGTTGTCTTGTTCATTGTAAAAAGGAACAACTATAGAGAGCAAGGAATTTGTAATGATTGGCATCGATAAGGTATATTACTAAGCAAATTTAGCGTATTTATTTATGATGCATTTGAAGTAATATTTCCGCGGCTCTAAATGGAGAAATTTTATCGTTTATCACATCAATCTCTAGTGATTTTAGTTTTGCTACTATTTTTTTATTTTGATAGAATTGTTTCCTTAACTGCTCGTCTAAAGTTTGATGCAACCAATTTTTATTTTGCTCTTGCCGTTTCAAATCGAATTGATTGGAGTTCTTACTTTCGTCAATATAACCAGTCACCATTTGCCAGATTTCTTCCAAACCCGTTTGTTCTAATGCAGAACAACTCAATACTTTCGGAGTCCACCCATTTTCTTTAGGCGGGTATAAGTGTAATGCTCGAGAAAATTCAACAGTGGCAGATCGTGCTAGTTTCATATTATCACCATCTGCTTTATTGATAACAATGGCGTCTGCCATTTCAATAATACCCCGTTTAATGCCCTGTAATTCATCTCCTGCTCCCGGTAGTTTTAATAACAAGAAGAAGTCGACCATGCTATGCACGGCGGTTTCAGATTGACCTACACCCACAGTTTCGATGAGAATAACATCATATCCGGCAGCTTCACATAGAATAATGGTTTCTCTAGTCTTACGCGTTACACCGCCCAAAGATATACCAGAGGGAGATGGACGTATAAAAGCATTAGGATCTTTAACCAACTCTTGCATGCGGGTCTTATCTCCCAGAATGCTTCCTTTTGTTTGCGTACTGGAGGGGTCTACAGCCAAAACAGCAACTTTTTGTCCAAGGGAGGTCAGCTTCTTACCAAAAGCTTCTATAAACGTACTCTTTCCTACACCCGGAATACCGGTAATACCAATGCGAATACTATTGGTCTTTTTTGAGAGGCACTTTTCTATGACAATATTTGCCTTTTCAAGATTATCACTCCTAGTACTTTCGATCAAGGTAATGGCTCTCGCTAATGAAGTTTTATCATTTTCAAAAATACCAAAAGTAAGGTCTTCAGCTGAAGGAATAGATTTCCGAAAGCTTTGAAGTTTCTGTATCGATTTTGAAGGTTTTATTTTTTTTACCACCCATCTATTTATTTAGGGGTACAAGAATTTCAGTTTGATCCCAAGATAGAGAGAGGTAGAAATTCTCTTTAGTTTCAAACGAAATTGCTAAAGACTCCTGTTCGGTAGAAAGCGATCTAGCGGGTACTTCAACAACGACGACATCTGACGCTTCGTTTCTAGTAGTTTTTGCACCTCCACTCAGCAAAGTGACTCCCCATTCAGGAATTTCACTATTGAAAATAACAGACCAAGCGTTTTTATTGGGAATAGTCCAAAGAGAATATGAACCGGCGGGTAATTTTTTGTCTATGATTTTAATATCAGATGCGGTGGTAAAGGTTGTGGGTTCATTTGCTCCCGTTCTCCAAACAACATTATAGGGTACCAATTCTCCGAAAATGACCCTTCCCTTTTTCTTGGGGCTGGAATATGCTACTTTTAAGTCAAAACCATTTTGGGTATAAGTTTCTGTTTTTTGAGGACTTATTTTTTTAGTTTCTCCCTTCATATAAGGCCAAGCAACAAATTTAAATACAAGGAATAAGGCGGCAATCGCAATTCCAAAACCGATGAGCCATTTTTTTAGTCGCATTGTTAGATCATTTAAAGTCCTACTAAATTACTAAAACAGATGCTATCAATATTAACTTTAACTCGTAAGATTATTTTCATATTATTTTAATCTTCTGCACTTAGCTTTTATTTCGACAATAATTATCTTTCCCACTAATAAATAAAAGAATTATGAAAACAATTTTCAAATCGATAGCTACGAATACAGGTGGAAGAAACGGACATGTAACTTCGGAAGATGGAGCATTAGATTTGCCTATTAAAATGCCAGACGCTCAGGGTAATATGGATGGTTCATCAACGAATCCTGAAGTTCTATTTGCAGCCGCATATGCTACTTGCTTTGCAGGAGCCATAGAAGCTGCAGCCAAAGATCATGAGATTAAAAATTTAGGTGAGTTTAGCGTAAAGGCGACCGTTGACTTCAATAAAGAAGACGATGGTTTCTTTCTTGAAGTAACCCTAGATTCTGTTTTACCGGGCTTAGATAAAAAGACAGGAGAAAAACTGATTAATGCGGCGCATGAAATATGCCCTTATAGCAAGGCAACTCGTGATAATATTACCGTGAACTTAAACCTTATGGTAGAGGCTTAAACCACTCAATTTCGAAACGTATAAAACCGATGCCTGTAGGTGTCGGTTTTAAATTAGATCAAAAACATACTTTGATTCGTTTTTATAGAATTCACCTGGTCTGAGTATACTTCTAGGAAAGTTTTTATGGTTAGGAGCATCAGGAAAATTTTGCGTTTCAAAACAAATAGCAGGAAAATGAGGCGGTGTGTAAACTACCAGTGCTTTTTGGTTGGTACTCACCTCCATAGCAATACCTGATTTTTCAGAGGAAGCTCTAGCAACAATATCTGTGTTGGGATCAATAGCAAACGGAGTATCTATTCTTACGCTATTAATTAATTTACCCTCTGTAAAATCAAAGGGTGTATGCTTCACAGGAATTACATTGCCTGTTGGTAACTTATTAGCCAGCATTTCTACCATTTTAGTGCAGCTCAACTTTAAGCTGTAGTTGTTTACCAAATTCTCATCATCGAGTCTAAAATAAGAATGGTTGGTTAGGTTTACTACCGTGGTAAGATCTGTTGAAGCTTGATGTGTAATTATTAAAGCATTATTTATTAGGGTATAGGTTACTGAGGCTTTTAAATTACCCGGATACCCTTCCTCTAAATGTTTACTATCGTATGATAATGTCACGAAGGGCTGTCGACCATGATGTACTTCTTCAATAGTCCAGTATTTTTTTCCAAAACCTACCTTACCACCATGAAGATGCACTCCTTTTTGTTGGTACAAATCATAGCGCTCTCGTTCAAGTTCGAAACCTCCATTAGAAATTCTCCCAGCGTACCTGCCAACACATGCGCCTAAAAAGGTATCATCTTTTAAATATTCTTCTGGAAAATCATAACCAACAACTACATTTCTTGATCTTCCCTCTTTATCTTTTACTAATATTTTTTGGATTATAGCACCGTAGTCAAGCACTATAAGTGTGATAAACGGCGTGCTAAGGGTAACTTGTTTCATTTAAAATATGTGCGCTTTTTGAAGATTCTTTCCCTATCATCTACGTAAATTTAAAGGATAACGATGTTTTTGAGGATTAAAAATTTCAATGAATTTTATAAAATTAAATGTTTTTTGCAACATCATCATTTTTTACTCGTCTTTAGTGTGAGTTCCCTTTTTAAAAACAACAAACCAACAACGAAACGGGCCAAATGTTTCAAATTGATATTGTAGAAGAATGTAAAGCCAACAACCGTAAAGCGCAATTAAAGCTTTACAAACAATACTGCGACGGGATGTTTTGTGTAGCCATGCGATTTTTGAAAAATTCTGATGATGCGGAAGATGTAATGCAAGAATCTTTCATAAAAGCATTTCAAAAAATTGATCAGTTTAAAGGAGAAGTAACATTCGGAGCGTGGTTGAAACGTATTGTAGTAAATAAGAGTATTGATTTCTTAAAATCTAAACGTCAAAAGTTGATAGAATTAGATGAAAGTTATATGAGTATTGAGGCAGATGACGATTGGGAGGTTGATGAAATGGTTACACTTGAAAAGGTCAAAGAAGCGATTAATGTATTGCCTGAGAAATATAAATATGTAGTGATGATGTTTTTAATAGAAGGTTTTGATCACAACGAAATTTCTCAGGTTTTAGCGATAACACCATCGAATTGTAGAACAAGATTATTAAGAGGAAAAGGTCTCTTAAAACAAATATTAAAGGAAAAAGGATATGCAACAGGATCTTAGAGATTTATTTAAAAAAGATCGAGAGCAACAAAAGTATCAGCCCAAACAGGGTCATGAAGCTCGATTTTTAGAATTATTGGAAGAGAAGCTCCCGAAAGCTAAAAAGAGACCTTTTTATCTTCTAAAGATTGCAGCTGCTATATTGATTTTAGCAACTTTAGGATATCTCGGATTTAAACAATTGAATACAAAAGCTATTTCTGAAACTAAAATTGTTGAAAAGGCAGACCAAATTGAAAATTCAAAAGGAATTTCTTTAGGTGATTTGTCTCCTGATCTTAAAAAAGTAGAAAATTATTATGTCGCTAATATTAATCTTGAACTATCTAAGCTCAAGGTTTCAGACGAAAATAGAGGTTTGGTGGATAGTTATATGCAACAACTAGCTGATCTAAACATAGAATACAAAAAACTAAATACTGAATTGAATGAAATGGGGCCTAATGATCAAACTATTTCTGCCTTAATTCAGAATTTACAATTGAGATTACAATTATTACAAAAGTTAAAAAAGAAGTTAAACGAATTAAACACATCAAAAAATGAACAAGTCGAAACAACTATTATGTAAACTTTTTGTC